>JBBRPN010000022.1:0-34365 GCA_038227925.1 Caulobacterales bacterium | reverse complement strand
GTTTCGGGCCATCCTGCTGCGCACGGCGCCGGACGGATCGCAGGTGCGCCTGGGCGATGTGGCCCGGGTGGAGCTGGGCGCGCAACAGTATGGCGTCGTCAGCCGCATCAACGGCCGGCCCGGAGCGGGGCTGGCCATCCAGCTCGCGCCGGGCGCCAGTGCGCTCAGCACCGCCGACGCGGTCAAGAAACGGGCCACGGAGCTTTCCGCCAACTTCCCGCCGGGGGTCAAGCTGAGCTTCCCGGTCGATTCCACCACCTTCATCAGGCTTTCCATCAAGCAGGTGGTGATCACCCTGATCGAGGCGATCATCCTGGTCATCGCGGTGATGTTCGTCTTTGTGCAGAACTGGCGGGTGACCCTGATCCCGGCCATCGCGGTGCCGGTGGTGCTGCTGGGGACCTTCGGAGTCCTGGCGGCGTTCGGCTATTCGATCAATACGCTCACCATGTTCGCCATGGTGCTGGCCATCGGCCTGCTGGTCGATGACGCCATCGTGGTGGTGGAGAACGTCGAGCGGATCATGACCGAGGAAGGCCTCCCTCCCAAGGAAGCCACCCTCAAGTCCATGGGTGAGATCACCGGCGCCCTGGTCGGCATCGCCCTGGTGCTGTCGGCGGTTTTTCTGCCCATGGCTTTTTTCGGCGGCTCGACGGGTGTCATCTATCGCCAGTTCTCGGTGACCATCGTCTCGGCCATGGTGCTCTCGGTGCTGGTCGCCCTGATCCTCACCCCGGCCCTGTGCGCGACCCTGCTGGCCCCGGTGGAAAAAGGCTCGCGCGCCCAGCGGGGCTTTTTCGGCTGGTTCAACCGCACTTTCGAGGGGGGTGTCCGGCGCTACGACGGCGGCCTGCGCCGCATCATCGGCCGCCCGGCGCCGGCGGTGATCGTCTACGCCGTGCTGGCGGGCGCCATGGCCCTGTTGTTCATCCGCCTGCCCACCGCCTTCCTCCCGGAGGAGGACCAGGGAGGACTGATGACCATCTACAGCCTGCCCACCGGGGCCATCCAGGCGCGCACCATAGCGGTCGCCAAGCAGGTCGAGCACTATTGGCTCACCCAGGAGAAGGCCAATGTCGATACGGTCTTCACCGTGGTCGGCTTCAGTTTCGCCGGCTCGGGTCAGAACCAGGGCATCGCCTTCCTCCACATGAAGGACTGGAAGGACCGGCCGGGCGCGAAGAACCACGCCCCCGCCATCGCCCAGCGCGCCAATCGCGCCTTGTCGGCCATCCGCGACGCCCAGGTCTACGTCCTGGTGCCCCCGGCGGTGCGCGAACTGGGCAATTCCTCGGGCTTCGATCTCGAACTTGAGGACAAGGCGGGTCTCGGCCACGCCGCCTTGACCGGCGCGCGCAACCAGCTGCTCGGCATGGCCGCCAAGGATCCGCTGCTGGCCGGGGTGCGCCCCAACGGGCTGGACGATACCCCGCAACTGCACCTGGACATCGACCAGGCGCGCGCCGGCGCCCTGGGCCTCTCGCAAGGCGACATCAACGACACCCTCAGTTCCGCCTGGGGCGGCTCGTTCATCAACGACTTCATCGATCGGGGCCGGGTCAAGCGGGTCTATATGCAGGGCGACGCGCCGTATCGCACCAGCCCCGAGGATCTCGGCCGCTGGTTCGTACGCGGGGCCGCCGGCGCCATGGCCCCGTTCTCGGCCTTCTCGACCACCAGCTGGACGGTCGGTCCCGCCCAGCTCGAGCGTTACAACGGGCTGCCCTCCACGGACATCCAGGGTGGGGCCGCCCCCGGAAAGAGTTCTGGGGTGGCCCTGAGCGAAATGGAAAAGCTGGTCGCCAAACTCCCGAAGGGGTTCGGCTTCGACTGGACCGGCCTTTCCTATCAGGAGCGGGCGTCGGGGAGCCAGGCGCCGGCCCTCTACGGCGTCTCCATGCTGGTGGTCTTTCTGTGCCTGGCCGCCCTCTACGAGAGCTGGTCGATCCCCTTCGCGGTCATGCTGGTGGTCCCCTTGGGCGTCCTGGGGGCGGTGCTCGCCGCCACCCTGCGCGGCTTCTACAACGACGTCTATTTCCAGGTCGGCCTCTTAACCACCATCGGCCTGTCGGCCAAGAACGCCATCCTCATCGTCCAGTTCGCCGACGAGGCTGAGAAACGCGGGGTGGGCTACCGGGACGCGGCCCTGGAGGCGGCGAGACTGAGGCTGCGCCCGATCCTGATGACTTCTCTGGCCTTCATCGCCGGCGTCTTCCCCCTAGCCATCTCCACCGGGGCCGGCGCCGGCAGCCAGAACGACATCGGCACCGGCGTCATCGGCGGCATGCTGGCGGCCACCGTCCTGGCCATCTTCTTCGTGCCCCTGTTTTTCGTGGGCGTGCGGCGAGGATTTCGGAAGAAAGGGCCTCGAGCCCCCGACCCGGCGCCGGAAGGGGTTTCGGCATGATGGGCCGCGCCCGATCATTTCCTTCTCCGTCGGCGGCGGGAGAAGGTGGCCCGAAGGGCCGGATGAGGGGTTTTCCACGGCTGCGCCGGCGCGACCCCTCATCCGTCGGCGGAGCCTGTCCTCGGCCCGGCCTGCGGCCGGGACCGGGGGCCGACACCTTCTCCCGCAAGGGGAGAAGGGGCGCCGTTGCGGCCCTCGCGGCCCTCTTCCTCGCCGGCTGCATCGACCTCGCGCCCCGCTACCATCGCCCCGCCCAGCCGACCCCCGCCGCCTTTCCCACCGGGCGGGCCTATGCGCCGCCGAGCGCCACGGTTCAGCCGGTGCTGGGCTGGCGGGACTTCATCTCCGACCCGAAGCTGAAGACGGTGATCGACGAGGCTCTGGCCAACAACCGCGATCTGCGCATCGCCATGGCCAACATCGCCGCGGCGCGGGCGCAATATCAGGTCCAACGGTCCAATCTCTATCCCCACCTCAATGCCCAGGCCGGCGCCACATTCGGCCAGTTTCCATCCGGCAGCACCATCGGTGGCGGCGGCGGAGGAGGGACATCGCGCGGCGCGTCCCCGTTCAGTGAACATCAATACAACGTCGGCCTGGGCGTCAGCGCCTTCGAGCTCGACCTGTTCGGCAAGCTGCGCAACCTCTCCCGGGCCGCCCAGGACCAGTATTTCGCCACCAGAGAGGCCCGTGACCTGGCCCAGATCATCCTGATCGACGAGGTCGCCGGCGACTACATCACCCTGGCCTCCGACCGTTCGCTGCTGAAGATCGCCGAGGATACGGTGATCAACGGGGGCAAGACCCTGAATCTCACCCGCGCCCGCTTCGGCGGCGGCATCGCCTCGGAGCTCGACGTGAGCCAGGCCCAGACCATCGTCGAACAGGCCCGCTTCGACGTGGCGCGCCTGACCACCCAGGTCGCCCAGGACCGCAACGCTCTCGAACTGCTGGTCGGCGCGCCGGTGACCGACGAACTGCTGCCGACCCAGATCGGCGCGCCGGTGGTGGTGCTTTCGCGACTGCCGGCCGGGCTTTCCTCGTCGGTGCTCCTGCGCCGCCCCGATGTGGTGCAGGCCGAGGACCAGCTTCGCGGCGCCAACGCCAACATCGGCGCCGCCCGCGCCGCCTTCTTCCCGACGATCTCGCTGACCGGCTCGGGGGGCCTGACCAGCAACGCCCTCTCGACCCTGTTTCGCGGCGCCGCCGCCACCTGGACCTTCGCCCCCTCCATCACCCAGCCGATCTTCGACTTCGGGGCCAACCGGGACAACCTGAACCTCGCTAAGGCCCAGCGCGCCCTCGCCGTCGCCACCTATGAAAAGGCCGTCCAGACCGCCTTCCGCGAAGTCGCCGACGCCCTGGCCCAGCGCGGCACGATCGACCGCGAACTGGCGGCCCAGCGCGCCCTGGTCGCCGCCGCGATGGACTCGCTCACCCTGGCCAACGCCCGCTACCAGGCCGGCGCCGACACCTATCTCAACGCCCTTATCGCCCAGCGCACCTACTACGCCGCCCAGCAGACCCTGGTGACCACCCAGCTTATCGAGGCGACCAACTTGGTGACCCTCTATACGGCGTTCGGGGGAGGGCTGGACGCGGCGCCGTAGGTCGGCTCTCCGTCAACCTCCTATTTCCGCGCCTCCAGCGTGGCCGCGATATCCGCCATCGAGCGGAAGAGCATCATCGAATCGTCCTTGGAGGGCAGGAAGCCCCGCCGGCGCCAGAACGACGCCGCCTCGTCGATGGCATTCACGATGAGGGCGCGACCGCCGCCGCGCCGTCTACCGATCCACCTTCGTCGATAGCACCACCGAACTCGTCGTCCGCTCCACCCCGTCCAGGGCCCCCAGGGCGTCGATCAGGGCGTCCATCTCGGCCGCCGATGGGGTCACGACCTCGGCGATCAGGTCGAAGGGGCCGCTCACCGATCGCAGCAGGCGCACGGCAGGAAGGCGGCGGATGGCGGCGACCACGGCCGGCGCGTTCTTGGGAATGAGGGTCAGCATCACATAGGCGTGGATCTGGCCGCGCTCGTGGGCTTGCGAGAGACGCACCGTGTAGCCGGTGATCACGCCCGAGCGTTCCAGGCGCTCCAGCCGACTCTGCACCGTGGTGCGCGAAAGGCTCAAGCTTCGGGCGAGCTTGGCGGTGGGGGCGCGGGCGTCTTCGCGCAGGGCCGCGATCAGGCGGCGGTCGAGTTCGTCCATGTGCGAGATTTCCTCGGCGATCCGCCGCGATTGGATCGGCGTTTCGTCGGTTTGGCAATGTGAATCGACGCTGCGGCCCCCCATTTTGCCCTATCCAGGCCATTCAAGGGAGAAGATACATGCAGGACGTCGTCGTCATCGGCGCGGGTCATATCGGCTCGACCATCGCCCAACTGCTCAGCGATAGCGGGGACTACCGGGTCATCGTCGCCGACCGCAGCGCCGACCAGCTCGCCGAAATGGCCGCCCACCCGCGCGTCGAGCACAAGGTGCTGGACGTCACCGACGCCGCCGCCCTCACCGACTTGCTCAAGGGCAAATTCGCCGTCCTCTCAGCCGCCCCCTATCATTTGACCTACAAGGTCGCCGAGGCCGCCAAGGCCGCCGGCGCCCACTATCTGGACCTCACCGAGGATGTCGCCTCCACCCGCAAGGTGAAAGCCCTGGCGGAAGGCGCCCAGACCGCCTTCATCCCCCAATGTGGCCTGGCGCCCGGCTTCATCTCCATCGTGGCGGCCGATCTGGCCCAGCACTTCGACGTGCTGCACGACGTGCGCCTGCGCGTCGGCGCCCTCCCGAAATATCCATCCAATGCCCTCAACTACAATCTCACCTGGTCCACCGACGGAGTGATCAACGAATATTGCGAGCCGTGCGAGGCCATCGTCGATGGCCTGCCGCGCCAGACCCGCGCCCTGGAAGAATGCGAGGCCTTCGCCCTGGACGGCGTGGCCTATGAGGCCTTCAATACGTCGGGCGGCCTGGGCACCCTGTGCGAGACCCTGGCCGGCAAGGTGCGCAACCTCAACTACCGCACCATCCGCTATCCGGGCCACGCGGCGATCATGAAGGCGCTCCTGAACGACCTTCGCCTGCGCGACCGGCGCGATCTTTTGAAGGACATCCTTGAGCAGTCGGTGCCGGCCACGATGCAGGACGTGGTCATCGTCTTCGTCACCGTGTCGGGCCTCAAGAACGGTCACCTTGTGCAGGAGACCTACGCCAACAAGATCTACGCCCGCGAGATGAACGGCCAGATGGTCAGCGGCATCCAGATCACCACTGCCTCGGCGATCTGCGCCGTCCTCGACATGCTCTCGTCCGGACGCCTCGCCGCCAAGGGCTTCGTGCGCCAGGAGGAAATCGGCCTGGGCGAATTCCTCGCCAACCGCTTCGGCTCCGCCTACGCCTCGGCCGAGACGGCCTCCCTCGCCGAAGCCGCCAAGCCCAAGCTGGCGGCCATCGCGTGAGCGCCCTTTTCGCCACCCCCATCGCCGAGGAAACCGCGGCCCTCCTGAAACGCCTCGGCGTGACCGCGCGCGCCTTCGAAGGCGGCGGGCGTGTCGTCACCTCTCCGATCACCGGCGAGACCATCGCCAAGGTCCACGATTGCTCGGCGGCGCAGGCCGGCGCCGCCATCGACGCCGCCCACCACGCCTTCCTCGCCTGGCGCAAGGTACCGGCCCCCCGCCGCGGCGAACTGGTCCGGCTGCTCGGCGATGAGTTGCGCGCCGCCAAGGATGACCTGGGCATGCTGGTCACCCTGGAGGCCGGCAAGACCATCTCCGAGGGCCTCGGCGAAGTTCAGGAGATGATCGACATCTGCGACTATGCCGTGGGCGTCTCGCGGCAGATCTTCGGCCTGACCATCGCCACCGAGCGCGCCGACCACCGGATGATGGAAACCTGGCACCCGCTGGGCGTGGTGGGGGTCATCTCGGCCTTCAACTTCCCGGTCGCGGTTTGGTGCTGGAACGCCGCCCTGGCCCTGGTCTGCGGCGACGCCGTGGTCTGGAAGCCGTCGGAAAAGACCCCCCTCACCGCCCTGGCCGTCCAGGCCCTCTTCGAAAAGGCGGCGGCCAGGTTCGGCGACGCGCCGGCGAACCTCTGCACGGTGCTGATCGGCGACCGCGCGGTCGGCGAGACGCTGGTCGCCGCGCCCAAGGTCGCCCTGGTCTCGGCCACCGGCTCGACGGCCATGGGCCGCGCCGTGGGACCGGCCCTGGCCGCCCGTTTCGCCAGAGCCCTGCTGGAGCTCGGCGGCAACAACGCCGCCATCGTCGCCCCTTCCGCCGACCTCGACCTCACTCTGCGCGGCGTCGCCTTCGCGGCCATGGGAACGGCCGGCCAGCGCTGCACCAGCCTTCGGCGCCTCTTTGTCCATGAGAGCATCTATGACGCCTTCGTCGAACGCCTGAAGAGCGCCTACGCCTCGGTGAGCGTCGGCGATCCGCGTCACGCAGACACCTTGGTCGGGCCGCTGATCGACCGCGCCGCCTTCGAAGGCATGGAACGCGCCCTCGCCGACGCCCGCGCCCAGGGCGGCAAGGTCGCCGGCGGCGATCGCGCCCAAGTGGCCGGGGAGGGGTTCTACGTCCATCCCGCCCTGGTCGAAATCGCCTCCCAGAGCGATGTGGTGCGCCGCGAGACCTTCGCCCCCATCCTCTATGTCATGGCCTACCGCGATTTCGACCAGGCGATCGCCCTCAACAACGACGTCGCCCAGGGCCTCTCCTCGTCGATCTTCACCGGCGACATGCGCGAGGCCGAGCGGTTCGTTTCCGCCATCGGCTCCGACTGCGGCATCGCCAACGTCAACATCGGCCCCTCCGGCGCCGAGATCGGCGGCGCCTTCGGCGGCGAAAAGGAAACCGGCGGCGGCCGAGAATCCGGCTCCGACTCCTGGCGCGCCTACATGCGCCGCGCGACCAACACCGTGAACTACGGGACGACTCTGCCGTTGGCGCAGGGGGTGAAGTTCGAGATTTGAGAGGCTACGGGGTTCGGAGGCCAGCCGCGTCCCTATCTGTGATAATGTCCTTCATCACAGGTATGCGGCCTACAGAATTCCTAACATTGGTTTGCTGGCTTCCGCCGCAACCTCTTTTCATGACTGCAGCCGCGTCCTGAGTTCGACAGGAACCTCACGGCCCGAGTTGTCCGGCTTTGTCCCGTTATCGACCACTACGCCATGGGGGTGCCGGCCGAAGCCCCTGGCTTAGGCCCGGGACTTAGGCTCAGGACTCATTGATCACAGCCAGAATATCACGGTTACGGCGGTGCAGATGGCGGACATGAAGGCGGGGGCGCACCGATTGTAGCGGGTGGGAGTTGGCGCTGACGAGGCCGACATATCCTCGCTCGTCGCGCCAAAGCGTGCTGCAAGAGGCCGCCGAGTCCAAGTCCGCCGCCGACGCTGCCAAAGCTGCCGACGACGCTGCCAAGGCCGCTACGATCGACACCGGAAACGCGACCAACGCCATAGCGGCTTCTTCGGTGGCCGTCGCGGGAAGAGGATCGAGCGGACTTCGCGGTCAGCCAACGCGCCGGCCAGTGGTCGCGGTCCGCCGACTCTTCCGTCAACGATATGATACGGCAGCCAGGCTGGCGGGCGCCGGCGGCGAAGGTCCGCTCAGAAAAAGTTGATCCGACCTTCCTGGACAATCGAACCGGCCCCCCTAAAGGTCGCGCCGCCGGAGCGATCCGGCCTTGCAAGGTAGCAGGACGCAAGGTGTGGCCGCCGCCGTCGGCGGTTCACCCAATCACGAGAGGAGCCTACATGCGTAAACTCGGATACTTCATCGCGGGCGGCGCGGCGCTCGCGATAACCGTCCCGGCCCACGCCGCCGGAGCCAAGTTCAACGGCGCCGGATCGACGCGCAGCTCAGGGGACATCGCCGGCGCCAAACCGTTCGCCAGCAGCGTCAAACTGGCTTACAGCTACACCAGGGGCGGTGGCATCGATCGGTCCGTCGGCGTGTTGGCCTTCACCAATCCGTCCACCGGCGTCTATTGCATTCAGCCGACCACCCCGCTGAAACTCAAAAAAATCTATCCGCTGGTCTCGATCGAGTGGAACAATTCCCAGGGCGAAGCCCTGCAGGTATTTTGGAGGGACACCTCGGCCACCACAGATTGTCCCCAGGGCGACCTGGAAGTGCAAACCTGGGACATCAGCGAGAGCGTCATTAGCGGCCAGATAGCCGTCATCCAGCCCATGCTGACGCCGAGCGTAGCCTTCGACATCGTCGTCCCCTAGGGTCAGGACTCTTTGATCACAGCCAGAATATCACGGTTGCGGCGATGCAGAGGGCGGACATGAAGGTGTGGGCGCACCGATCATAGCGGGTGGGAGTTGGCGCCAGTCTTTGATGCGGCCGAAGGCATTCTCGATCTTGTGCCGCTGGCGATAGAGGGTCTGGTCGTAGGGGATGGGGATTTTCTGGTTTGATCTCGAAGGGATGCAGGCCTCGATGCCGCGCTGGGCAGGGCCTCTCGGAACCAGTCGGCGTCGTAGCCCTTGTCGCCGAGCATCGCCTTGGCGGGTGCCTCAGCCCTAAGCTAGGCTCGCGCCCATTTCCGATAATGGACAGAACGCGCGAATTGGCGGGCTTCCACCAAAGCGCCGTGGGCGACCCAAGCGATCCCCAAGTTCCAATCGCGATTCTCGATTTTCGTGCTACATTGTAGCCCAGAGGTGAATCCATGACCGAAAACGCGATTGTCCGCGCCCGCATCGATGGGCGCATCAAGGCCGAGGCGTCCATCGTGCTCGGGGCCATGGGCCTCACCGTGTCCGACGCCTTCCGCCTGATGATGACGCGGATCGCCGCCGAGAAGGCGCTGCCTTTCGAGCCGCTGGTCCCCAACGCCGAAACGATCGAGGCGATGCGGGAAGCCCGCAAAGGCGGGCTGTCCAGTTTCACGACCGTCGAGGCGTTGCTCGCGGACCTGAATGCGGAAGATTGAGCGCACCACGCGGTTCAAGCGTGATTACAAACGCGAAGCCAAGGGGCGCGGGGTCGGCGAGACGAGCGACGGGAGTCGGTGATGAAACTTACCCCCCGATCTCCTCCGCGAAGCGAGGGAGGGGGCGGGGGAAAGAGCTCGGGGCCCGTCTGCCACCCCAAGCCCATCTGCTTCGACAATCGCGGAACCGCCCGCCCGGCGGCCCGTTGTCTTGGCTCGAATCCACAGCTTAGCGAGGTTGAAGATGAGCGAGAACCGGATCGATGGCGCGGGCAAGAAGGCCGCCGGCGCGATTAAGGAAGCCGCCGGCAAGGTCACCGGCAACACCAATCTGCAGGCCAGGGGGGCCGCCGAAAAGGCCGCCGGGACCGTCCAGAACAAGGTCGGCAAGGCCCAGGACAAGATCGGCGCCGCGATCCGGCGCTGATCGCTCCGACACGACTAACATCGCGGCGCCGCCCCCCAGGGGCGGCGCCGCTTTCTTTGTCAGCCCAGGTGACCGCCTCTCACGCTGATCGGCAGGCTCTCGAACAGCATCGGCGCGGCGCTGGTGCGGGCGCCCTCTATGGAGAGCATCCGGGCCTTGGTGGCGACGCCGCCGGGGGCGGAAAAGCCGCCGACCTTGCCGCCCGCGCCCAGGACGCGATGACAGGGGACGATGATGGGCGTCGGATTGGCGCCCAGGGCGCGGCCGACCTCGCGCGCCGCTCCTGGCTCGCCGACGCGAATGGCGATTTCGCCATAGGTGAGGGTCTCGCCAGGAGGAATCGCGCGGGCGATCTCATACACTTTTTGCTCGAAATCCGGCGCACCGTCGAGGTCGAGAACCACGCCGGTCAGATCGGTGGGTTCTCCGGCGAGCAGGGCCTTCATGCCGTCGATCGCCGTCCGCACCTCGGGCGGCGGCGGCGCCTCGGCCGCGTCCGGAAATCGGCGAGCCAATCGCGCCCGCGTCTGCCGCTCTCGCGCCTGGGGAAGCTCGACGCCGGCGACGCCGCGCTCGCTCCAGACCACGCCGCAGACGCCGATCGCCGTCTCGAACAGGGTAAAACCTTGGGTGATCTTCATGGCCAGCCACTCTACCACGAACGCTCGCGGCGGCCCCCCCTCGGCGCGCGCGGCCTTTTGCGCTGAGCGTTCTTGTGCTTTGAGAGGAAGCCTTGTCGCCTTTCCTGGAGCCGTTCTTGACCAAACCTCGACCGACGCCCAGGCCCAACGCGCTCAGCCTGCGCATTCCCGAGCCCAAGGCGCGGCCGGGCCAGGCGGTGGACTTCGGCAATCTGCGTCTCTCCGCCGGCGGGACCGTGGCGCGGCCGCCCGTCGATGCGGCGCCCCAGGACGTCCGCGATCTGGCCTACGCCTTGATCCGGGTGCTGGACGCCGACGGCGCCGCCACCGGACCGTGGGCGCCGGCGCTCGACGCCGAGACGCTCAGGGCCGGCCTGCGCGCCATGATGCTCACCCGCGTCTTCGACGAGCGGATGTACCGCGCCCAGCGCCAGGGCAAGACCTCCTTCTATATGAAATGCGCCGGAGAGGAGGCGGTGGCCGTCGCCCAGGCCCTGGCTCTGGCCCCGGACGACATGTGCTTTCCGACCTACCGCCAGCAGGGCCTGCTGATCGCCCGCGGCTATCCGCTCATCGAGATGATGAACCAGGTGCTCTCCAACGCCCTCGACCCGTTGAAAGGCCGGCAGTTGCCGGTGCTCTATTCGAGCCGCGAGTATGGGTTCTTCTCCATCTCGGGGAACCTTGGCACCCAGTACAGCCAGGCGGTCGGCTGGGCGATGGCCTCGGCCTACAAGCACGACACGAAGATCGCCGCCGCCTGGATCGGCGACGGATCCACCGCCGAGGGGGACTTCCACCACGCCCTGACCTTCGCTTCGGTCTATCGGGCCCCCGTGGTGCTCAATGTGGTCAACAACCAGTGGGCGATTTCCTCGTTCCGCGGCATCGCCGGCGATGTCGATTCCCCCTTCGCCTCCAGGGCGATCGGCTACGGCCTTCCGGGCCTGCGGGTCGATGGCAACGACTTTCTGGCCGTCTATGCGGCGACCGCCTGGGCGGTGGAGCGGGCCCGCGCCAACCTCGGCGCGACGCTCATCGAACTGGTCACCTACCGGGCGGAGGGCCATTCCACCAGCGACGATCCCAGCCAGTACCGCCCGAAGGACGAAGCCGCCGGCTGGCCGCTCGGCGATCCCATCGCCCGCCTCAAGGCCCACCTTATCGTCCTCGGCGAATGGTCCGAGGCGCGGCACGGCGCGCAACAGAAGGAGCTCACCGAGACGATCCGCGCCGCTGGCAAGCAGGCCGAAAGCGTCGGCACCTTGTCCACCGGCTCCAAGCCCAGCGTCCGCGAGATGTTCGAGGAGGTCTACAAGGAGATGCCCTGGCACATCCGCGAGCAGCGCCAGGAGGCCGGGGTCTAAAGCATGGCGACCATGAACATGATCCAGGCCCTCAACTCGGCCATGGACGTGATGCTCTCGCGCGATCCCGACGTCCTGGTGTTCGGCGAGGACGTGGGCTTTTTCGGCGGTGTGTTTCGCGCCACCGAGGGCCTGCAGAAGAAATACGGCCTGGAGCGCTGTTTCGACACCCCCATCGCCGAGGCCGGCCTGGTCGGGGTGGCCGTGGGCATGGGCGCCTATGGCTTGCGGCCCGTGGTGGAGATCCAGTTCGCCGACTACATCTATCCGGCCTACGACCAGATTGTGTCGGAGGTGGCCAAGCTGCGCTACCGCTCGGCCGGCCAGTTCACCGCCCCTATGACCATCCGCACCCCCTACGGCGGCGGGATCTTCGGCGGGCAGACCCACAGCCAGAGCCCCGAGGCCCTGTTCACCCATGTGGCGGGCCTGAAGGTGGTCATTCCCTCCAATCCCTATGACGCCAAGGGCCTGTTGATCGCCGCCATCGAGGAAGACGACCCGGTGATCTTCCTGGAGCCCAAGCGCATCTACAACGGTCCCTTCGACGGCCACCATGAGCGGCCGGTCTCGCCCTGGGCAAAGCATCCGGCCAGCGCCGTGCCCGAAGACCACTACACCGTGCCCCTGGGTCAGGCCGCCATCCTCCGCCCCGGCGCGGCCGTCACGGTGCTGGCCTACGGCACCATGGTCCATGTGGCCCTGGCGGCGGCGGAGGAGAGCGGCGTCGATGCCGAGGTGATCGATCTGCGCACCATCTGGCCGGTCGATATCGCCGCCATCGTCGCCTCGGTGAAGAAGACCGGGCGCTGCGTGGTGGTCCACGAGGCGACCAAGACATCCGGCTTCGGGGCCGAACTCGTCGCCCTCATTCAGGAGCGGTGCTTCTATCATCTCGAGGCGCCCATCGAGCGGGTGGCCGGCTGGGACACGCCCTATCCCCACGCCTTCGAGTGGGAATATTTCCCAGGGCCCGAACGGGTGGCCGCCGCCCTCAAGCGAACGGTGGAGGCTTAAGCCATGGCCCAATTCACCTTCAAACTCCCCGACGTCGGCGAAGGCACGGCCGAGGCGGAAATCGTCGCCTGGCATGTGGCCGTCGGCGACCGCATCGAGGAGGACCAGCCCCTCGTCGATGTGATGACCGACAAGGCGACGGTGGAGATGACCACCCCGGTCGCCGGGCGGATCGTGGCGCTGAACGGCGAGCTGGGCGAAATGGCCGCCGTCGGCGCGGCCCTGGCGGTGATCGAGGTCGAGGGGGAGGGGGTTGCCGAAGAGGTCGCGTCGGCGCCCGCCTCCGCGGCCCCACCACCCCTTAGCGGTCCCCCACCCCCGCCACCCGGGGTGGGGCGGTGTACAGGTGTTGACCCCCGTGCGGGTGCACTACCCGGGGATCCCGGGCTGGGGGCGGCCGCCGCAACGCGCCCCGCGCCCGTCGCCCGCGTCGCCGGCGCCAGGCCCCTGGCCTCGCCGGCGGTGCGCCGGCGCGCCCACGAGGCGGGTGTCGCCCTGCAGTTCGTTCCCGGGACCGGGCCGGCCGGGAGGATCGGGCAGGCGGATCTGGACGCCTTCATCGCCTCGGGCGCGCCGCCGAACGCCTCGCAAGGCCGTCCCTCCCTGGCTCGCCGCGAGGGCATCGAAGAGATCAAGGTGATCGGCCTGCGCCGCAAGATTGCCGAGAAGATGCAGGACGCCAAGCGTCGCATCCCCCACTTCGCCTATGTTGAGGAAATAGACGCCACCGAGCTGGAAAGCCTCCGCGTCCACCTGAACGCCACAAAGCGCGCCGACCAGCCCAAGCTCACCGTACTGCCCTTCATCGTGATCGCCCTGGTCCGCGCCCTGCCGCGCTTTCCGCAGATCAACGCCCGCTTCGACGACGAGGCCGGGGTGGTGCATCGCCACGCCGCCGTCCACGCCGGCATCGCCACCCAGACGCCCGGCGGCCTGATCGTGCCGGTGGTCCGCCACGCCGAGGCCCGCGATGTCTGGGACCTCGCCGCCGAGATCGCCCGCCTCGCCGCCGCCACCCGCGAGGGCAAGGCGGGGGCCGAGGAACTCAAGGGCTCGACCATCACCGTCACCAGCCTGGGTCCCCTGGGCGGGATCGCCACCACCCCAGTGATCAACCACCCCGAGGTGGCCATCGTCGGCCCCAACAAGATCGTCGATCGCCCGGTGGTGCTGGGCGGCCAGATCGCCATCCGCAAGATGATGAACCTGTCGTCGTCCTTCGATCACCGGGTGGTGGACGGCTACGACGCCGCCGCCTTCATCCAGGTGGTCAAGGGCCTGCTGGAACATCCCGCCACCCTGTTCATGGATACTGAATGACCGAGACCATCGCGACCAAGGTTCTCGTCGTCGGCGGCGGCCCGGGCGGCTATGTGGCCGCCATCCGCGCCGGCCAGCTCGGCCTGGATACAGTGCTCGTCGAGGCTGACCGGCTGGGGGGGACCTGCCTGATCCGCGGCTGCATCCCGTCCAAGGCTCTGATCCACGCCGCGTCGGAGTATGACGGCATGGCCCAGGCGGCTAAAGGGTCGGCGCGCATGGGCATCATGCTGGGCGGCGCTCCAGAACTGGATCTGGCGCGAACGGTCGCCTGGAAAGATGGCATCGTCGATAAGCTGAACGGCGGGGTCGCCGGGCTCCTGAAACGCGCCAAGGTCAAGACGATCGCCGGCTGGGCGACCTTCACCGACGCCAAGACCTGCCAGGTTGAGACCGCGAACGGCCCCGTCGCCGTCACCGCCGAACACGTCATTCTCGCCACCGGTTCGCTGGCCGTCGAACTGCCGTTCCTGCCCTTCGGCGGCCCGGTGATCTCATCGACCGAGGCCCTCGCCCTGGATCGTTTGCCCCGGCGGCTGGTGGTCGTGGGGGCCGGCTATATCGGCCTGGAGCTGGGCTCTGCCTTTCGCAAGCTGGGCTCGGAAGTCACCGTGGTCGAGGCCTTGGACCGCATCCTGCCGGGGTTCGACGCCGAACTCGCCGCGCCGGTCGCCCGCTGGCTGGCCGAAGCGGGAATCGCCGTCCACCTGGGCGCGCGCGCCAAGAGCCTCGAATCCAAAGGTGGGGATCACGCGCTGGTCGTGGAAACCAAGGACGGCCAGAGCCTGAAACTGCCGGCCGACAACATCCTGGTCACGGTGGGACGCAGGCCGAACACCGCCGGCTGGGGATTGGAAGCCATGGCCGTGGACATGGCCGGCCCCTTCGTCAAGGTGGACGAGCGCTGCGCCACCTCCATGAAGAACGTCTGGGCGATCGGCGATCTGGTCGGCGAGCCGATGCTGGAACACAAGGCCGCCGCGCAAGGAGAGATGGTCGCTGAGATCATCGCCGGGGCGCGCCGGCGCTTCGATCCGGCCGCCATCGCCGCGGTCTGCTTCACCCATCCCGAGATCGTCGTCGCCGGCCTTTCGCCGGACGAGGCCAAGGCCGCCGGCCTGGATATCCTCACCGGCCTTTTCCCCTACAGCGCCAATGGGCGAGCGCGTTCCATGGAGGCGGCCGAGGACGGCGGTTTCGTGCGCGTGGTGGCGCGCACCGACGATCATCGCCTGCTGGGCGTCCAGGCGGTCGGGACCCACGTCTCCGAGCTTTCCGGCGAATTCGCCCTGGCCCTGGAAATGGGCGCCCGCCTGGAAGACATCGCCGGAACCATCCACGTCCACCCGACCTTGAGCGAAGCCTTCCACGAGGCGGCCCTCAAGGCCCTGGGCCACGCGATCCATATCTAGCCCGGCCCGCCCGCCGCGGCTCCCGCGATTAACCGCTTGAGTTTCGAGCCCCGGCGGGGCACACGGGCGGCGCTTGTCCCATCAGCCTCGCGGGCTTTTTGAGGGCTGCCGCGATCGCCTCTTGCCGCCCTTTAAAGAGCCCTGAATGTTTTCGTCACTGTTCGGCGTCATCTCCAACGACATCGCCATCGACCTCGGCACCGCCAACACCCTGATCTATATGAAGGGCCGCGGCATCGTGCTGAACGAGCCTTCGGTGGTGGCGCTGCGCACCGCCGGCGGGCGCAAGACGGTCTACGCCGTGGGCTCGGAAGCCAAGATGATGCTCGGCCGCACCCCCGGTCACATGGAGGCCATCCGCCCCATGCGCGATGGTGTGATCGCCGACTTCGAAGTCGCCGAGGAGATGATCAAGTATTTCATCCGCAAGGTTCACAACCGCAAGGGTTTCGTGAACCCCAAGGTCATCGTCTGCGTCCCCTCCGGGGCCACGGCGGTGGAGCGGCGGGCGATCAATGATAGCTGCCTCAACGCCTCGGCCCGGCGGGTGGGCCTGATGTACGAGCCCATGGCGGCGGCCATCGGGGCGGGCCTGCCGATCCATGAGCCCACCGGCTCGATGGTGGTCGATATCGGCGGCGGCACCACCGAGGTCGCGGTGCTCTCCCTGTCGGGGATCGTCTATTCGCGCAGCGTGCGCGTCGGCGGCGACAAGATGGACGAGGCGATCATCAGCTACATGCGCCGCCACCACAACCTGCTGATCGGCGAGACCACCGCCGAACGGATCAAGAAGGAGATCGGCACCGCCCGGCCGCCCGAGGACGGCTATGGCTTGGCCATCGACGTTAGGGGCCGTGACCTGATGCAGGGAGTGCCGCGCGAGGTGCGGATCAGCGAGAAGCAGGCCGCCGACGCGGTGGCCGAACCGGTCAGCCAGATCATCGAGGCGGTGAAGGTGGCGCTGGAGGCGACGCCGCCGGAACTGGCCGCCGACATCGCCGACAAGGGGATCATGATCACCGGCGGCGGCGCCCTGCTGCGCGGCCTTGATCTGGAGATCCGCGACCACACCGGCCTGCCGGTCACCGTCGCCGACGATCCCCTGTCCTGCGTGGCGCTCGGTTGCGGCAAGGTGCTCGAACACCCCAAATGGATGAAGGGCCTGCTGGAGAGCAGCTTGTTCTAAGGAGTGCGGGAGGCGACGATTGTCCCTGCGGGACGGCCCCTTGGGCGACGTGCGACCGCCGATCCTGTGGGTGGCCGCCGTGGCGTTGGCGGTGGCCGTGGTGGCGGCCCTGGTGCTGTTCCTGGGCGACCACCGCGAGGGCGCGCCCGCGCGGGTCCTCGCGGCGTCGCGAAACGCGGTCGATACCGCGATCGCCCCGGTGGGCGGCGTCCTAGCCGCGCCCGTCCGCTGGGTGGGCGGCGGCTTCGAAGCGGTGGGGCACTACGTCTTAGCCGGGAGCGAGAACGCCGACCTGAAGCGCCGGCTGGCGCGGGCTCTGAGCTGGAGGGACGAGGCCCTCGCGTTGCGGGACGAGAACGCCCGCCTGCGGGGCCTGATGGGCCTGAAGACCGATCCGCCCCTGCCGGTGGTGTTCGCGCGCGCCGTGATCGACGCGCGGGGCCCGTTCTCCAACACCCGTCTCATCGACGCGGGCGCGTCGCGCGGAATTGTCGAGGGAAATCCAGCGTTGAGCGACCACGGGCTGGTCGGACGGGTGGTGGGGGTCGCCCCTGATGTCAGCCGTGTGCTGTTGCTCACCGATGTGGAAAGCCGCATCCCCGTCCTCATCGCCCGCACCAACGGCCGGGCGATCCTCACCGGCGACGGCGGCCCCAATCCGCAACTGGCCTATCTGCGCACCCATGACCCTTTGCGCGACGGCGAGCGGGTGTTGACCTCGGGCGACGGCGGCGTCTTGCCGCGCGGCCTGCCGGTGGGATCGGTGATGAAGGGCGCGGACGGCGCATGGCGGGTGGCGCTCGATGACGACGGCGCGCCCATCGACTTCGTCCAGATTCTGCTCTTCAAGACCTTCGCCCAACTCGTGCCGCCCGGCGCCCCCGCGCCCGCGGCGTTGCCTTCGACCGCCACCCAGGCGCCGCCCGCGACCACCGCCGCTCCATGACCGCGATCACGGTTCATCGGCTCAATCCGCTCCTCTGGCTGGGCGCGCCGATGGCCGCCTGCGCCGCCGCCTCGCTGGTTTTCGCCGTGCCGCTGGAGGTGTGCGGTCTGAGACCGCCCGAACCGGTGTTCGCCCTGGTCCCGGCCTTTGCCTGGGGAATGAGCCGTCCCTCGATCCTGCCGCCGTTCGCCCTGCTCGCCCTCGGCCTGTTTCTCGACGGCCTCTGGGGCGGCCGGGTGGGGCTGTGGCCCCTGGCCCTGCTCGCCGCCTATGCGCCGGTGCTGTTCGCCCGCGCTTTTCTGTCGGCGCGGGGCTTTTGGGGGCTGTGGGCTTGGTACGCCGCCGCCTGCGCCGCCGCCCTGGCCACGGCATATCTGTTCGTCAGTCTCCGCTCCGGCGTCGCGCCCTATCTCATCGGGGTGAGCTGGCAGTTTCTCGCCACCGTCGCGCTGTTTCCCTTCGCCAATCGCCTGATCGAGCGCTACGAAGAGGCGGACACGCGTTTCCGATGATCAGGCCCACCATCTATTTCGATGACGTCAATGAGCGTCAGAGCCTGTTCCACCGGCGCGCCTTCCTGTTCGGCGGCGTGGCTGGCGTCGGCCTGCTGGTCCTGGGCGGGCGGCTGGTCAATCTACAACTCCTCGAGGCGGGGCGTTATCGGACCGCGTCGGAGCACAATGAGTTCGAGTTCTTGCTCACCGCGCCGCCCCGCGGCCTGATCCTCGACCGCGACGGGGTGGTGCTGGCCTCGAACCGCCCCGATTTTCGGCTCCTGCTGGCCAAGGACGAGCACACCGACGTGGATGGCGTGCTGGCCAGGCTCTCAAGCCTCATTCCCATGGACGACGCCCGTCGCCGGCGCCTGGCCGCCGACATCGCCGCGGCGCCGCGCAAGGCGCCGGTGACCGTTCTCGAGGACATGACCTGGGAGCAATTCTCGGCGGTCAATGTGCGCGCCCCGGAACTCCCCGGCGTCACCGCCGACATGGGCGAGGTGCGGGTCTATCCCTTCGCCGCCGCCTTCGCCCACGTGGTCGGCTATGTAGCCAAGGTCAGCGCCAAGGACATCGCCAAGACCGGCCCCAACGCCGAACCGATCCTGCTCAATCCGGGCTTTCGCATCGGCAAGCAGGGGATCGAGAAGGCTTACGATCTGCCGCTGCGCGGAACGGCGGGGGCGCGCAAGGTGGAGGTGGACGTCAAGGGCCGGGTGGTGCGCCACGATCCGGCCGGCGATATCGCCTCGGTTCCGGGCAGCCCGATCAGGCTCACCCTGGACGCCGACATCCAGAACCGCGCCCTGGAGGTGTTCGGCGAGGAGAGCGGGGCGGCGGTGATGCTCGACTGCCGGACCGGCGACATCCTGTGCCTGCTGTCGGCCCCCAGCTTCGACGCCAACCGCTTCGTCAAGGGTCTGACCGGTCCGGAATACCGCGCCCTGGCCGGCTACGACCGCAAACCGCTGTTCAACAAGGCTCTGACGGCCACCTACCCGCCGGGATCGACCTTCAAGACCATGGTCGCCCTGGCCGCCCTGGAAAAGGGCATCGATCCGGCCACCGTCCACGTCTGCAACCGGGCCTGGGCCTGGGGCGGCCGCATCTGGCACTGCGACGCCGCCCACGGCGCCTTGGACATGCACAATGCCATCAAGGCCTCCTGCGACATCTATTTCTACCAGACCGCCCTGGCCGTGGGACCCGACCGAATCGCCGCCGTGGCTCGCCGGTTCGGCCTCGGCCAGACCTTCGACATCGGCATTCCGGGCCAGAAACCCGGCATCGTCCCGGACACCGCCTATAAGCGGCGCGCCTTTCCCCACGATCCGGTCTGGCATCCCGGCGAGACGCCCAGCATGGGACTCGGCCAGGGCTATGTCAGCGTCAACGCCCTGCAGCTGGCGGTCATGGTCTCCCGCCTCGCCAACGGCCAGAAGGCGCTGCAGCCGCGCCTGGTCCATTCGGTTGGCGGCGCGGCGCGGCCGACGGGCGCGGCGGGTCCCGATCTGGCCGTCGCCAGGGAGCACCTCGATTTCGTGCGCGCCGCCATGGCCTCGGTGGCCAACGACGTCGGAGGCACCGGCTACGGGGCGTCCCAACTCGGCCTGGGCCCGGTGAAAATGGCCGGCAAGACCGGCACCGCCCAGGCTCATTCCTACCAGGGCGGCCGCGGCGCGCACGGCGCCCAGGGCGCCTGGGCGCAGCGCGATCACGCCTGGTTCGTCGCCTTCGCCCCCTACGACGATCCGCGCTATGCCTTGAGCGTGCTGGTCGAGCACGGCGGCTTCGGGGCCCAGGCCGCCGCGCCCAAGGCCGCCCAGCTCATGCGGGTGGCCCTCCTGAAAGACCCAGAGGTCCGGGCCCGCATCGTCCAGCCCCTGCCGGGGGCGCCCGCCTCGCAGCCGCCGGATGGAGGCTCGCCGGCCCCCGGCGCCGCGCCCCCGCCGCCCACTCCGGATCCGGCCGGAGGAGGGACGGCGTGACCTCCGGAGCGATCACCCGGGTCGCCGAAGGCGCCCCTCTTTCGGTCAAGCTCACTCAGATCGACTGGACCTTCTGCCTGGCGCTAGCGGCCATCGCCGCGGCCGGCGGCCTGATGCTCTATTCCATCGGCGGGGGCTGGTCGCCCTGGGCCTGGAAGCATCTGGCCCTGTTCGGCGTCTGCTTCCTGTTGATGATCGCCCTGGCCATGGCCGATGTGCGGCTGTGGTTCGCGGCGGCCTATCCCACCTACGCCCTTGGCCTACTGCTCCTCATGGCCGTGGCCGTGGCCGGCCATTCCACCATGGGCGCCAGGCGCTGGCTCGACATCGGCCATATCCGCGTCCAGCCGTCCGAAATCGTCAAGATCGGCCTGGTCCTGGCCCTGGCCCGTTTCTACCACACCCTGCCGGCCGCCAAGGCGCGGCTTTCCGGATGGCTGCTCATCCCCGTGGCCTTGATCGGCGCGCCGGCCGCCCTGGTCGCCCATCAGCCGGATCTGGGCACCGCCCTGCTGATCGCCGCCACCGGCGGGGTGATGATGGTCCTGGCCGGCCTCAGCCTGCGCCTGGTCGCCGTCGGCCTGGTAGGCCTGGGCGCCATTCTGCCGGCGGTGTTCATGTTCGCCCTGAAGGGCTATCAGCGGGCGCGCCTGCTCACCTTCCTCGATCCGCAAGCCGACCGATCGGGGGCCGGCTATCACATCATCCAGTCCAAGATCGCCCTGGGGTCCGGCGGCCTCCTGGGCAAGGGGTTCGGCCTGGGCACCCAGAGCCAGCTCAACTTCCTGCCCGAAAAATCCACCGACTTCATCTTCGCCTCCCTGGCCGAGGAGTTCGGCTTCGTCGGCTGCGTTACGGTGCTCGTCCTCTACGCGGCGGTGATCTTCATGGCCCTGCGCATGGCTTCCCTCGCTCACAGCCACTTCGCCCGTCTGGCCGCCGCCGGGATCACCGTCACCTTCGCCCTCTGTGTCCTGATCAACGGGGCCATGGTCATGGGCCTGGCTCCGGTGGTCGGCGTCCCCATGCCGCTGCTTTCGTTCGGCGGCACGGTGATGATCACCATGATGATCGGCTTCGCCCTCGTTCTCTCGGTCCGCGTTCACCGCTACAGCGAGGTGAGCAGCGGTAGGGGGACGCTGGTTTAGGCAGCGCTTTCCCGATCTTCGTCGCTCCGCCTCAACTCCCCCGTCTCGCATGATCGCGAGTCCTTCGTCGGCGCCGCGCCAGGGTCCAGACGGTCCCAGCGGGCGGCGCCGATCAGGGCTGTCCGGCAGCGGTCCTTTGTCGGAGGCGGGAACGATGGCAGGAATCGGACGCCGCCAAGGTCAGGGGAGGATGGAACGCGGGCATACATCAGGCCCGGCGAGCAATGGTGATGATCTCCGGGCTAGCGTCGGTCAGGGGGCTGCAGTCCCAGTCGCCGAACTGAGCCTCGATTGTCAGGCCGGCCTGCGCAAGCGCGGTGTCGAGCGCGGCCTTGTCCAGGAAACGCAAGGTGCTGTGGCTGACCCGTGGCTGGTCCCAGGCGGCGCTCTGGAAGGTGCGGGAGAACGACACGATCCGTCCGTCGAAGGGCGCGGTGACCAGCCGCGTCATGCACACCCGCGCGCCATCCGGATCGTCCACCTCGGGACGTTCTTCGCTGTCCCATGCTTCCCACGCCCGGGCGAGCGGGTTGCGCGTTTCGAAAGCAAAGCGGCCGTCATCGCTCAGGGCCGCGCGGATGGCGGCCAGCGCCGTTCGCAGCTCCTCGTCCTCGACGAACACCTGGAAGGCGTGGCCGGTCATGACGACAAGGTCGAAGTCGCCGGCCCAGGCGACCGATGACGGGCCACCCGAAATCCATTCGATATCGGTACGCTTACGCGCCTGGGCCAGCATGCCGGGCGCGGGATCGAGCCCAAGAGGCGACCGCCATGGCCTGCCTCTCGGGCACCGTGCAACATGGAGCCGGTGCCGCAACCGACATCGAGCACCGAGGTGGCCGCCATGACCATCGGCATGTAGAAGTCGATGTCGGTCCGGCTCGGGTTCATCCGGTCCTAGAGGGCGGCGAGTTCGGCGTCGGCGAAGGTGAGGTCGGACATCGGCCAAGCCTCTCAGACCGCGGTTTGTTTCGCAACCGGATCAGGGACCGCGAGTTGGCTCAGGGTCTCTCCGTCGGCAATGCGCCGCGGAGCTGACCGTGGCGCGGAAGAAAGGTAGACCTTTCATCCCCTCTCGAAACCAGTCGTTTTCGCGAATGCTCGTACGGCGCTCGCTCAGGCGAAGGAGTCAGCGCGGCAACTGCGGGGAAGAAGAGCCGGACATCAATACCACCCCGCGGCGCGCAGCGCGCGGAAATAGGTGCGGCTGACCGGGGCCACAGATCCATCCTTCAAGGTCAGGGCGCCGCGCCCGCCGCCGCGCTCGGCGCCGACAACCGCGCCGCGCGCCACCCACCACGAACGATGCACGCGAGCGCCTTCCAACCCTTCGAGTTCGATCACCGCGTCGGCCAGGCGCATCAGGATGATGTCCTGGCCACGGCTGGTGTGCAGGCGCAGATAGTGGTCCTCCGCCTCGACCGCGAAGAGTTCTCCGCCCCGCAGCCGCGGCGGCAAGCGGTCCAGGAAGGCCGGCGGCGCTGCGTCGGGGAGGGCGGCATGGGTTTGCGTCGGGCTCCTCTGGGTGAGGACGGTCAAGGCGAGCATGCCGGCGGAGACCAGCAGCACCGGCAGCGCGTAGTTCCAGATGGCTGAGGCGCGCACCGCGCCGACGAAGATCAGCCCAGTGGCCAGCCAGACGATGACGGTCAACGGCGGGGTGATCAACAGCGTCACCATGAAAGCCCACAGCCAGGGCCGGCGCTCGAACAGCTCGGCGCGGGCGGCCAGACGCAGGGCCAGCTGGCTGAGCGCGGTTCCAGCCAGCATCAGGCCGATCCAATAGGCGAGGCGGACGAAAAGCGGCGCGCGGCCGGTTTCGAACGGCCCGGCCATAGCCATGAAGCCCCCAGCGGCCAGCGCGACCGCCAGCTGCCGCCAGAGGCCGAGGCCGGCGACCGTTGGCGACGCGCCAGCGGGTCGGCCGGCCGGCCCACGAATTTCCGGCGCCCGCTCGCGCATTTCAGCCGGCGCCCTGAGGCGCGGGCAGATAGGCCTCCATCATCTCCGTCCGCTTCACACCGAAGGCTCCGTCATGATCACCCGCTCGATCCAACCATTTGTTCGTTGCAAGTCAATCGCCACAGCCCTAGCCATAGCCGCCGCGTCTGGCGCTGTCGCCGCCGCCGACCCCTCAGGCGCTTCGCTCACCGTCACCTTCCACGGTACCGAGAACCGGAGCGGCGCGGTGATGGCGGCGCTATCGGCCGACCCGGCCGCCTATGAAGGCAAGGCGCCGCCTGTCGCCGAGGCGATCATGCCGGTGACCGGCGACACCGTGACCACCACCTTTACGGGACTGGCGCCGGGGACCTACGCGATCCGCGCCTTCCACGACCTCGACGGCGACGGCAAGCTCGGCGTCAACGCCTTTGGCGTGCCCACCGAACCCTTCGCCTTCTCCAACGACGCGCGCGGCGCGATGGGACCGGCCAAGTGGAGCGCCGCGGCCTTCGAGGTCAAGGCAGGGTCCAACGCCCAGTCGATCGAAATCAAATAGCACCGCCGGAGCTCATCGCCATGAACCGCCGAACCCTTCTGGCCGCCCTACCTTGCGCCATGATGGCCCAGGTCGCGACCCCTGAACTAGCCCGCGCGGCGGCCCAGGCGGACGTCGCCTGGCGCCTGGGCTTCGCCGACCTGGACGCCGACCTTCCGTCTTCGCCGATGGGGCTGGCGGGCGGCCGCCCGCCAGCCGGCCTCGAGGGCACGCTGTTCCGCAATGGTCCCGGCAAGTTCCGCCGGCCGGGCGCCTCGGCGGACCACTGGTTCGATGGCGACGGGTTGATGCGCGCCTTCCGCATCGAGGGGGGCCGGGCCCAACTGGCGGCCCGCTTCATCGACACGCCCAAGCGCCGGGCCGACGCGGCCGCCGGCGCGGTGGTGACGCCGGGCTTCGGCACGCCGGCCCGGCCCGGCGCGCGGATGGGCGACAACGACGACGCCAACGCCGCCAACATTTCGGTACTGCCGGTGGGCGGCGAGCTGTGGGCTCTATGGGAAGCCGGCTCCCCAACCGTCGTCGACCCGGTCGACCTGGCTACCATGGGCGTCAAGACCCTGCGGCCGGATGTGGCCCACATGCCCTTCCTCGCCCACCCACGCGCCGAACCGGGCGGTGACATCTGGAATCTGGGGCTGGCCGGCGACAAGGCGCTGGTCTGGCGGCTGGCTGCGGATGGGACCCTGAAGTCGGCCGACATGATCGCCCTTCCCAGGGCCAGCTATATCCACGATTTCACTGCGACGGACCACTGGCTGATCTTGATCCTGCAACCGTGGATTCAGGACCTCGCAACCTTGCCCTTCGCCGACAGCTTCAGCTGGCGCCCCGGCGAGGGCGTGCGCGTGCTGGTGATCGACAAGAACGACCTAGCCAGACGGCGCGTCTACGAATTGCCGGCCTTTTTCGCCTTCCACTATGGCGCGGCCTGGGAGGAGACCGACGGCACGATCCGCTTCGATGTCTGCGCCTACGACGACCCGACCTTCGTCACGCGGGGCGGGCGCGAGGTGCTGGCGGGCATCTGGCCATCCTACGCCGGTCCCAGCCTATCCCTGATCGCCCTCGCCCCCGACGGCGGCGCGCGGATCGAGCGGGCCGGCGTGGCGGCCGAATTTCCCCGCGTCGATGGCCGCTTCGCCGGATCGAAGCGCCGGTTCACCATCCATGCGAGCGGCAAGCCGGGAAGCGGGCCGCTGTTCCACGGTCTGGCCGTGCATGACTGGGCGCGCGGCCGCGGCCAGATCTTCGACTTCGGGGCCGGCCACCTTGTGGAGGAAGCGGTGTTCGTCCCACGCCCGGGCGGCAGCGAGGAACTGGACGGCTGGCTACTGGCCCCGAGCGTCAATCTGGCGGCGCGGGCCACCGAACTGCATGTGTTCGACGCTCGCCGTCTCGGCGACGGCCCGCTCGCCACCTGGCGCGCGAGCACCGCCCTGCCGATCAGCCTGCACGGGGCGTTCGTGGCGGCGTGAGGCATGAGGAAGTCGGGACTCACAACTTATACCAATCCAGATCACCTGCCGATCGGTGCACCCAGCCATGGGCCAGCGGACTTGATTGGCCGGCTCAGAGGAATTGTCCGGGATCGGGCGTTTGTCGACTGTTGTCATTCACGCCAACCCAACGAACGACGAGACGGCTGCCACATCGGCGATCGGCGGAGGAGAGAGTGTCTCAACTGGCGGCGCCGCCACGCTCGGCGACCGACGCGGTCGCCGAGCTGTAAAGCGCGTCTGCGATCGCTCTTGCCGTCGCCGGCGCCTGGCCGGCCAGCCATGCCGAGATCAGGGCGACCTGGGCTCCGGCCAATTGAGCGGCCAACAGCACGGGTGGAATGCAAAATGCGCTCGATCGTTCAGTCAGTCGAGCTTCGAGGAGACCGGCCAGCGTCTTGGTGATCAACTGTCTTGTTGGGCCGGAGAACAGCACGTTGGCCACCCGACGGTTCTCCCAGAAGTGTTCGATCACCGCCTCCAACCGCCCGCTCTCGTGGCGGTCCGTGATCACGTCCGCCAGAACACCAAGAGGTCCGGACAGGCCCTCCGTCAATAACTCGTCCTTGCCTTGATAGTGCTCGTAGAACGTCGAGCGCCCGACCCCCGCCCGGGTGACGATGTCTGCAATCTTGATCCAATCATACCGGCGCTCAAGCACCAGTTCGACAAAGGCGTCGAAGAGCGCGCGCCTCGTGCGCTGAACGGGTCGGCTCTCAGCAAGATCGACCAACATCGCCTCCGAGCGGACATTTGCCCCGCGCTGTCCGGGAACCGGACGTGGCGGCCCGGATGTCCGGGCGCCCTGCGGAGGCAGTCCGCTAGAGGTTACCTCGGGCAGAGGATGCAAGGAAATATCGCTCCGGCCCGGTCAACGGGGCGCTCGGCGCCCCTGTCGGTATGGGAGGTCCGTTGTGGAAACAGAACGTTCGATGCGGCATGCGCATCGTCTGGCGCACAGCCACATGTGGCTCATGGGCGTAGTCGGCGCCGCCGCGGGCCTCATATTGCTGGTGTATGTGCCGTCGTTGAGCGCGGTTTCCAAGTCGCTGCTGCTGTTCGCGGGCTTCCACGTGGTCGGCGGCATCGTCCTTCTGTCCTCGCTCTACGTCTCGATCCTGAGAGGCGTGCTGGACCGATGGACCGGCGCGGCTAAACGGCGCGCGACCAGCGAGACCTTGGACTTCGGGTGGGGTCCGGGTTGGATGAACGGACTTGCGATCGCGGCGCTCGTGGCCGTTGCGGGGGCGGTCGCGCTTGAGGTTGCAATGCCTGGGGCTTGGCCACTGGGCTTTGGTCTGATCTCGGCCGCCGTTGTGTTCGTCGTCGGCAACACCGTGATGCGAGGCTTTCGAAATTTGGACCATGCGGTCCTGCCCATGGTGGATCTGTTCGCCGGCGATAGCGATCTCATCCTCGACGCGGGTTGCGGATCTGGCCGGACAACGATCGCCGCCAGCCGATTGCTGAAGTCAGGCCGCATCGTCGCCCTTGATCGCTTTGATGCCGGCTACATTGATGACGGCGGGCGCCAACTCCTGGACCGCAACCTGAAGATCGCCGGGCTTGCGGACAAGGTCGATGTCCAGACGGGCGACCTGACCATGACGCCATTTCCGAACGACCATTTCGACTCGGCCGTGAGCACCAACGTCTTCGATCATCTTGGGAGCCAGAAACCGAAAGCGCTGGGTGAACTCTTCCGCGTCCTCAAGCCCGGCGGTCGGTTTCTGGTTGGGGTCTGGGTCCCCGGCTGGGCGATGTTCACGGTCGGCAACGTCTTCTCGCTGTTCCTCACCGGCAAGCTTGCTTGGCGTCGGCTGGCCGGCGCGGCCGGGTTCGAGGTTCTGGACGAGGGCGTCTGCAACAACACCTGGTTTCTGCTGTTGTCGAAACCGCGGGTCTGACTCGATCGGCGCGTTTCGCGGGCTCGCGTGGCGCCACCGAGCGACCTTCTGGCCCAATTGGATCACCGATGATCTTCTCTCCCCCCGAACTCATCCTGTTGGCGCGGTGGCGCTGGTTGGTGTACTCCACACCATGGTCCCCGATCACTGGGCTCCGATCGTGCTCATCGCGCGCCAGCGCGGATGGTCGAAAGGGCGCACGGCGCGGGCTGCTCTGTTCGCGGGGACGGGGCACGTGCTCTCAACGCTGCTGATCGCCGTCGTGATCTGGATCGCGGGCGTCGTCGCCGCCAAGCAGTTCGGTCGATGGCTGGACGCTCTGACAAGTATCACCCTGGTTGCCTTTGGTGGTTGGATCGCGATCTCGGCGCTCATCGACCTGCGCAAAGGTGACGCCGGGCATAGCCACGCGCCCGCGCTTGCCCGTGGTCACAGTGTTTCCGAGCTGTTCACCAGCGACGACACCCACGGGCTTGATCACCAGGGGCCCGTGACCGCGTCCGACAATCATGATCACCGCGGCCATCACACCCATCACCATCACTCCGCGACGACACGGACAGGCTCTAACACCGCGCTTCTGCTGATTCTCGGTTCCTCCCCCATGGTCGAGGGCATACCCGCTTTCTTCGCCGCTGGCCGCTACGGCGCGGGACTGATCGTTCTCATGTCCACTGTCTTTGCCGCGACCACGATCGCGACATACGCTTCTCTGCGTCGGCTCGCTCGCAACCTTGCGTCGCATCCGTTTTGGGGCGGTCGAACGCTACGGTGAAGTTCTCAGCGGCGCGCTGATAGCTCTCGTTGGCGTCGTCTTCTGGCTCTGGCCGATCCTGCGCGCGGGAGCTGGTTCATGACCTCAATGATCTGCGCCGCGACAGCCGCAGCTCGATCAGGAAGATCCCAAGTTGTCCGCTAATCGATGCGACGGCGGACGTGGCGCAAGTGTCCGGATTGGTCAGGGCATTGCCGAGATTCAGGACAAGTTGATTGTCGGACGGGAAGGCGCACAGACGCCTGGCGCCGGCGCCGGTGTCAATGTTCGCTTCGGGTTAGAGGCGCTGGATCGAAACAGTGACAAGCGTCGGATTCATGACGAGTCCCCCAACGCCGCGTCCGTCGCCCGCACAAGGCCATCGACGATGCCCGGTTCAGTGGACGCATGCCCGGCGTCCCAGACGAGGTCGAAATGGGCTTTCGGCCACGCGGTCTTCAGGGTCCAGGCGCTCTCCAGGGGGGTGACCACGTCGAAACGGCCCTGGACAATCCAGCCGGGGATTTGGCGGATGGCGGCCACGTTCTTCAACAGCCAGCCGTCCTCGGCGAAGAAGCCGCGGTTGACGAAGAAGTGGCATTCGATGCGCGCGAAGGCGACGGCGAATTCGGTTTCGTTGAACTTGGCCGGCCGGCCTTGCGGGCCGCGCAGGGAGAGAGTGTCGCCTTCCCAGGCGCTCCAGGCCTCAGCCGCCCGCGCCTGCTCCCGCCGGTCCGGGCCGGTCAGGCGCCGGTGGTAGGCCCCGATCAGGTCGCCGCGCTCGGCCGGCGGAATGGGGGCGACGAACCGCGCCCAGGCGTCCGGGAACAGCATCGAGGCGCCGTCCTGATAGAACCAGTCGATCTCGCGCTTGGTGAGCAGAAAAATGCCGCGCAGGACCAACCCCGCAACCCGCTGGGAATGGGTGATGGCGTAGGCGAGGGCCAGGGTCGATCCCCAGGAGCCGCCGAACACCGTCCAGGTCTCGATCCCCAGATGCCGGCGCAGACGCTCGATGTCCTCGACCAGGGCCCAGGTGGTGTTGTCGTCCAGGGAGGCGTTGGGCCGGCTCTTGCCGCAGCCGCGCTGGTCGAACAGGACGACGCGCCAGCGTTCCGGGTCGAAGAAGCGCCGCATGGTCGGATTGATTGCCCCACCCGGCCCGCCGTGCAGAACCAACGCCGGCCGGCCAGCCGGCGCGCCGCACACTTCGTGGTAGATTTCGTGGCCCCCTCCCACCGCCAGCCAGCCGCTGGCGAAGGGTTCGCTCTCAGGGTAAAGGCCGCGGCGGCGGGCGGCGGAGGCGGCTTCCGGGGCGAGGGCGGCGCGGTCCATCCCGCTTCCTTAGACCGGAAACCGGCGGTCCAGCCAGTCGAGGATCACCCGGTTGACCTGCTCTGGTTCCTCCTGCTGCGTCCAGTGACCGCTATCCTTGATCAGCACCTTCTCCAGATCGGCGACGTGGGCCTCCATGCCGTCGGCGGCCGAGGGGGGCAGGACGGCATCTTTCTCGGCCATCACCATCAGCGAGGGGACGGTCACCTTGTCGGCGATCCCCTCCGAACGGGCCCAGTTGCGGGTGAAGTTGCGGTACCAGTTTATCCCGCCAGTGAAGCCGGTGCGCTCGAAGGTCTCCACGAAGGCGGCCATCTCGTCGTCGGCGAGAAAAGTCTGGCGCGGATCGAAGGCCGGATCGTAGGTCTCCAGCATCTTGACCAGGGGAAAGATGGGCGTCGTCTCGCCGCCGTCGCCTTCAAGCGAGAAGCGGGAGAGCCCTCCCGTGGCCGGGGGCGTTCCCGGTGGCGGACGGCGCATGAAGAAGGTCATCGTCTTGCCGACATCGCTCGCGAGCACCGCGTCGGCCTCGCCCGGCTTCTGGAAGTGGACGATATACATGTCCTCGCCGAACCGCCGGTGCATGATCTCGATGGGGTCGGCCGGCGGCCTGGCCATGAACGGGGTGTTGAGGCCGATCACCCCGGCCACGCGGTCGGGGTATCGCAGCGGCATCTGCCACACCACGATGCCGCCCCAGTCGTGGCCGCAGAAGATCGCCTTCTCGATACCCAGATGGTCGAGCAGGCCGACCATGTCGCCGGTCAGATGCTCCATGTCGTAGGCATCGACTGCTTCCGGGCGCGAGGTCAGGCCATAGCCGCGCTGGTCCGCCGCGATGGCCCGCCGCCCGGCGCCTTTGAGGGCGTGAAGCTGGTGGCGCCAGGAAAAGGCCAACTCGGGAAATCCGTGGCAAAACACCACCGGGACGCCGCCGCCCTGCTTGGAGCCCACGTCGTAGTAGGCCATGCGGATCCCGTTGGTTTCGGCATAGGCCACCGGCGGCATCAGGCGATCGAGGGTGGACATGGGGGACTCCGGGGCGATGCTGTGACTCTGAACCATTGCAGGCGAAGGCCGCCCGCCGCAAGCTATGGAGCCAAAACCGCCGCCACCCGAGGAGACTTCCCATGGCCCTGACCAGGGGCGACGATTTCCCGATCCATCAGACCAGCGTGCCGATCGCCTATTCGGGGACCGACCGGAACTTCTACGACCGCTATTTCTTCAACGGCTACGGGGCCGACGGCGAGGATTTCTTCGCCCTGGCCTTTGGCGTCTACCCTCACCTCAACATCGCCGACGCCAGCTTCTGCGTGGTGCGCGGCGGGGTGCAGACCTGCCTCCACGCCAGCCGTTGGCTAAACATGGAGCGCATGGATCTTACCGTCGGCCCGATCGCCTTGGACGTCCTCGAACCGCTGCAAAAACTGAAGCTGGCCGTGGACGCGCCCGAGCAAGGCTTGCGCGCCGAGATCGTCTTCGAAGGTCGCGCCTTTCCGGTGGAGGAGCCCAGGTTCATCCGGCGCCAAGGCCCGCGCGCCTTCATGGACTATACCCGCCTGACCCAGAACGGCCGCTATCGCGGTTGGATCGAAGTGGACGGCAGGCGCGCGAGCGTCGATGGCTTCATGGGAACGCGCGACCGCTCGTGGGGCGTTCGGCCGGTGGGGGCGCGCGATGGCCAGGAGATCGTGCCGCCGGCGCCGCCTCAGTTCTACTGGATGTGGGCCCCGGCCAATTTCGCCGCCGGAAGCTTCTTCTTTCACAGCAACGAGGACGCTGCCGGCGCTCCCTGGAACCGCCGCGCGGCGTGGGCGCGGGAGGGCGCCGACGCGGCCGGACACGACGATAATCCCGATTGCGCGATCCACATCGACTGGAAGGGCGGAACGCGCCACGCCAGCCGCGCCGTCGTGACGGTGAAGGATGCCAACGGCGCGCGCGAAATCCTCTACGAGCCCGACTACGAGTTCTTCATGCTCGGTCTTGGCTATGGCCATCCTGCCTGGGGTCACGGCTTGGCTCATGGGCCGCTGACCGTGGAGCGCGAGGACTTCAAGCTTTCGAACGTGGACGTCCGTCGGCCCGAGCATCTGCACGTTCAGGCCCTGTGCAAGGTCACCTACCGGGATGGCGCGGGGCGAGAGGCCGTGGGCCGCGGCATCCTGGAACAGTTGGTCGTCGGTCCCCACGCACCATCGGGCTTCACCGAGATGCTGGATTTCGCCAAGTGACGCTCCCGGCATGACCCTCGCCGAGCGCCTCGCCGCCTATCTCACCCGCACGAGCGGAGAGCCGATCGCCGTCGAGAACCTGGCCCGCATTTCCGGCGGCGCGAGCCGCGAGACCTATCGCTTCGACGCGGTGACGGGCGGCGCGCGCCAGGGCCGCATCCTGCGCCGCGATCCGCCCGGCAGCCTGATCGAGACCGACCGGCGCCTGGAATTCCTGGCCATCCGCTCTTTCGCCGGCAAGGGCGTCGCGGCGCCGGAGGCCCTGGTGTTGGAGGAGGAGGGGGCGGAACTGGAGCGGCCGTTCTTCATCATGGGGCGGGTGGAGGGCGGGGCCGCCGCCAGCCCCTTCGATCCCGATCCCTATGGCGTCCACGCCGACGCCATCGGCGAGCGGTTTTTCGGTATCCTGGGGACCATCGCCGCCCAGCCGCTAGACGGCCTACCGATCCTTGAGGCGGCCGCCCGCCCCGCGCCGGAAGACTGCTGGCGGCGCGAGCTGGACTACTGGAGCGGCGTCATCGAGGCGGACGAGCAGCATCCCCAGCCCATCGTCCGCGCCGCTATCCGGCGTCTGAAGCGCGACCCGCCGCCGCCGTCGGCCAGGGTCGCGGTGATCCATGGCGACTACCGTTCCGGCAATTTCCTGCATGACGGGGCCGGCGCCATCCTGGCCGTGCTTGACTGGGAGATGGCTCATCTCGGCGATCCGCTGGAAGACCTCGCCTGGGCCATGGATCCCCTGTGGTCGCCTCCCGGCGGCGGGCGGATATCGGGCATGGTGACGCGGGACGAGGCGCTGACCATCTGGGGCCGGGCGAGCGGCATGGCGATCGACCCGGCTGCCCTGGCCTGGTGGTCGCTGTTCGCCTCGGTGAAGGCGCAGGCGATCTGGACCTCCTCGGCCAAGGCGTGGCGGGACGGCGGCTTCACCGAGCCCATCCTGGCTCTCTCCGGCTGGTAAACAGCCCGGCGCCAGGACGAGATCCTGGCCGCGCGGCTGATAGCCATGGGGCCGGCGTGACCCCCTCCCTCCCGGACATCCTGATCGGCCAGTGCGCCGCCCTCGCCATGCCCCTGCCGCCGGAGGCCGGGGGCGACTACGCCGCCGGGCGGCTGGGCATACTGATCATGCTGGCCGCGCTCGCCGCCCAGGAGGCCGAGCGCGGCGTCGCCGCACGGGTCTGGGAAAACCAGGCGCTGCGGGCGCTGTTCGCCAAGGCGGCGCAAACCTACGACGGCGAACTGGGCGGCCGGCTGGCCGCCGCGGGCGCCGGCGTGGCCGACGACCTTTCCTGGTCCGCCCTGGACGGGGCCAACGCCGACCTGCGCCGCCTGCTGATCGCCCTGCACGAGGCGGCGGAGGACCGCCGCGACCAGGCGCTCGACCGGGAGATATTGGCCTTCTACCGGCGCATGGCCCATGAGCGGAGACTGGAGCTGCCGACCATGATGGGCGGGTGACGCGAAGGTCTAATCCCGCTCGAACGTGTCCAGCTTGGCCACGATGATATCGGCGGCGTCGGCGGCCGACAGAACGCTGGTATCGACCCGGATCTCCGGCGTCTCGGGCTCCTCGTAGGGACTGTCGATGCCGGTGAAATTGGTCAGTTCGCCGCGCCGCGCCTTGGCGTAGAGGCCCTTCACGTCGCGCTGCTCAGCCACCGCCAGGGGCGTCTCCACATAGACTTCCAGGAATTCACCCGCGTCCATCATGTCCCGAGCCATGCGCCGCTCGGAGCGGAAGGGGCTGATGAAGGAGACCATGACGATCAGGCCGGCGTCGGCCATCAGGCGGGCCACCTCGGCCACCCGGCGGATGTTTTCCACCCGCTCGGCGTCGGTGAAGCCCAGGTCGCGGTTGAGGCCGTGGCGGACGTTGTCGCCGTCCAGCAGGTAGGTGTGACGGCCCTGCGCCAGCAGCTTCTTTTCCACCAGATTGGCGATGGTCGATTTGCCGGCCCCGGAAAGGCCGGTGAACCACAACACCGCCGGCCGCTGGCTCTTCGCCGCCGCGCGGGTGGCCTTGCTCACATCGACCGCCTGCCAGTGGATGTTCTGCGAGCGGCGCAGAGCGAAATGGATCATCCCCGCCCCGACCGTGGCGTTGGTCAGCTTGTCGATCAGGATGAAGCCGCCCAGGTCGTGGTCGGCCTCGTAGGGATCGAAGGCGATGGCCTTGTCGAGGCTGAGGTTGCAGACGCCGATCTCGTTCAGCTCAAGCTGCGCCGCCGCCAGGTGTTCGAGGGTGTTGACGTTGATCTTGTATTTCGGCTCGGCGAGGGTGGCCGTGGCGCCGGTGGCGCCGATCTTGAAGCCATAGGCGCGCCCCGGCAGCATCGGCTCGGGGGCCATCCACACGATGGTGGCCTCGAACTGGTCGGCCACTTCGGCCGGCGCCTTGGCCGCCGCGATCACGTCGCCGCGCGAGCAGTCGATCTCGTCGGTGAGGGTCAAGGTCACCGATTGCCCGGCCACTGCGGCGTTGAGGTCGCCGTCCTGGGTGACGATGCGGGCGACGCGGCTTTCGCGCCCGGACGGCAGTACGCGGATCGCGTCGCCCGGCTTCACCGCCCCCGAGGCGATCTGGCCGGCGAAGCCGCGGAAGTCCAGGTTCGGCCGGTTGACCCACTGCACCGGCATGCGCAACGGCCCGGCCTGCAGGCGTTCGTCGTCGATCTCCACCGTTTCCAGATGGCCCATCAGCGAAGGGCCGTCGTACCAGGGCGTGCGATCGCTCAGCGACGCGATATTGTCGCCCTTGAGGCCGCTTATCGGCACCGCCAGGATGTCGGTGAGGCCCAGTTCGCCGGCGAAG
>JBBRPN010000021.1:0-34701 GCA_038227925.1 Caulobacterales bacterium | reverse complement strand
CTTATCCTTACCCCTCGCGCCACGCCCGACAAACCTGAAATGGTAGCTGGGGGCGGGATCGAACCGCCGACCTGTGGGTTATGAATCCACCGCTCTAACCATCTGAGCTACCCAGCCAAAGGCGCGCGGGAGGCCGGCTTATAGGGGCGCGGCGCGAGAGCGGCAAGCGGCTCCCCTCCCCCATGCGGGGAGGGGTTGGGGGTGGGGGTGCGTCAACGAACCGGCGCTGGGGAAACACCCCCCATCCGGCGCTCGCGCGCCACCTTCCCCCGCCCGGGGGGAAGGAACAGAACGCGCCGGGAATGCCCCACCCAGCCACCCCACACCGCCGTCATCCCGGAAAGGCGGCGAAGCCGGCTTATCCGGGACCCATGTGGATCGCGCTCACGATGGTCCGGTTTCGTGTTGAATGTGGCCCCATGGGTCCCGGATAACCCGCGCTGGCGCGCGGCTTTCCGGGATGACGGCGGTTGGGGGCAAGCGGCACGCGGCTCCCCTCCCCCATGCGGGGAGGGGTTGGGGGCGGGGGTGCGCCAACGAACCAGCGACGGGGAAGCACCCCTCACCCCTGCCCCTCTCCCGCAAGGGGAGAGGGGTTCTATCAACCCGCCCGCAGCAAACTGTAGCCGTCCCCCGCCCGCCGGACCTGGCCGTCGCGCTCCCGGACGCCGATCAGGCGGGCGATGTCGGGGGCGGGGCGGCGGCCTTTGAAGCGGGCGGCGAGGGCGGCGGCGGTCAGGGGGTCGGGGGCTTCGGCCAGGGCGCACTTGAGGGCCAGAACCTGGGCGCGGCGGTCGGCGGGCCAGGGGGCGCGGGCGGCGGCCGGGGCGGGGATGGCGCCGATCAGATCGCCGGCCTGCTGCGGCCCCGCCACCGTGGCCCTGGCGAAGCGGGCCCGCTGATACGTCGGGCGCAGCCAGCGCACCTCGCCACGCCCCTCTTCCGCCGCCCGCTCGGCGTTGAGGGCGACGAGCGCCGCCAGCAGGGCTTCGCCGGCGAGGTCGGCGGGCCAGCCGTAGGCGGCGAAGGTGGCCGCGTCGATCTCGCCGTGCAGTTCGGCCAGGATCAGCACGCTGCCGCGCGCGAAATCGGCGCCCTCCTCGGCGGTCATGGCGCGGCCGGCGCGGTGGGCTTCGAGGGCGTTGTAGAGGCGGGTGAGGGTGAGGCCGGGGTTCTCCGCCAGACGGCTTTTGCGAAAAGCGTCCAGCCGCTCGCCGGCCTCGGCCAGGGCGGCGCGTTGGTTCTCGGTCCAGGCGGGGAAGGGGAAGGGGTCGAAGCAGCGGGATTTCGTGTAGATCGGGCGGTCCTCGAGTGTGCCGCCGGATGCGAGGGTCCATGTTATATGAACGCGCGATGAGAGGATGGCCAAGAATTCTCCTCCCGAAAGACCGAAGCAGACAAGCCGGTTGTCGGGTAGGATTGACCGGTCAAGGAACTCAAAAATGCGATGCTTGGCGGTCTCTGACGTTGCTATGTATCGAGAGATACCTTCAATTGCCCCCCGCATAATCGTGTTTCGTCGCCCAAATAGCCACCAATTCTCGCGTCGGTACGCCTCATTATTCCGATCCCGCTCCGGCTTTACGGTTATGAGAAGATGTTGATAGACTTCTGGATAGCGCGACCGAACCTCGACCGCAGACATTCCATCGAGGTCAATGACCATCATTCCCCGCGAGTGGCCGAGGAGATCGCGCCCGTTGCGATAGGCGCGAATATGCTCGCCTAAGCCAGGTCGGTCCACGCGGCCGAGGCCCAGATGTTCAGCTTCAGCAGGGCTGACAATGAATCCGGCGCCGTGCAGCTTCACCCCAGGCGAGCATAGAATATCGTTGGCCATCAATGGCCCGGCGCGGGTCACGTCCACCCCCACCGTCAAGTCGGCGTTGATGATTCCCTTGGCGATGGAAAGATCGACCTCCGGCTGGTCGGTGCCGAGCCGGGCCTCCCGGATCACCGTGGCCAGTTCGCCCTCGTGCGTTCCGGGCGCCGCCACGGTCATGGCGATCCGCACCGCCGCCGCGTCCTTCGTCGCCTTGGTCCACGGATGGTCGTCCACCGCGAACACCAGGGACAATGGCTGTTTGTTGGGGTTGGCGGCGCTCAGCCAGCGGGCCACCGTGCGCCGCTGGAAAACCTGGGTGATGGAGTTGGTGGTGACCAGGCCGAAACGCTTCAGCGTCGATCCCTTGCGGGTCAGGATATCGGCCGCCCGGTCCCACCAGTACATCACCAGGTCGGCGCTATCATTCATCTTCGGGTTGAGCCGCCACAGGGCCTGGGCATAGGCGTCGCCCTGTTCGGCGCGGATGTCCTTGCCGCCGCCGAACGGCGGATTGCCGACGATGAACTCCGCCTCCGGCCAGGGGGGGGCGCCGCGCATTGGGATAGTCCACGCCGCCGCCGCCGATCACCGGGCCGTCGCTTTGCAGCACCGCGTCGATGCGGGGGTCGGCCGGCCGCCGGCGGTTGGCGAGCGGGTTGATGGCGCCGTAGTCCTCCAGCACCGGGTCGCGCGGGCGATAGGCCGGATCGCGGCGGAAGCTCGCCTGCAGATAGCCGATCCACAACACCAGTTCGGCGATGGCGGCGGCGCGCGGGTTCAGCTCCAGGCCGAAGAAGCGCCTCGGATCGACGCCGCGCACGATGTCCGGCGTGATCAGCTCGGGGTCCTCGTGGGCCAGCAGACCGGCCCGCGCCTCCAGCACCTCGGCCTCCAGCCCCTTCATCAGCTCCAGGGTCACATACAGGAAGTTGCCGGTGCCGCAGGCGGGGTCGAGCACCCTTGTGTGGGCGAGCTGGTCGTGGAAGGCCAGCAGCTCCAGGGCCGCGCCCTTCGGATCGCCACTCGATTGCTTGTCTTCGGCCGCCGCCCGCGCCGCGTCCCAGTCGGCGCGCAGGGGCTTGATCACCGTCTCCTGGACCAGACGCTCGACGTAAGGCCTGGGCGTGTAATGAGCCCCAAGGCGGGCGCGGTCGGGGGTCGTCAGGGCCTGTTCCAGCAGGGTCCCGAAAATGGCCGGCTCGACGTCGCGCCAACTCTGCCCGGCAGCGGCCAGCAGGGCCCCGATCTCCTCGCGCTTTAAGGGGAAAGCCCGCCGGTCCTTGTAGAAGGCGCCGTTGAAGCGGCGGACCATGGCGTTGAGGGCCGGGCTGAACTGGCCCTCGTCCATGCATCTGAACAGATCGGAAGCCTGGGCGGCGAAGGTGTCCGGGCTTTCCAGGCACCGCTGGAGCAGGCCCTTGAAGCTGGCCTCGGGGAGCAGGCCCACGTCCTCGGCGAACATGGCGAAGAGGATGCGGGTCAGGAACGTCGCCACTTCCTCCGGCGGATGGCCGCGCCCTTCCAGGGCCTTGGAGACCTCGGCCAGATGGCCGGCCACCTCCCGCGTCGCCTCGGCGCGGCGCCGCGCCGGGTCGAGGCTCATGGGGTCTTCCCAGATGGCCCGGAAGCGGTCCTGGATGGCGGGATCGGCCAGGTCCTCGAAGGCGATGATCCGCTCGCGCTCGGCGGGAAAGGCGCGATAGGCGCGGCCCTGGCCGGTGAAGTCGGCGTAGATCTCGAAAGAGCGGCCCACGTCGCAGACGATCAGGAACGGCGGCCGCTCGTGATCGGCCGGCAGGCGGCCGGCGTAGTCCCAAGCCTGGTTGAACGCCGCCCGCATGTCGGCGTCCTAGGCGCGGCGGCCGGGGCGGCGGGGCGTCTCGCCGATCAGGTCGGCCTGGACCATGGCCTCGCCCTTGTCGGCCCTCAGCCGGCTCTGCTTGGCCTCGAGGATGAAGCGGTCCTTGCGGTAGAGATCGATGCGCAGGGGTTGGCCGGCGTTGCCGCGCACCGGGTATTCGAAGCGATAGGTGCTCTGGGAATCCGCCGGCTCGGGCGCCGGCAGATCCAGGGCGCTGGCGAACTGGGTGAGAAACAGGGCATAGTTGGCCCGCTCCGCCCCGCCCTCGCGCCCGCTCCACCAGCCAATGAACGCCTCCACCCCCATGCGCCGTTTTCTCGCGCGATCGGCGCGGCGATGCAAATTATGTTCCTCCCCCGTTTACGGGGGAGGGGGACCGCGAAGCGGTGGAGGGGGCGGGTGCGGGCCAAGGCTCTGACATTCAAGCGCGCCAAACGTCTTCGGCGGGAGATGAATCTGCCGGAGGTCGTCCTCTGGGACTGCCTGCGCTCGGGCAAGCTGAACGGGCTTAGGTTTCGCCGCCAGCATCCGATCGGCGCCTACATCCTCGACTTCTATTGTCCGTCGGCGAAGCTGGCGGTCGAGATCGACGGCGAGGGCCACGCCCATCCGGCCCAGACAGACCACGATCGGGCGCGGGATAACTGGCTCGCATCCCAAGGGGTGAGGATGCTGCGCTTTCCGGCGACCGCCGTACTGGATGAAGAGGCGTTGCTCCAAGTGCTCGGCGAGATCGCGGCCGCCGCCGCCCCCTCCACCGCTTCGCGGTCCCCCTCCCCTGCTTCGCGGAGGAGGAACAAATACGGCGCCGCCTTGCCCCTTGCCAGGCCAGAAAAGCTCGGCGATTTGAGTTCCTCCCCCGTTTACGGGGGAGGGGGACCGCGAAGCGGTGGAGGGGGCGCGTGACCACTCCCCCCGCCCGCTGGCGCGACCTGGCCACGCCGGCGCTGGCGCCGCGGGCGGCCCTGGTGATGCTGGGGGTGTGGCTGAACGCCGCCGACGGGCTGGTCACCGCCACCATCATGCCGTCGGTGGCGCGCGATCTGGGCGGGACGGCGTATTTCGGCTGGGCCCTGGCCGCCTTTCTGTTGGGCTCGATCCTGGCCGGGGCGAGCGCCGGGCGGGTGTCGCAGCGGCTGGGCCTGCGAACCGCCATGGCCCTGGCCGTCATCCCCTACGCCGCCGGCTGCGCCCTGAGCGCCGCTGCGCCGACCATCGGAACCTTCCTGATCGGCCGCGCCCTGCAGGGAGTCGGGGCGGGGTGGATCGCCGGCCTCTGTTTCGTCGCCGTCGACGCCCTCTTTCCCAAAGCCTTGTGGGCCAGGATCCTGGGCGCCCTGGCGGTCGTCTGGGGCGTGGCGGCCCTGCTGGGACCCCTGGTCGGCGGCCTGTTCGCCGCCGCCGGCTGGTGGCGCGGCGCCTTCTGGGCCTTCGCCGCCCAGGGGGCCGTCTTCGCCGCCGCCGCCCTCCTTCTGCTGCCCAAGGCGGCGGCCCCGGCCGAAGCCGCCCGCCCCCTGGCCTGGCGCACCCTCATCGTCCTGGCCGCCGCCGTCACCGCCATCGCCCTGGCCGACATCGCGGCTGGAACGGTCCTGCCCGCCGCCCTGATCGCCCTCGGCCTTGGCCTGCTGGCCGCCGCCGGATGGGTCAACGCGCGGCCGGGCGAGGGCCTGCTGCCGCGCGACGCCGGCCGCCTTAACACCGTGGCGGGGGCCGGCTATGCGACCATCCTCGCCCTGGAGATCGCCGCCGCCGTCTATGCGGTCTACGAGGCGGCCATCCTGCAGGTCCTGTGGCGCTTCACCCCGCTCGCCGCCGGCTACGCGGTGGCCGCCATGGCCCTCGGCTGGACCCTGGCCTCGGTCCTGGTTTCGGGCCAGCCGGAGCGGCGGCATGGGGCTTTCATCCTGGCGGGGGCGGGGACGGTCGTCGCCGGCCTCGCCCTCACCGCCGCCGCCATCGCCTGGCGCCCGGCGCCGGCGATCGCCGGCGGGGCCATCGTCGGGATGGGCTTCGGCCTCGCCTGGCCCTTCCTCACCGCCCGCGTCCTGGCCGCCCTGCCGGCCGAGGACAAGGCGGCGGGGGCGGCCGGCATTCCCACCACCCAGCTGATCGGCGCGGCGGTGGGGGCGGCGGGCGCCGGGGCGATGGCCAATCTGCTCGGCCTCGCCCACGCCTTCACCCCCGAGCGCGCCGCCGCCGCCGCCCCGTGGCTGTTCGCCGCCTTCGTCCCCGTCGCCGCCGCGGGCGTCCTGGCAGCTTGGCGCCTGACACGCCAAACGCCCCGCCGGCCGTGAGGCCAGCGGGGCGCGATAGGTGGCCGTCATCCGCCCCCTCCACCCCTTCGGGGTCCCCCTCCCCCGTAAACGGGGGAGGATCACTGGGGCCAAATCCTCCCCCGCCTCTTCGCGGGGGAGGGGGACCGCGAAGCGGTGGAGGGGGCGGGGGCAGGGTTCAGACGCCCGCCGCCTTCAGCATCGCCAGCAGGGCCTGGATCGTCGGGCTGGTCAGATCCTCGATGAAGGCGATCCCCGCCGCCTCCGCGTTGTTGAGCACGGCGCTCTCCAGGTCGGCGAAATCGCCGCCGGCCACGTCGCGGAACGCCCGGACGGCCAGCGATTTGAAGATGGCGTATTCGGCCGGTGCCAGGGCGGTGAAGGTCGCTTTGAAGTCGTTCCACAAGGTCACCGCGTCGGCCTCGACGGTGTGGACGATGCCGCCCCAGACGGCGGCAAGGTCGGCCTCGATGGTCTGGATCAGGGTGGGCATGGGAGATGCTCCTATTTGACGGCGGGGGCGGCGAGGGCGGCCTCGAGGCGGGCGACGCGCCGGCGGGCGGCGAGCCAGGTCCAGCCGCACGAGGCGCCGAACAGGGCCGCCGAGACGCCGAGCTGGACCAGCTGGCTCTCCTGCGAGACGGCGATCGCCCCGTGCGCCGCCAGGGCGGCGGCGGCGGCGGTCAGCGCCTTCTGGGCGAAGTCGTGGACCAGCGCCGCCAGCAACGGCGGCGGTGAGATCGGCATGGGCGCGGGCGGCGGAAGGGTGGTGTCGGTCATGGGTTTTTCTCCTTGGTTTTTGAAGGGTTCAGCGCGGGGGCCGGACGCCCCCTCCACCGCTTCGCGGTCCCCCTCCCCCGTAAGAGGACGGGGGAGGAGAGGATGGCGTTTGGCGTTTCTTCTCTCCTCCCTCGCGAAGCGGGGGAGACCTTCCGCGCGGCGCTTTCTTGCCGCGTGACGGAGGGGGCGTCCGCCCTCAGGCCGCCCGCGAACCCGACCGCATCGCCGCCGCCAGGCGGGCGGCCCTCGCGCCGACCTCGCCGGCCCAAGCGGAATGCAGCAGTTCGGCGGCGGCGGCGGCCCAGCGGCCGGCCTGGATCGCCGCCAGGGTCCGGTGAAAGCCCAGCAGGCCGCCGATCCCAGATTGAAGGCGAGCTCGACCAGCACGTCCTGGCGGACGTCGTCGAGAGTCCGCCACCAGGGGAGCTTTTCGTCCAGCTCGCTCTGGGCGATGGCGATGTCCTCGATCAGGGTGTCGATGGCCTGGCCGAGGGTCCAGACCACGCCGGCGCGGATCTCGGCCCCGGTGTGGCCGTAGCCGATCGTCCACACCCCGCCGCCGTCGCGATAGGCGGCGCGGCGCAGGCCTTCGTCGCACATCAGATCGCCCACCAGGAAGGCCGTGGTCATGGCCTCGTCCTCCCGCGCGCCAACGTCCCGCGCGCTGGGGCCTCGTCAGGAACCGGATCGCGCATCCAGCGGATGGCGGCGTTGAGGTCCTTGAACTGTTCGAGCAGCCCCTCCAGGCGCGTCTCCATGCGGGTGACCTGGTGCGACAGGGCCTTCAGCGGCTCGATCTCCCGCTCGATGGTCTTGACCCGATGGCTGAGGGTCGCCCCCCAGATCAGCAGGCCGCCCAGTTGGGCCAGCCCGGTCACCGCCAGGGCCAGCATCGGCGCCGCCATTTCGCCTGTCATGACTCACCTCCCCCGCGTCACGGTGTAGTTGAAGGTGTCCAGGACCGTGCCGCCGCCCGACACGTTGGCGATCGTCACCGTGCCGGTCACGGTCATTATCCCGGTGTTGACGATCAAGAACGCCACCGTGTTCCCGGCGGCGACGGTGAACGCCCCCGCGTAGGGGTGGCTCGCTCCGTTCACGACCGTCTGGAGCCCCCCGCTGCCGGTCAGGCTCGCGGAGCGCGAGATCGGCCTGCTGATCCCGGTGATCGTCTGGAGGTTGGTGCTACCGACCGCGATGTCGTAGACGTCGGTCCAGTTCACCGCCGCCGGAACCACGTCGCCGCCGCCCGCGCCGCCGGTCCCCAGGCCCAAAGCGGCTAGAATCGCCCCGCTCACGAGATTCCCACGCCGCTGATTACCCAATGATCGTTCTCGTCCATGATCGCGGTCGCCATGCCCCATTGGGCCAGCGCCACGTCCTGGTCGGTGGCGGAGCCGGCGATCCGCAAGGTCACGGCCGCCCCGCGCGTGAGCGTCACCGTCCCCCCGGCCACCGAGCGGAACACCACCGCCGTCCCGGCCGGGAAGGCCACCGAGGCGCGCGGCGGGATCGTCCAGGCGTAGGGGCCGCCGGTGGTCGCCAGGATAAGCTTGCCCGCGTCACCGAGCGCCAGGGTGTAGGCGGCGTTCTGGGTGTTGAGCGGCGCGCCCAGGTATCCCGCCGACGTGACCGCCAGGACGGTATTGGTGAGCAACAGGTTGGTCGCCGTGTCCCCGGCCTTGTTGACCGGGGTGAAGCCGAGGTTGGCGATCGCTACCCCGCTCGCCAGCATGGAGGCGACGATGGAGCCCGCGCCGGGCGTGACGGGCGCGGCCACCGGGTCGATGTCCTGAACCACGGAGCCGCCGGAGGTTTTGAGTTGCGCCCGGTAGGTGATCGCCGGATCGACGAACATGGCCGGGAACAGGCCGGCGCTGTCGCTCACGACCGGGTTGCTGAGCGGCGTGGCCAGGGTCTTGCTGGTGTAGACCGGCGTCGGCGTGGTGGTGCCGGTGAGATACCATTGCAGCAGCGCCCCGTTCATCGGGACGCCCAAAGCGTCCACCGCCCGCAGGGTCGGGACGGGGATCAGCGTTCCGGTCATTGCGCGGCCTCATGGATTGTGGGTCGGGCGAGGGCGCGCCCTCCCATGGCCACGCTTGGAACGCGCGGCGGGGGACATTCGTTTGGCTGTCCAGAAGGGGGACATTACCCCCCCGACAAGGAGAGCAAGACCATGACTTTTGGCAAATCCGTCCTCGTGACGGGCGCGGCGCTCGCCGCCCTGACCGCCGGGACCCTGGCGGCGTCCAGCGCGTCGGCGGCGAAATATGTGGTGTGCAACCGCTACAACGAATGCTGGCGGGTGACACAGAAATACACCGAATATCCGGCCGACATGGGCGTCGTCTATCACGATGACACCTGGTGGACGGCGCACGACAAGGACGCCCAGTACCGCATCCTGGCCGATCCGACCTCCGATCGCGGCTGGTACGACAAGGACGGCGACTGGCATCCCTTCGCGGTCCGCGAGCCGTAGAGACTTCTAGCGATTGGTGACGCCTCCCTCCCGATGAGCGGGAGGGAGGCGAATTTCAGTCGGCCGGCGGCCCCAACATCCCCTCCAGGGACCGCGCCGAGGCCACCGCCGCGTCGAGAGCCTCGTCGGTGGGATCGAAGCCGGCGATGGCGGCCGGCGGTACGCCGTGCGCCGCCAGGGCCGGGGTCATATAAGCCAGCACGGTGGGGCGCTCCGTATACGGAACACTCTTAAGCCCCAGGCCGACGGCGGCCAGCAGATCGGCCCGACGGCCGGCGCCGGCGCGCTCGGCGGGGCTCATCGCGGCGATGTGCGCGGCCAGGGGTTGGTCCGCGGCCGGCGGCGCGCCGGTCGGCGCATTCGCATTCTGGACCGCGCTTTGCCGCTTCAGGTTCTGGCCCACCCGAAACGCGTTCACATAATCGCCCACGAAGTCCGGCGGCGGGCCGAGGGCGCTCCAATCGACGTTGATCGTATCGCCCATGGTCAGCCTCCGCCCGCGAACGGGTTGTAGGGCGCGGAGCCCCCGCCGCCGCCGAAGCTACTGCCGCCGAAGCTGCCATAGGCTTTGAACGCATTGCCGATCAGGCCGTTGATCTGCCCGGCGCTGGTCAACCCCGCCGTGGCGGCGATCCCGGCGGCATTATTGTTGTTCGATGAGAACTGGTTGGCATAGTTGGTCCCGGCCCCGGTGAGCGTCCCCAGGGCGCCGAGGCCCTGCTGGCTCACGCCCGACAGATCGCCGACGTATTGTTGGCCGTATTGGTCCGCCAGGCCGGTTCCGAAGGCGTCCAGGGCCTTCAAGGTCGAACCGCTGTTCAGCAGACCCGACGCCGCCTTGCTGCCGGTCACGGCGTTCTGGCCCTGGTCGAAGTTGAACTTGTAGCCGGTCGAGTTCAGATAGGTCTGGAACGCCGCCTGTGTCGCCGCCGGATCGCCGCCCAGGCCCAGGAACCCGTTGAGCTCGGTTCCCGCCGCGTTGCCCCGGTCGATGTAGGGTTGCGCCAGGCCCTTGTTCTCATTGTAAATCTGCAGTTGCAGGGCGTTGTTGGCGGCGGCCGTCTGCGAGGCGATGTCGGCGGCGTTGCCGGCGGCGTTGGAGGAAATGAGCGCGCCGCCGATCCCGCCCACCAAGCCGAGGCCCCCGATTATTGCAGCTGGCATTTGATGAACCTCCTATGGGCGGGGGACGATTCCCAGGCGGCGCGGGTCAGCACCCAGGCGCGCAAGGAACCGACCGGCGTCTTTTGCCACTCCCCGGCCCGGACGAACCCGAACGATCGCGGCGGCTGGGAATGGGCGTTGGTTTCCATCTCGTAGGTGACGATAATCTGGTGGCCGCCCGGCGCGCCCAGTATCCACTCACACGCCTCCTGAGCGGCGCGGAACACCTCGCGGCCCCATCCGGCGGGGCGGTAGAGGGTGTGAAGCTCCACCACCATGCCGATCCGGTCCATGCGGCAGAACAGGAAGCCGCCGTTGTCGCTCGCCAGCGGGATTGTGTCCTCGCGGCCCGAGGCCTCCGCCACCGCGTCGGGGCTGAGCCCCATGATCGCGCCGTGGACGGCGGGATGAGATGCGATGTCGCGCCAAAACGCGCCGTCGCGTTCCTCGCGGATCATGGGAGGCCTGCGCGCTTCATTAGCCCCCTCCCCATACCGTCATCCCGGATGGACGCGCGAAGCGCGGATTATCCGGGACCCACGTGCGCCGCGCTCACCGGCGGTTCGTTGCGGGCGGCGCTGGCGCACCCAGTGTCGCGGGTCTGGAAAGGCCACTGGCAGTGGATAGCGGCGTAGGAACCTGAATGATAATTGGAGTGGGCGGCGACGTGGGGCCTGCCGCGTGATTGATTATTGCCAAGCCGCCGACGACACCGCCGACGACAAGTGCAACGATTCCGACGCCGATGACGAGCCATTGGCCACGCCATGTCTCCAAGTCTCGCTTGGTCGCCAGTTGAGGGAGAACCTTTAGGTCGGCTTTGATTTCGTCTAAGTCCTTTCGAACGTATGCCATGTGAGTTTCCAAGCGAGTGATCCGGTCGCCGGTATCGCCTCCGTCTCCACCCATATCGTTCCCGCCAACTGCCTTTTCAAGTTCGGTTTTGCGGCGATATGTTTCCGCATCTGCAAATCGGCCCTGCACAACGTCAGCCGGCATTTGAATCCCCGGGGTCTAAGTATACAAGGCGGTCCACTTCCTTTTTTGCCCGGTCCATATCGGTTGTTGCCTCATCTAGCGCCTTAGAAGCTTCCTGGAGATGTGCGTTTACGAGAAATTGCATTGCGGACAACATATCCCACATCACTTGCCGTTGCGAATATATTATGTCCCATAACTCGGTGCGGGTCACGGCTCGACCGAATTTGGATTGGTCGAATTTCCTTTCCGGCTTTTCGGTCATTCCGGGCTCCCTACAGGGAACCTTAGCGCGACTAAATCTCTCGCGCCACCCGGCGGCGCGTTGGAGCGGCCCCATGGGTCCTTAGATAAGCCCCGCCTTTCGGCGGTTCTTTCTAAGGATGACGGTGGAGGGGGTGGGCGCGTCAACCCCTAAGCCGCCACCGCCGCGCCGCTATCCAGCGCGATCCAGTGTGTTCCATCCCAATAGACCGGCGTTCCGGTTCCCGCGCCCGCCCCCTCGCCGGCTTTCCGCCCGTCCGCCGCGAAACACCAATCGCCGACGTTGGCGGTAGCCGGAAGCAGCGCCACCGATGTTACCGCCGCGTAGAGCGCCACCGCGACGTTGTCGGTAAGCGCCCCGCCGACCTGCAACCCGCCGGTGGGCACCACCTGGCGCGACTGCGGGGCCGCCGCCAGGGCGGTGACGTGGGCGGCGTCCACCTTGTCCACCGTCGCGCCGACGCGGTTGTAGGAGCCGGTGAAGTGGGCTCGCCAGGCGCGCGTCACCATCCCCCGCCCGTCCGTCACCGGCAGGGAGAAGGGCGGTGGGGGGACGGGGTTGGCGGTCATGGGCACACATCCAAGATGGCTTCCAGAGATGTGAGGCAAGCGGCGGCGGCGGTGCTGTCGTAGTGGGCCAGAATCATGACCAGAAAGGTGAAAAGCTCGCGGCTGTCGTGTCCGCGCGTTTCATGGGCCGCACCGAGCCTGGCCGCGAACATGACGTGATCGATGGCGCGTTGGGAAAGGGCCTCGGATGGATTTGCCAACTCTCGACCTCCAGATTTTGAACGCGTGGTTTAAGGCCGCCAAACTGGCGCTGGACACGGCGGCGTCGGTGAAAACCTTGCTACCCTCGGGGCCAAGACGCGATGAGATAGCCGTCAAGGTCGCCGAGGCCGAGACGGCGCTGAGCGCCAGCAACGCCATGCTCGCCCAAGGCCTCGGCTTTCGGCTGTGCAAATGCACCTTCCCGCCGCAAGTCATGCTCTACCGACACGCCGCCCATCACGACGTTTGCCCGGCTTGCGGCTACAAGGTGAGGCGTTTGCCTCGGCAGGATCAAACCGCCTAGATCCTTCCCCCCTTGCGGGGGAAGGTGGCGCGTGAGCGCCGGATGGGGGGTGCGTCAACGCGCGCCGGTTCGTTGGCGCACCCCCACCCCCAACCCCCTCCCCGCAGGGGGGGAGGGGCGCTAGTCAGCCGGGCGCGAGGCGTTCAATTCCAGATGGCTGTAGACCGCGTTCACCGGGTCGCTCACCCTCACTTCCACCAGCCGCCCCGGCGAGCGCAGGCGCGCGGGTCGGATCGGCCCTTCTCGGTGATGCCGATGATGCCGTTGATGGCCGGCTTGATGCGGTTGATGACGATCGGCGGCTGATTGCGGGCGGCCAGCTTGGTCAGCTCGGCGGGCGTGTATTGGTCGGAGTCGTAGTAGTCGATGGCGAGAAGCGAGCGGGTGCGCGCGTCAACCGTCAGATCGCGGGCCTCGGTGAAATAGCGCTTGAGGCGGGCGAGGTCGGGGGGTTCATCCATGCCGCGTCGCCCTCCAAAATCGTCCCGCCGAACCTTCGCGGCGGGGGCCGCCTCAGTGGTTCGGGGCGAACGCCTTGAGCCATTCTTCCTTGGTCAGCTCCGGGACCGGCGAGGGGCGGCAGTAGGCGTCGGGCTGGACGTCGAGCTGCATCTTCAGCTTGGCCGCTTCGGCCAGCAGGCCGCGGGCCGCGCTCATGCCGGCGGCGGTGCCGAGCGCCCCGGCCTTCTGGGCCAGGCCCATCAATTCGTCGATCACCGGCCCCAGATCGCCCGAGCCGCCCCACCGCGCCGCCTGCTCGAGCTCGGCCAGGCGGGCGACCACCTCCGGCCGCGTATCGACCCGGCCGATGCCGCGTCCGAGGTCGTCATAGCCGGCCTGGCGAAAGGCGTCGCGGCGCGAGGCGCCGGCGACGCGGGCCTGGGCGAAAGCCTCATGGCGGGCATTGTCCAGTTTGGGCATGCGGGCTCGGCTCATGATGTTGTTGGGGGGGCCGCGAGGGCGAAGGAAAAACGCGTCGCCTGGACACGGATTTCCACTTTGCATATTGCAACACATTTCCAACCGGGCGTCAAGCGAAAAATGGCCGGCGGCGGCGAGAAATTTTTTTTCGCGGCGCGGGAACCAGGGTTTCGAGGCCGCGTTTGAGTGGTGTCTTCCCGCCTACTGTTTCGCCCCCCCGACTGAAGGCGGGGAGCCCAGGCCCGGCCCGAACGAAAGTTCCGGCCGGGCCTATTTTTTTGCGATTCCTCTTCCGTTGACGGCTACGGCATTCACGTATCTTGAGCCCTCGCCCCCATTCTTATGGGGGAGAGGGTGGGGTGAGGGGGTCGCGCCGCCGCATCAGCCTCCCCGGAGGGAACCCCTCACCCAACGTTGGCGTCCCCGCAAGCGGGGCGAGGGCTAAGTACGGAAATGTGAGTCCCTCAGCCGTTATGGGGAGGAGCCGTGGGAGTCATTTACCGCCTCCTCACCGGCGTCCCCTTGGTCGCCGCCCGGCCCATCAGCGCCGCGCAGTCGGCGTTCTTGGCCAGGCCCGGATTGACGAAGGGCAGGATGACGGCCAGGGGCGCGACCAGCGCGCCCAGCAGGGCGCTGACCACCAGTTGGGGGGCCGCCTTGCCGACATCGACCCCGAACCTGGGCGCGATCAGCGGTCCCTTGACGGTGATCGGGGCGGCGATCCGCAGCAGGCGGAACTTCTTGGGCTTGCCGTTCAGCCGCAGGTCGATGGTCTCGTCGCGCAGGTCGATCCGCCCCGTGCCCAGGGCCAGCACCACCCCGGTGTCGAAGACGATGCGCCGGGCGGTGAGGATGCCGCCCTTAGCCTGGAAATCGGCCACCGCGCAGCGGATCGGCGTCTCGCCCTGGTTCTTGGAGATCAGCAGGAACAGGCCGTTGGCGGCGTCGATGCCCATCAGTTCGGCCAGGGCCTGGCGGATTTCGCCGTGGGGGATGACCAGGCTCAGCGTGCCGTCGGCGCCCGCCGCCGCCGCCCGCACCGAATCGCCCGTTCCGCCGAGCCTGGCGCGGCCATAGAGGCCGCCCTCCAGCGGCGGATTGGCCCGGCCGGCGTCGATCAGGTCCTCCAGCCGGGCGTTGGTCAACTTGATGTCCATGGCTTCGCGCGGAACCGCGCCGCGCGCGTCCAGGCGGACCCAGCCCGCCAGGTCGCCCTGGGGCAGGGTCATGCGCAGGGGATCGACGGTCAGCAGGCCGCGGTCCAGCGCCAGCTTCAGCGACAGCGCCTTGATCGGCAGGCGTCCGGCGTCCACGCTCGTCGCCCGATAGGCCAGGCGCGCGTCGGTGGTCCGGATGCTCTTCACGTTCAGGCGGGCGTCGGGCAGGAAGCGGTGTTCGGCCCGCAGCCTCGCCGCCTCGATCTTCTGGGCCGGCGACAGGGTATGGCCGGCGGTGTGCTTGGGAACCCCGCCGATCACCGCCGCCAGATCGGCCAGCTTCAGGCGTCGCGAGGCCAGGTCGGCGGTGACGAACGGCCGGTGACGGGTGTCGTTTACGCTCAAGGTTCCCGCCAGATCGCTGTCGCCCACCCGTCCGGCGATCCCGCGGAAGGCGACCACCGGCCCCCGTCGCGCGAAGCCGGCCGCCAGATCGTAGGGCGGGGTGCTGGGCAGGGCGACGCCGGTCAAGTGATAGAGGCCCGAAAAGTCCGGCCCACTCACCCGCACCCGCCCCGACATGGCGGCGAAATCGAACGGGTGGGCGATGGTCCCGCTCGCCGCCAGCCTGGTCGCCCCGGACTCCAGGCGGGCGGCGAAGGGATAGGGCCGGGTGGCGTCCACATTGACCAGCGGCCCGCCGGTGATGGCGGCGGTGAACGGGGCGGCGTTGAGCACCCCCCGGCCCTGGAGGACGAAGGTTCCCCGCCCGGTCCCGGCGATGGTTTCGCTGGTCGAGAGCGTTCCGGCGAAGCGAATCCCGGCCTTGGCGTCGAAGTAGCTGATCGCCCCGTCGGTGAGGATCAACCGGCCGATCGGCGGCGCCTTGAGGGGCTTGGGCCTGTTGCGCGGATCGATCTGCCAGTTGACCCGCCCGGCGGCGTCGCGGACCAGCCGCACCGTCGGCCGGTCGGCCTCCACCAGCGGCAGCACCACCTTGCCGGCCATCAGGGCCAGCAGCTTCACCCGCGCCAGCACGCGGGGGGCCCGCGCCACCGGCTCGCGGCCGGCCCAGGGCGCGCCGCCGACCGTCAACGCTCCTTGGACGGTCGAGTCTCCCGCCGCCGGCCGCTCGTCGGTGGTGACGGCGCCGACGAAGCTCCACCGGCGTTTGAGGTCGTCGAACCTCAGGGCGCCGCCGGTGATCACCAGATGCTCGATGAGCGGCGGGTGCGGGCGCGCCGGGTGCTTGCGATTGCTGAAATTCCAGTTCTGCCGCTCGGCGGCGTCGCTGAGCAGCCGCACCGAGGGCGATTGCACCCACACCAGCGGCAGGACGAGCCTGCCCGCCAGCAGCGGCCCCCACTTCCATCGCACCGTCACCCTGGGCAGACGCGCCATCGCGCCGCCACCGGCCCAGGCCGGTTCGCCGATGCTCACCGCCTCGGCGCTGGCCCACGGCGCCCCCGACCAGGGATGCACATGAAGGTTGCCGGCGATGGTGACTGGCCGGTGCAGCCGCCCCGAAATGTCCCAGGCCAGCGGCCCGCGCAGCCAGTTCCACCGGAACAGCACCGCCAGAACGATCAGGGCCAGGACCACGGCGGCGACGATGGCCGCCCTTAGCGGAATCTTGCGCCGGCCGGGCGGGTTTGGGACTTCCTGCAATCGATCGACCTTCCGCCGCGCCCCGCCCTAAACGCCCCGACCCCCTGGAAGCGTTCCATTTCGCGCCGCCGGACGCCCCCACTGGCGTTGCCGCGACGCCGCGCTAAACTCAGCCGACTCGTCGGAATCCATCGGCCCCATGAGCTACCTCACCGCCTGCCTCATCGTCATCGCCGCCACCCTGGCCGCCGCCGCGGCGAGCTGGGCGATCTGCGCCGGCGTCAGCGTCGAGACGCGCCAGCGCCACCACGAGGTGGGACATCCGGTGTTCCTGCAGGTCGGGGTGATGTTCTCGGTCCTGCTGGCCTTCGTGTTCAGCGAGGCGTGGGGCGAATACAACACCGCCGCCCAGGCCATCAACGGCGAGTGCGGCGCCTTGCACGGCGCGGCCATGCTGGCGGGCGCCCTGCCGGCCGGCGCGGGACTGCCGGTCGAGCGCGCCATCGGCGCCTATGTCCAGACGGTGGTGGGCGTCGAATGGGCGAGCCTGGCGCACGGTCGGCGAAGCGAGAAGGCCTCGGACGACTTCCGCGCCGCCCTGAGCGCGGCGGCGAACCTCGACGCGGCGACGCCGGCGCGGGCGGCCACTCAGGCCCAGATCCTCGAACAGCTGGCCCTGGCCCACGAACAGCGGGAAACCCGCCTCTTCCAGGCCGGCCAGGGCCTGCCGGGCGCGGTGTGGCTCGTCCTTTCCATCATCACCCTGGTCCTGATCGGCTTCGTGCTGTTCGCCGGCCTGGAAATCTCGGGCCATCTGATCCTGTCGGTCGCCTTCACCGCGTCCACCGTCGGGGTGCTGGTTCTGGTGAAGCTCCTCGACTACCCGTTCTCGGGCTCCCTGGCGCTGGGCCCCGAGGATTTCGTCAAGACCCTGCGCGAGGTGTCGGCCCTGGTGGCCGGGGGCTAGCGGCAGACAACCGTGACGCGTCCGCCGCGCCAAGCACGCCTGCCTAGACCGCGACGGGCGCGCCAACCAGCATATGCAGCCAAGCGAAGAACGGCGGGACGAGATAGCGCTGCACCCCGATAACCACGATCATCAGAATAACCGGGGAGAAGTCCAGCCCGGCCATCGACGGCAGTATGCGGCGAAAGGGACTGAGAAGCGGATTGACGATGGCCTCGAGGGTGCGCGCGATCCGCGACACGGTAGGGTTTCTCAGGTTGATCACCTGGAAGCCGATCAGCCAGCTCATAATCGCGTAGGCAATCACGATCCAAATGATCAATGTCAGCAGGTTATCGACTATGAACCTAACGAACTCGATAACGCCGTCGATCACGAACCGCCTCGCGCCTTTGGAACTACCGCTTCGTATCGCCGCCGCCACGCGGTGGCAAGGCGCGTCTTTCTTGACACCCCGACGCCCCGCCCCTTATCTGCCGCGCTCTCCCGCCTAAGGGCCAGGGGGCCGTAGCTCAGATGGTAGAGCGCCTCGTTCGCAATGAGGAGGTCTGGGGTTCGATTCCCCACGGCTCCACCAATTCGGGGGGTGACGGGAAAGCCGAGGGCGTCTAGGTTCGGCGCACCGCCGACGGCGCATCGACCTTGCAATCGTTGGCCATGGGAATTTTCTTAAGGAGTCGTCATCATGTTACGTCTTTTAGCCGCGCTTGCGACCATCGGGTCACTCGCTGGCGGTTCGGTGCTCGCGCAGTCGGGGCCGACCACGGCCGACCTGTCTCTTTGGCTGAAGGCGGACAGCGGATTGGCCGCCGATGGCAGTACCTGGACCGACCAATCCGGCAACGGCCACGACGCGACCGCGGTTGCGGGTCAGGCCCCGGCCGTCATCAGCGGTGGGCTCAACGGCTTGCCAGTAGCGCAATTCAACGGCGCTCAGCGCATGACCATCGCTGGGACGGTGGTGGGCAAGCAGCGGTTCACGATCCTAGCCGTGGTGACCGATACAAGTGTAAATGGCGGTGGGTTTCGCGAGATCATTTCAAATTGGAGTGGTTTGACCTCGACCAAGTCGATTTTCCTGGGCACGATCTGGAGCACGGTTGGAGGTGTGACCGCGGATCGAATCCGTTTCACGGACGCCGTGGGCGGCCAAAGTCAGGGTCAGACAGGCCAGGGCGACATTAAGACACCGACCAAGGCGTTCATCTTGAGCGGCGTGGCCGGCGGGCACAACACGATCATCCGGGTTGGAAGGAAAGTGCAATATCAGCTTGGAGCGGCAATTCCGAGGCGAAATCTTACCGCCCTCTGGTACCTCGGCGACCAGGGCGATTCGAACGTCGAGCACTGGGAAGGCGATATCGCTGAGGTTCTCGTCTACAACGACGTTTTGTCCAAAGCCGAACTAGCCACCGATCTCGCCTATCTTCAGGCAAAGTGGCAGACTACCCTAAGGTAGTAGATTCCCTGGTCGCAATCACGATCCGAACCGAAGACATTTGAACTCCGTGGGTGACGGCGGCGCCGGGTGCGTCTAGGTTCGACGAATCGCCGCCTGTCCCGGAAAGGATTTCCGCCATGCCCCTTCTCGTCAAATCCCTGCTCGCCCTCGCCGTCGTGATGTCCTTGAGCGCCTGCGCCACCGATGGCCGCGTGTGTCCGCCGGGCTCTCATCTGGGACCCCACGGGCACAGGTGCGTGGACAACCAGCGGTAGGGAAGAAAAGCCGGGCCGCCGTCCTCAAGCGCCCGGAACCGCCAGCCCCCGCGCCGCGCCGCGCAGCGTGGCTTGTTGGGCCGGAGAATCGGCGAAGGCCCTGAGGGCGTCGTGGTAGGCGCCCTTCGCGCCGGCGCTCTCGCCCAGCACCATGCGGGCCCGCATCAGGCGCACCCAGCCGTCGGCGTCGCGGGGATTGGCCTTCAGCCGCGCCGCCAGGCGCTCGACCATGCCGGCGATCATCGCCTGCTGGTCCCCGGCCGCTGAGGTAGGCGCGGGCGCGGCGGTTGGCGTGGACGGCGGTTTGCCGGCGATGTCTTCCCCGTGCGCCCGGGCGGCGCGCTCGACGACGCCGCGCACATCGGCGACCCACGGTGCGTTCGGCGGGGCGCTCTTCAGGAGCGCGATCCAGTCGGCCATGGCGCCGGCGTGGTCGCCGCGCTGATCCCGGGCCATGGCCAGAAAATAGCGCGCCCGCGGATCGGCGGTATCCTTGGCCAGGGCGGCGGCGAAGGCGGCCCGCGCCTCGTCCGTGACCTTCCCGCCGGCGGCCGCCGTCAGGGCCTCGCCCCGCGCCGAAAAATATTCGCCGGCCGCCGGATCGAGCGTCGAGGCGCGGCCATAGGCGCCCGCCGCCTCGGCGTAGCGGCCCATTTGCATGTAGGACCAGCCCAGCATCCGCCAGCCCCGCGGATCGCCCGGCGAGGCCTTCATTCTGGCTTCGAGTTGGCCGACCAGAGTGGCGAAATCGGCGCCGGCGGCGGGGGTGGCGGCCGGCGGCCCGGCGAGATCGGGTCGGCCGATCCTCAGGTAGAGCCAGCTCGCGCCCACGGCGACGATCGCCGCCATCCCCAGGCCCAACAACATAGCCGAGCGGGCGCCGAGCGGCCGGGCGGGGCGCTCGGCGCCCGTCCCTTCGGCCAGGATGCGTCGCGCGACCTCGGTTCGCAGGCCCTCGGCCTGGGCGTCCGGAAGCGCCCGCGCCGCCGCCTGGGCGTCGAGATCGGCGAGCTGATCCTTCAGCACCGCCACCGCCCCGCCTCCGCCGGGGCGCGCCTCGCGGCGGCGAACCAGGGGAAGGGCGACGCCCACCGCCGCCACCGCCGTCATTACGGTCAGAAGAACCCCCAGCATCAGGCGGGCTCGTCGGCTCGCAGAATCTCGTCGAGTTCGGCCTGCTCGGCCTCGCTGAGCGGCGCCGGCGCGGTCAGGGCGGCCCGGCCTCGCCGCCTCAGATACAGCGCCACGCCCGCCCCGCCGGCCGCCAAGGCCGCCAGCGGCCCCAGCCACAGGATCAGGGTCTGGCCGTCGAACGGCGGCTCGAGCAATACGAACGTGCCGTAGCGCTCGACGATATAGGCGATGGCCTGGCGGTCGCTGTCGCCCGCCGTCAGGCGCTGGCGCAGGATGATCCTGAGGTCGCGGGCCAGCGGGGCGTCCGAATCGTCGATGGTCTGGTTCTGGCAGACGACGCAGCGCAGCTCGCCGCCGATGGCCCGCGCCCGCGCCTCCAGCTTCGGGTCGGCGAGCTGTTCGTCCGGCATCACCGCCCGCGCCTGGCCGGCCAGAAGCAGCGCGCCCAGCGCCACGGCGGCGCATGAGGCGGCCTGGCCCTTCACGACCGCGCCCCCAGCCGCGCCATCAGCGGCGCGATGGTCCTCTCCCAGTCCTCGGGCGCGATCGGGCCGACCTGTTTGTAGCGCACGATCCCGCGCCCATCGACGACGAAGGTTTCGGGGACGCCTGCGACGCCCAGGTCGATCCCGGCCCGCCCCGAGCGATCGTTGCCGACCAGGCCGTATGGGTCGCCGTTGTCGGCCAGGTATTTCGCCCCGTCCGCCGCCTTGTCCTTCCAGTCCAGCCCCTCGATCGGCACGCCTCGCGCCTTCAGGGCCAGCAGGACCGGATGCTCGACGCGGCAGGAGACGCACCAGGAGGCGAAGACGTTGAGCAGGCGGGGGGCGCCACGCAGGTCGGAGGACTTCAGGCCGGCGTCGCCCGGCCGCACCGGGGCCAGGGCGAAGGCCGGCAGGGGCTTGTCGATCAGCATCGACGGCAGCTTGCTGGGATCGCGGCCGAGGCCGACCACGAAGGCGGCGATGAGCAGGCCGAACAGGGCCGCCGGCAGAAGGAAGAGGGCGCCCTTCACGCCGCCGCCGGCGCGGGCTGGGGGGCCACGGCGGCCGTCCGCCTCACCGTCGCCCGCCGCAGGCCCCGGTCGGCCAGGGAGAGCAGGCCCCCCAGGGCCATGATCAGCCCGCCGCCCCAGATCCAGCCGACCAGGGGATGGTTCCAAAGCCGCACCACCAGGGCGCCGGCGGGGGTCTCGTCGCCGATCGAGATGTAGGTGTTGCCCATCAGGCCGACCCCGATCGCCGCCTGGGTGGTGTGGGTCTGGCTGACCGGGTAGAATCGCCGCTCGGCGATCAGGGTGCGCGTTCCTCCGGCCCCGAAAACGCCGGCGCCCGAGACCTCGAAGCGGGCCTGGTTGGCTTCATAGTTCGGCCCGCGCGCGACCCGCACCGACCGCAGGGTCACCGTCTTGCCGGCCAGATCGACGCTCTGCCCGGCGCTCATGGCCAGCACCTTGTTGCTCTGCCAGGCGGTGACGGTAACGATCCCCAGGGTGGTGACGCCGAGGCCCGCGTGGGCCAGGACCATGCCCCAGACGGCGAGCGGTGTCGTGCGCGCCAACCGCGCCATCTCGCCGGCGGACCCCTGGCCGAGCCGCCAGCGGCGGGCGAGGATGGCGAAGGCGGCGCCGATCAGCCACACGCCCAGCGCCAGGCCCAGGGCGGCCAGCAGGTGACCCACGCCGACCGTCGCCGCCGCCGCCAGCAGCGCCGCTCCGGCTAGGGCGGCGGGCCAGGCAAGGCGCCTGAGCAAGGCCCGCCCCTCGTCGCGCTTCCAGTTGAGCATGGGTCCAAAGCCGGCCAGCAGAATGAGCGGGATGAACAGCGGAACAAAGGTCAGGTTGTAATAGGGCGGCCCGACCGAGATCGCCTCGCCGTGCAGGACCGCGATGAACACCGGGTAGAAGGTCCCCAGGAACACCGTCGCCGTGGCGCTCAGCAGGAACAGGTTGTTGAGAGTGATGCCGCCCTCGCGCGACAGCGGGGCGAACAGGGCCCCGGTTCGCATGGCTCGCGCTCGGGCGGCGAACAGGGTCAGCGCCGCGCCGGTCGTCGCCGCGATGATGGCCAGGATGTAGACCCCCCGCCGGGCGTCGAGGGCGAAGGCGTGGACGCTGGTCAATATCCCCGAGCGGACCAGGAAGGTGCCGACCAGGCTCAGGGAAAAGGTCAGGATGGCCAGGAGGATGGTCCAGCTTATCATCGCCCCGCGCCGCTCCAGCACCAGGGAGGAATGCAACAGGGCCGTGCCCAGCAGCCACGGCATGAAGGAGGCGTTCTCCACCGGGTCCCAGAACCACCAGCCGCCCCAGCCCAGGGAATAATAGGCCCACAGGCTGCCCGCCGCGATGCCCACGGTGAGAAAGGTCCACGAGGCGAGCACCCAGGGGCGCACCCAGCGCGCCCAGCCGGCGTCCACCCGCCCCTCGATCAGGGCCGCCACGGCGAAGGAAAAGGCGATCGAGAAGCCGACGTAGCCCAGATAGAGAATGGGCGGATGGAAGACGAGGCCCGGGTCCTGCAGCACCGGATTGAGTTCGGCCCCGTCGAGGGGGGCCGGAAAGAGGCGGGTGAACGGGTTGGAGGTGAACAGCAGAAAGCCCAGGAAGGCCACGCCGAGCATCCCCTGCACCGCCAGCACCCGCGCCCGCAGCGTTTCGCGCAAGGAGCCGCCGAACAGGGCGACCGCGGCGCCGTGCAGGGCCAGGATCAGCACCCAAAGGAGCATCGATCCCTCGTGGCTGCCCCAGGTCGCCCCGGCCCGGTAGATCAGCGGCTGGGCGCTGTTGGAATGCGCCGCCACCAGGGCGATGGAAAAATCATCGCCGACATAGGCCGCCATCAGGCTCAAAAAGGCGATGGCTGTGAAGGCGGCCTGCAGCAGCGCCGCGTTGCGGCCGATCGCCATCAGCGCCGAATCGAGGCGCCACGCCCCCCACAGAGGGACGAGCGCCTGCGCTGACGCCAGCACCAGAGCAAGGATAAGCGCGAACTGGCCGATCTCAGCGGTCATGCCCCGCGTTTACCGCGCCGGCGGGAGCGGTCACAAGAGCGGCCGGCCACGGTGGCTATCTACCCCCCCTCGCTTCCCCCCAGCAGGGCGTCGGCCTTGGCCTGCAGGGTGGCGCCCTGGCGGTGGACGTAGATCGCCGCGACGATGGCCACGGCGGCCGCCACGACCAGGGCCGCCAGTTCGACCGGCCCTCCCACCGAGGCGAAGAAGGCGCCGAAGAGATAGCCGCACAGGGCCATGACGCTCACCCAGGCCGCGGCGCCCAGGGCGTTGAAGCCGACGAAGCGGCCCCAGGGCATGCGGTTGACGCCGGCCAGCACACCCCCGAACGGCCCCACGAAGGCGATGAAGCGGATGAAGAAGACGATCTTGCCGCCGTGGGCGATAAACAGATACCGGCCCAGCCTCTGGCGCGCCGGCCCCAGCCCCACCGCCCCTCCGTAACGTCTCAGGCCGGCGACCCCCAGCGAGTGACCGACCCCATAGCCGGCCAGACCGCCGGCGATCGCCGCCGCGGCGCCGCCGAGTGTCAGCACGGCGATGCTGAGGCGATGGGTGTGGGCGGCGTAGATGGCGGCGGCGACCAGCATCTCGCCGGCCGGCAGCGGGACCCCGGCGCTGGCCAGCAGCAGGGCCGCAAAGACCACCTCATAGCCGTGGCGCGCGACAAGGGTGGAAAGATCGGCGAGGGTCATGGCGCCTTTTCACGGTGTGTCAGATGGACACAGCCCAGCCGCATCCCTTTGACAACCCCGCGCGTTGAACCCCATCTGGATTTCGGTCGATTGTGATGAGGCTGCCATGTTCCCCGGTTCTTCGGCGTTTCGCGCCGCCCTGATCGCCGCCCTGGCCGTGACGGTGACGGCAGGCGCCGCCGCGGCGTCCGCGCCGGCCACCCACAAGTGCTTCTTCATTACCGCCTGGCACGGCTGGAGTTCGCCCAGCCCGACGGTGATCTATCTCAAGGTGAACAGCGACATCTATCGGGTCGATCTGAGCGTCGGCTCACAGAACCTTCGCACCCCCTCCATGCATCTGATCTCCAGGCTCACGGACACGACGAGCATCTGCAACCCCCTCGACCTCGATCTGGCGGTCGCCGACAATCAGGGGTACCACGAGCCGCTGATCGTCAAAGAGATCACCAAGCTGACCCCCGAGGAAGCCGCCGCCATCCCGCCGAAGTTCCGGCCGTAGAGGGCCGGTCGCAAACCCGAAATGCCCGAGGCGCGGCAATCGGGTGAACGCCTATATCATCCACGAACTTCACGAACATCACGAACAAGGCACGGCCTTTGCGCGAAGCGTGGGCACTCCTTGTATAAAATCGCGCGCGTTCGTGGGGTTCGCGCCGTTCGTGGCTAATTTATTGGCCTTCGGCCAAAGCCGTCTGGCCACAACGCGTTCACCTGATCGGCCCTGACGCCCCGGGGCCTCCCTGACCCCTACAACGCCTTCACGATCCCCTCGACCATCTTCTTGGCGTCGCCGAACAGCATCATGGTGTTGTCGCGGAAGAACAGGTCGTTCTCCACCCCGGCGTAGCCCGAGCCCAGGCCGCGCTTGATGAAGAGCACCGTGCGCGCCTTTTCCACATCCAGCACCGGCATGCCGAAGATCGGGCTCTTGGGATCGGTCTTGGCGGCCGGGTTGGTGACGTCGTTGGCCCCGATCACGAAGGCCACGTCGGCGGTGGCGAACTCGGCGTTGATGTCGTCCAACTCGAACACCTCGTCATAGGGCACATTGGCCTCGGCCAGGAGGACGTTCATGTGGCCGGGCATCCGGCCGGCCACCGGGTGGATGGCGTATTTGACCTCCACCCCCTCGGCCTTGAGCCGTTCGGCCATTTCGCGCAGGGCGTGCTGGGCCTGGGCCACCGCCATGCCGTAGCCGGGGACGATGATCACCTTGGAGGCGTTCTTGAGGATGAAGGCGGCGTCCTCGGCCGAGCCCTGCTTGACCGGCCGCGTCTCCGCCGCCCCGGCCGCGCCCGCCGTCTCGCCGCCGAAGCCGCCCAGGATCACCGACACGAAGGAGCGGTTCATCCCCTTGCACATGAGGTAGGAGAGGATCGCCCCGGACGATCCCACTAGGGCGCCGGTGATGATCAAGGTGATGTTGGCCAGGGTGAATCCCAGGGCCGCCGCCGCCCAGCCCGAATAGCTGTTGAGCATGGAGATCACCACCGGCATGTCCGCACCGCCGATGGGGACGATCAGGGTGACCCCGAAGAGGAGGGCCAGGGCGAACAGGGCCCAGAAGGCCCACTTCGCGCTCCCGCCGCTCATCGCCAGCACCACGATGAGGGCGACGATGGCGGCGGCGATGGCGAGGTTCAGCAGATGGCGGGCCGGCAGGCGGATCGGGGCGCCGCTCATGTTGCCGTTGAGCTTGGCGAAGGCGATCAGCGAACCGGTGAAGGTGATCGCCCCGATGGCCAGGCCGATGGAAAGCTCGATCAGGCTTTCGGGCTTCACCCCCAGCCCCTCGTTGATGCGGTAGGCGGTGGGCGTGTAGATGGCGGCCACCGCCACCAGGCAGGCGGCCAGCCCGACCAGGGAGTGGAAGGCGGCCACCAGTTGGGGCATGGCGGTCATGGCCACCCGCCGCGCGATCACCGCGCCGATGCTGCCGCCGACCAGGCCCCCGCCCCCGATCAGCCCCAGGGTCACCGGGTCCAGTTCATCCGCCTTCCACAAGGTGGCGAGGGTCACCGCCACCGCGATGGCCATGCCGGCCATGCCCATCTGGTTGCCCCGCCGGCTGGTCACCGGGCTGGAAAGGCCCCTCAGCGCCAGGATGAACAGCACCCCGCACAGGAGGTAGAGCAGGGAAGCGAGGTTGGCGTTCATGGCGTTTCGCGCCGCATCACCCGCCTCACTTCGCCCCACCTGATTGGGCCTTGTCCTTCTTGCGGTACATGCCCAGCATGCGCTGGGTGACCAGGAAGCCGCCGAAGATGTTCACCGCCACCAGCCCCGCCGCCGCCGCCCCGGCCCCCTTGGAAATCCACACCGTGTGGCCGGTCGCGGTATCGCCGGCCCCGTGCGCCGCCGCCGCCAGAAGCGCCCCGACGATGATCACCGAGGAGATGGCGTTGGTCACCGCCATCAGCGGGGTGTGCAGGGCCGGGGTGACGCTCCAAACCACATAGTAGCCGACGAAAATCGCCAGGACGAAGATGGCCAGGCGAAAGACGATGGGATCGACGGCGTCCATGGCGGGCTCCTTGCCTCAGGCCGTCTTGGCGGCGGGACGGGTGAGGGCGCCGCCGTGGGTGACCAGCGCCGCCTTGAGAATCTCGTCCTCCAGGTCGGGGGTCAGGGCGCCGCCCTCGCCGATCGTCGGGGCGATGAAGGCGGTGAGGTTGCGCGCATAGAGGGCCGAGGCGTCGGCGGCGATCCGCCCGGGCAGATTGGCGATGCCGACGATCTTCACCCCGCCGGCCTCCACCACCTGGTCGGCCATGGCGCCCTCGACGTTGCCGCCCTGTTCCACCGCCAGATCGACGATCACCGAGCCGCTCCGCATCGACGCCACCTGCTCGGCGCTCACCAGCCGGGGGGCCGGGCGGCCGGGGATCAGGGCGGTGGTGATGACGATGTCTTGTTTCCTGATGTGGTCGGAGACCAGGGCCGCCTGCTTGGCCCGGTAGTCGGCGCTCATCTCCTTGGCGTAGCCGGCGGTGGTCTCGGCCGCCTTGAACTCCTCGTCCTCGACGGCGACGAACTTGGCCCCCAGGGATTCGACCTGTTCCTTGGCGGCCGGCCGCACATCGGTGGCGCTGACCACGGCGCCCAGGCGCCGGGCGGTGGCGATGGCCTGCAGGCCCGCCACCCCCGCTCCCATGACGAACACCTTGGCCGGGGCGATGGTGCCGGCCGCCGTCATCATCATCGGCAGGGCGCGCCCATAGGCCTCGGCGGCCTCGATCACGGCCCGGTAGCCGGCCAAATTGGCCTGGCTGGAAAGGGCGTCCATGGCCTGGGCGCGGCTGATGCGCGGCACCAACTCCATGGCGAAGGCGGTCAGCCCCTGGCGGGCCAGGGACTCGATGAGGGGGCCGTCCTGATACGGATCGAGCAGGCCGACCACCACCGCGCCGGCTTTCAAGGCGGCGATCTCCTCGTCGGCCGGCCCGCGAACCTTGAGCAGGATGTCGGCGCCCTCGAGCGCGGCGGCCATGTCCGGCGCGATCCTCGCCCCGGCCGCCGCGTAGTCGGCGTCGGGGGCCGAGGCGCCCTGGCCGGCCCCGGTCTCGACCGTCACCGCCAGCCCAAGGCCGATCAGCTTGCGGGCCGCGTCCGGGGTGATCGCCACCCGCGTTTCGGCCACCTTTGAGGCGGCGGGGCGGCGCTCCCGCGTCACGGCGACGGTGGCCATGCGGCGCGCCTTCAGATCTCGGGCGGGGTTGGTTTGCGGGTCAGGAACCAGATACCCGCGGCGAACAGGATCGCGCCGGGAATGAGGCCGCCCCAAAAGCCGGCCCCGACGCAGAACCACAGGCTGAACACCAGGATCAGCACCGCCAGATGCAGCGCCGCCCATTTGGTCAGGGCGTTGAACCGCTGGTAGCTCTCCACCTGCCCGGACACGTCCTGGTCGCCGTGATGGTAGTCGGAAGCGTCTTCGGCCATGGCCGGCTCAAGTCTCCGTGGGAAGTATCGTCGCCGGTGCGGCGCCCCCGCTGCTACACCAGCGGCGCGAGACGCTCAAGCCGGCCACGCGGCCAGCAGGGCGCGCAGCGCCGCCACCAGGGCCAGGGGCTGATCGACCATGATGTGATGCTCGCTGTCGGGAATGACGATCTGGGGCGTACCGGCGGGAATGAATCTGGCCGTCTGACCGGCGTGGCGCCTGATGATCTCCGACCGGTCGCCGAAGATGTGGGCGAGCGGCGCGGCGGCGACGACCGGCGCCCCCTCGTCCAGGGCCGAGCGATCGAGCTTGCTCCAGAACAGGGGATCGAACCGCCACGTCCAGCCGTCGCCCGAGCCGTCGATCCCCGAATCGTCGGTCAGGGGCGCCACTTTGAGGGACCGGCGGGCGATGAAATCGGCGATGTAGAGATTGCCCGGAACCTGCGGCGGCATGAACCGGAAACGGGCCAGCGCCTCCGCCAGGGTCGCATAGACGCGGTTTGGGCGCGTCCGCTGACCGAGGCCGCGCCAGCCGCCGGGGACGACGCGGCCCTGCTTTTCCTCCTCCTTGCGCCAAGCCTCCATCTGCTCGGGCGTGGGCGGCCCGCCGAAGCCGGTATCGACCATGATGCAGGCGCTCATCCGCTCGGGGTGGCGGGCGGCGGAATAATAGACCTGCGATCCGCCGAACGAGTGGCCGATGTAAACCGGCCCGACCGCCGCCCGATAGAGTCCGGCGGCCTTGGCGCATTCGTGAATCTCGGTGGCGAAGGTCTCGAAGGCGTAGCGCTCCCGCCAGTCCGAACCGCCCATGCCGGAAAACGAGATCGACGCGACCCGATAGTCGTCGGCGAAGAAGGGGGCGATGAAGCTCCACCAATCGGCATGGGCGCTGTTGCCGTGGACGAAGATCAGGCCGGGCCTGCCGATCTCGCCCCAGGTGAGAAGTTCGATATTCGCCCCCAGGACGGGAACGAACGAGCGCTCTGGCGCCCGGGCCAGGGCGTCCTTGAACCACGCCGGGCTTTGAGGCTCGGCTCCACCGAACCGCGCCAGCGGCGAGGCGACCTCCGGCGGCAGGCTGGGCTCGAGCCTGACCGGTTCGTCGTCGTCGAGGCGTATGTCGGTCATGTCGATCCCTGGCAAAGTCCCCGCCGATCCGATCGGCCGCCCTGACTAACAAGCGTTTGAAAAATGGCAAGGCGGGATGTCGCGCGTCTGCACCACCGCCCACTTGTCGGCGTAGAGGCGCCGCCAGCCGGGCGTGGCGTCGAGCCTTTTCACCAGCGGGCTCTTGGGCGTCAGGATGGTCCACTGGATGTCATAGCGGCGAAAGGCCCTGGCGATGGCGGCCGGATCCCCGTGCTCGACATCCAGATACAGCCTGAGCAGATCGTCGCCATACATGTCCGACCGGCCGTCGATGAACGGCCGCACGCCCTTGAAGACCAGCCAGCCGCCGAAGCTGTAGTCGTTGAACACCGGCCTTGCTCTGAGCGCCGCCGGCACATGGTCCAGGGCGGTCACCGGGACGGCGATCCGGTCGGCGCGGACGTCGGGGGTCGTCACGCGCCAGAGGGCCAGGGCGGCGAACAGCAGGCTCGCCACCGCCGCCGGGGCGGCGATCTTTGCGAGCGGCGGCCAGGAGACCGGCCGCTCGCCGGCGGCGCGTTCCGGATTTAAGGCACGCTCCAGGGGTTCGGCCAGCAGCAGGGGTCCGACCGTCATCAGCAAGATCTCCTGGCGAACGTGCTGAAAGGTCATGGAGAGCAGCAGCAGCAGCAGGCCCAGGCGCGCCGCCCCCATCCGTACGCCGCGATAGAGGCAGACGAACAGGGCGAAGAACAGAGCGAACTCCAGGGCCGTCGGGGTCTGGAAACTCACCGCGCGCCATTCCGAAATCGCGCGCAGATTCTTCATCGACAGGACGTAGATCGGGTAGGTCAGCCCGGCCAGGCCGTTGGGCGTGATCAGCGCCATGGCCGTCGCCGCGATCAGGAAGGCGCCCCAGTTGGCGCCGACGGCCAGAGCGGCGGGCGCGAAAAAGGGGCGGAAGTTACGCCGGATGAACGCATAAAATCGCCGGGCGCGGCCCGCGACGCCGCGGCCGGGCGGCCGATCGACCTCGTTCATCGGCGTCGCCTGTCCCCGGCCCCTGGCCGCCAGGAAGGATTCCAGGGCAAAGGGGCAGGTGAAGGCGAGGCCGAAGATGAAACTGCCATGCAGGTTGGCCCACAGGGTCATCATGGGCAGCAGCCAAAGAGCCGGCGAGCGGTCCCGGCGCCGCGCCTTCAGGAGCTCAGCCATCCAGATCACCAGCAACGGCAGGGCGAAGAGGTGCGGCCTGGCCAGGATATGCGGCGCCAGCACCGCGTAACTCACGCCCAGGACGGCGATCGTCGAGATCGTCCCCAGCCGCTGGCGCAAAGCCGCCGCCAGAAGGGCCGTGGCCGCTGCCGCCGCCGCGCCGGTGAGCAGCATCACCCCGCTCCACCCCCAGGCGCCGTAGGCCAGCGCCATGAGAACCTCGGACAGCCACTCATGGGTCACCCAGGGATGTCCGAAGGCGGTGTAGGAAAAGGGATCGGCGGGCGGAACGGCGGCGTGAGCCAGGATCCAGCGGCCCGCGGCGACGTGCCAGTTGGTGTCGCCGTCGGTGAACACCGCCTGATCGACCATGCACAGCGCGAACATCGCCAGAGCGGGCAGCACGATCAGCGCCATGACTCCGCGCCATGCGCTGTCGCCGGCGGGGCGGCCCGGATCGGAAACGGTGTCGAGGGTCATGCGCCGGATCGGTCTTCGCCCGCGCTCGGGTCCCATCCCAGCGCCGCTGCCTGGCACGGGTGGCATGATTCGCGCCGAAACGTGCTAGAGTCGGCCCTTCGCTGGGACTTGATGACGAGGACGGGCGATGGCGACAGGGCGGACAGGAGGCGAGAGGTCAACTCCGTGAACATCGGATCGGACGCCCCGCGGGTGTCGATCGTCGCGCCGTGTTTCAACGAGGAAGCCGTCCTGCCCGAATTCGTCCGCCGCATGGCCGCCGTCTGCGACGCGGCGGCTCCCGGTGATTATGAGATCGTCCTTGTAAACGATGGCTCGCGCGACCGGACCTGGTCCTGCATCAGGGCCATGGTGAGCGCGCGCCCGCGCATCGTCGGCCTGAACCTGTCGCGCCACCACGGCCACCAGTTGGCGGTCACCGCCGGGCTGGCCCGCGCGCGGGGCGAGCGGGTGCTGGTGATCGACGCCGATCTCCAGGACCCTCCGGAACTCCTCGGCCCCCTGATGGCGCGGATGGACGAAGGTCATGACGTGGTCTACGCCCGCCGAAGGCGCCGCGTTTCCGAACGCCCGCTCAAGCGCGCCACTTCCTGGCTATACTATCGCCTCCTGCGAACGCTCACCGAGGTCGATATCCCCCACGACACGGGCGACTTCCGCCTGATGTCGCGCCGGATCGTGGAACGGCTGAACGCCATGCCCGAGCAGGACCGCTTCCTGCGCGGCATGGTGGCGTGGCTGGGCGGCGCCCAGAGCGAACTCGCATACGACCGCGAACCCCGCTTCGCCGGCAAAACCGGCTACACCTTCGCCAAGATGGTCCGTCTGGCGGTGGCCGGGGTGACCAGCTTCTCGACCCTGCCGCTGCGCCTCGCCGGCGCGATGGCCGCGGCGGGCGCCCTCGGCGCCGTGGCTCTGACGGTCTATGTCATCGTCGGTTTCCTCGCCGGTCGCGCCGCCCCCGGCTGGACCAGCCTGGCCCTGATCGTGATCTTCTTTTCCACCGTCCAATTGGCCTGTCTGGGCATTCTGGGGGCCTACGTCGGGCGCATCTTCCTGCAGGTGAAGGGCCGCCCGCTCTACCTGATCGACGAGATCGTCACCTCGAACGTCTCGGGAGAGGCCGCCGGCGCCGACGGGTCGGCCCCGCGTCTGGAGGCCCTCCTTGGAGGCCGCTGAGTTCGACAGGTTCGCCGACGAATACGAGGCCGTCCACGCGCGCAACCTGCGCCTCACCGGCGAGAGCCCGGAGTATTTCGCCAGAGCCAAGATCGAGGCGGTCCGCCGCCGGTGGAGCGCCGAGCGCCGGCCCGAACCCGGCGCGATCCTCGACTTCGGCTCGGGGATCGGCGCCTCCCTGCCGCATCTGGCCCGCGCTTTTCCCGCCGCCGCGCTCACCGCCCTGGACGTTTCGGAGCGCAGCCTGGCCATCTCCGCCGTCCGCTTTCCGGACCTGGCGCGGCGGGTTCTCTATGACGGGCGGGGCGAACTTCCGCTCCCCGCCGGCGGCTTCGACCTGATCTTCACCGCCTGCGTCTTTCACCACATCGCCCCCGACGACCAGCCGCGCCTGCTGGCCGGTCTGCGCCGGCTCTTGGCGCCCGGCGGGGCGTTGGCGGTGTTCGAGCACAATCCAGGCAATCCGGCGACCCGCCACATCGTGGCCGACTGCCCCTTCGACGAGAACGCCGTGCTCATCGCGCCGCGCGTCTTGAAAGCGCGATTGCGCCAAGCCGGATTCGGCCGCATCGACATCGCCTTCACCGGCTTCTTTCCCCACGCCCTGGCCGCCCTGCGACCGCTCGAGCGGTGGCTCGCCAAGGCGCCGTTCGGCGCCCAATACTATGCCTTCGCCCATGACTGAGCCGCCCGTCGCCGCCCTTCCCATCGACATCGCCGTCAGCTTCGTGCGTTTCATGCTGGTGGGCGCGGTGAACACCGCGGTGGGCTTGGCGGTGATCCTAGGGCTGCAGCTCGGCCTGGGAGTCAAAGCGCAACTGGCTAACGCCAGCGGCTACGCGGTCGGCCTAGTCGTCAGCTTCACCTTGAACCGGCGCCTGGTTTTTTCGCCGGGCGGGACGGTGCGGCGGACGGCCGGGCGCTACGGCTTGGTCGCCTTGGCGGGGTTCACGCTCAATCAACTCGTCCTGGCGGGCGCCGATCGCCTGTTCGGCCGCCAGCCCCTGGCCGCCGGCGCCGCCCAATGCCTAGCCGTGGCCAGCTATACTGCGGTGCTGTTTGTCCTATGCCACGGCTGGGTCTTCCGAGAGCCGTCGGCCGACCCCGCTTGAACGCCCCCAGACGCCGGTCCCGCGAAGCTAAGGCGCTCAGGCTCGCCCGATGAGGGCGGCCAGTTTCGCGCGCGCCTCCTCCAGCACGGCGCCGGGCGCGGGAGCGGCGTCGCTCACCAGACCTCGCTACCGCGTGGCGCGTCGTCCATCAGCATGGGCGGTTGCTCGACCTCCGCCATGGCGGCCACCAGTTCGGCAATGTCATAGCGCTGCCGGCGCAGGACGATGGCGTCGTCCTCGATGGTGAGGTCAAGCGTGGCGCCTTCGCGCAGGCCCGCCGTCGCGGCGGCATGCTTGGGAAGGCGGACGCTAGGCTGTTGCCCCATCGGGCGATCGATGTGCGCATGGGTTCGCCTTTCTTGAAGACACAATGTATATCTGGGTATATCTGGCGTGTGTCGCGCGCAAGGCGACTAAAGCCCGGCCGCCGCCAGCGCCTCGGCTTGCCGGACCGCCAGGGCGTCTTCCGAAAATCCCTCCAACGACGCCTCGAAGAGCCGCCGCCAGTTCAGCGCCGCGTCCAGGTGCAAAAAGGCCGAGCCCAGGCCGATGGCGGCGCGGTCCATGAACACGAACTCGCGGGGGATGGTCACCGGGCCCTTCTCCTCCAGGGCGCGTTTGACCTGGAAGGCTTCGCGCCGGCCATAGGCGCCGGGGCTGACCCCGTCGGCGACGGTGCGCACGCGGTCGTCGAGGAGGGGGCCGTAGATGAAGCGGGCCCAGATTCCGAGCACGTCCATCAGGTTGTCGGTCAATCCCTTGAAACCCCAAGCCCGATAGGCGGCCGCCTCGCCGGCCCGGTCGCCGGCGACCATGGCCCTAAAGAGCTTGACCACGCCGCCGACGAACGACGGCGGAAAGACCCGGATGCAGCCGAAGTCCAGCAGGTTGAGGCGGTCGGCGACGTTGGTGAAGCTGTAGTTGCCCAGGTGCGGATCGCCGTGGATGACGCCGATCCTGATCAGCGGTGTCCACCAGGCCTCGAAGAGGATGCGGGCGATCCGGTTGCGGCTCTCAAGATCGGCGCCCTTGAAGGACTGAAGGCCGCGTCCCTCCAGCCATTCCATGGTCAGCAGGCGGCCGGTGGACAGGGCGCCGTCCGGCGCCGGAACGGCGATGTCGGCCCGGCCCTCGAAGAAGGCGCGGTAGAGGCGCATGGCCGCCGCCTCGTGCGCATAGTCCAGTTCCTCGCGCAGACGTTCGGAGATTTCGGCGCCGATCTCGCGGGTGTCCACCGCGCCGAACATCTGGCGGCCGAGGCCGAGCAGAAGGCGCAGTTGGCCCAGGTCGCTCTCCACCGCGCTCAGCATCTCGGGATACTGCAGCTTGACCGCCAGATTCCGGCCGTCGTGGGCGGTGGCGCGGTGAACCTGGCCGAGGGAGGCGGCGGCGGCGGGAACGAGGTCGAAGGCGGCGAACCTCGAGGCCCAATCTGGCCCCAGTTCGGCAGCCATGCGGCGGCGCACGAAGGCCGGGCCCATGGCGGGGGCGCTGGTCTGCAGCTCAGTGAGCTCGGCGGCGAATTCCGGCGGCAGCAGGTCGGGCACGGTGGCGAACATCTGGGCCACCTTCATCAATGGGCCCTTGAGCCGGCCAAGGGTCTCCTTGAGCGCCCGGGCGTTGCGCGCCTCGACGTCGCCGCCGCCGAACAGGGCGTTGGCCCCGAAGGTCGCCGCCGCGCCGGAAAGCCCCGCCCCCACCTTGGCGAGGCGGGCCACCCGGCCGCTCAGGCGGTCGCGCTCCACATCCTTGCCGGG
>JBBRPN010000020.1:0-34917 GCA_038227925.1 Caulobacterales bacterium | reverse complement strand
TAGATCTGGCCGGTGGTGATGATGTCGGCCCGCGTGGCCGAGACGCCGGTGAAACGCTCGTAATGGCCCAGATCCAGGTCGGTCTCCGCCCCGTCGTCGGTGACGAACACCTCGCCGTGCTGATAGGGGCTCATCGTGCCGGGATCGACGTTGAGATAGGGATCGAGCTTGCGCAGGCGGACCTTGAAGCCGCGCGCCTGCAACAGGGCGCCGAGCGCCGCGGACGCGAGACCCTTACCCAAGGAGGAGACCACGCCGCCGGTGATGAAGATGTACCGGGCCATGGGCGTTTAACCTAACACCGATTCGCGGGCGATGTGCCGCTTTTGTGGAAGGTGGCGCGGCATCCTGCGCGCATCGGCGGGAATCGTAAGGGCGGGCTGGAAGCCCGCGCTACGAAGGAGGCGTGGCGGACCCGGCCGGCGCCGTAACCGGCGACAAGGCGAGAGGCGGCGGCGTGGCGGTCAGCGGCGGCAGGGTGAGTCCCGGCGCGGACGGCGTCGGCGCGGGGGTCGGGACGGCGCGGTTCGGGCGCGCGGCGGCGATGTGGCGAGCGGCCGGCGGGCGCGGCGTCGCGCCCAGGGCGCCCGCGCCGCTCAGCGGCGGCAGCTGGACCGGCGGCGGGACGGCCTGGCCGGCGGGAGGCGGGGTCACGCGGGGCGCCTGGGTCGCCTTGCGCAGGGCGTCGGGATTCACCGTCAGGCCCTTGAGCCCATTGAGGGTCGCCTGGTCCGAACGCGCCCGACCGCCCAGCAGGGTCAGGGCCAGGCTCAAGGTCAGGAACAGGACGAACAGGACCCAGGTGGTGCGGGTGAGCAGATCGCCGGCGCCGCGGGTGGTGATAAGGCCGGTCGGGCTTCCGCCCGTGCCCAGAGCCCCGCCTTCCGAGCGCTGGAGGAGCACCACGCCGATCAGGGCCAGGCACACCAGGATGTTCAAGGTCAACAGCAGTCCAAGCAGCATGATGGAAACGGCTTTCCGATCCGCGGGGGTCTGGAGGCGGGGGCGCGAGAAGCGGCTCCTCTAGCACCGCGGCGCATGTCGCGCCATAGGCTCGCCCTTCGACCTTGGCCTTCAGATCGCCCGAACGATAGACGCGAACGTCGCCGCTTTCAGGGACGCGCCGCCCACCAGCGCCCCGCCGACCTCGCGGCCCTTGAGAATTCCGGCGGCGTTGCCGCCGTTGACCGAACCGCCGTAGAGAATCGGGGCCGCCCGTCCGTCGGCGCCGAACAGATCGGTCAAGGCCCGGCGCAGGGCGCCGTGGACCGCCTCGATCTCGGCCAGGTCGGGAATCAGGCCCGACCCGATGGCCCACACCGGTTCGTAGGCGACCGAGAATGGATGGCCGGCCAGCACCTCCGGGAGCGACGCCCGGATCTGGCCGTCCACGACCGCGATGGCCTCGCCGGCCCGGCGTTGCTCGAGGTTTTCCCCGACGCAGACGATGGGCTCGAGGCCGGCGGCGAGCGCGCGCTCGACCTTGGCGGCCACCATCGCGTCGGTCTCGCCGTGATGCTCGCGCCGCTCGGAATGACCCAGGATCACCAGCCGCGCCCCGGCGTCGATCAGCATCGCCGCCGAGACATCGCCGGTGAAGGCCCCCTCGGCCTCGTCGCTGCAGTCCTGGCCGCCGACCAGGATGCCGCAGCCGGCCAGCATGTCGGCCATTCGGGAGATCAGGGTGGCCGGCGGGCAAAGCGCCACGCGGGCGGCCGGCGGCTTCTCATCGACCAGGGCGGCCAAGGTCCGCGCCTCGTCCAAGGACGCTTCCATCCCGTTCATCTTCCAGTTTCCGGCGATCAGGGGGCGAGCAAGGGTCAAGGCGGGTTCGGCTCCGCGAACGGTGGGGTTGGCTTCGAGAGGCGGCCTAAGCCAAGCGGCGACCGCTGTCACCCATGCTTGCGGCGAGGGACAAGGCTCCACTATACCCATTCGCGGGCGGCGCGGGGCCGCGCTTGGTAGGTATTCACGTTTCATGACCGGCAGCCTTCGATCCACCGCCAGAAGTCCAGTGGCCATCGCCTTGATGGGCCTGCTGGTCCTGGTGTTCCTGATCCTGGGCGTGGGCGGCGGCGGCCGCTTCCCGGACCTGTTCGGCGCCGCCGGCGCCGATTCGGTGATCATCGCCGGCGGGCATTCGATCGGTTCACGCGACTTCAAGCAGATCTTCGATCAGCAGAAACAGCGGTTCGACCAGCAGGCGGGCCAACCCGTGCCGATCGAACTTCTGGTGCAGAACGGCTTCGACCAGCAGCTCCTGAACGCCATCGCCCAGGATGAGGCGCAGGCGGAAATGCTGATCCGCGCCGGCATCGTCCCGGCGCCGGCCCTGGTCGGCGACGCGATCAAGAAACTGCCGTTCGCCTTCGACCGCGTGACCGGCAAATTCAGCGAGCAGCAGTTCACCCAATTTCTGGCCAATCAGGGGCTCACGCCGCGCCAGGCGGAAGCGGAGCTCGCCGATGAACTGGCCCAGCGCCATTTCACCACCGCCGTGGCGGCCGGCTTTCGCGTCCCCCGCCTCTATGCGGCCCTGAACGCGGTCGCGGGGTTCGAAAACCGCGACATCAGCTATTTCACCCTGGGCGCCCAAGCCGTTCCCCCACCAGCGGCGCCCACAGACGCCGATCTCCTGGCCTTCATGAAGGAACACGCCGCCCAGCTCATGCGGCCGGAGATGCGGGTGATCACCGTGGTGCGCTTTTCCGCCACGGCGATGGCGCCGGGCGTCAGCGTGGATCCGGCCGCGGTCCAAAAGGAATTCGCCTTCAGGAAGGACACCCTTTCCGCCCCCGAGCGCCGCACCCTGGTCCAGATTCCGGTCAAGACGGTGACCGAGGCGGCCCAGGCGGCGGCGGCCTTGGCCAGGGGCGAGGATCCCGCCGCCATCGCCAAGGCCTTTGGCGCCGAACCGGTGAGCTACGTGGACGCCCCGCAATCGGCGATCGCCGATCCCAAGGTGGCGGCGGCCGCCTTCGCCCTCGCTGCCGGCCAGGTCAGCGGCCCGGTGCAAGGGGAACTGGGCCTGGCGGTGTTGAAAGTGAGCAAGATCACCCCCGCCGCCGCGGCCACCCTCGACTCGGCGCGCCCCAAGATCGAGGCCGACCTGCGCGCCAAGGCGGCCCAGAAGGCGGCCTATGACCTCAGCCAGAAGTTTGACGACGCGCGTCAGGCCGGGTCGAACGTCACCGACGCGGCCCGCAAGGCCGGGGCCACGCCGGTCACCGTCGGGCCGATCACCGCCGAGGGCCTGGGTAGCGACGGCAAGCCCGACACCCTGCTCACCCCGGCCATCCTCAAGTCCGCCTTCTCGCATGCGGCGGGCGAGGACACCGATCTGGAGGACGCGGGAACCGGCGAATATTTCGCCCTCCATGTGGACAAGATCGTTCCCCCGGCCCTGCCGCCGGTCACCGAAAAGAAACCCGAACTGATCAAGGCCTATCTCAACGAGCAGTCCCAGAAGGCCCTCAAGGCCCGCGCCGAGGCTCTGATGGCCCAGGTTCGCGGCGGCGCAACCATCGACCAGGCGGCCTCCCAGGTGGGCGGCCATGTCGTCCGCCAGGCCGGCATGCAACGCGTCCAGGCACAACAGTACATCAAGGCGATGGGCCGCGACTTCCTGGTGGCGATGTTCAACGCCAAGCCCGGCGACGTGTTCGCCGCCGCCGCCCCGGCCGGAGTGTTCATCGGCAAGCTGGACGCGGTGCGCCCCGGCGACGCCGCCACCATGGCGCGGGCCGTCCAGGCGATCGAGGGGCGGGTGTCGCAGGACTATCTGAAGGATCTGTTGGCGGCGGTGAAGACGGCGGCGCGGCAGGACATCAAGGTGACGATCAACCTTCCCCTCGCCCGCCGGGCCCTAGGCGTCGATCCCAATCTGGCGGCCAAGCCGGCGAGCCCGGGGCCGGGACAAGCCGGGCGCGGCAAGGCCAAGTGATCGTCGAACCCGGGTTCGAGGATTTCCAGTCCACCCATGACCGCCAGGGCGCCCAGGTGGTCTGGACGCGCCTCGTCGATGATCTGGAAACCCCGGTCTCGGCCTATCTGAAGATCGCGCGCGGCCAGCCATACGCCTTCCTGTTCGAATCGGTGGAGGGCGGCGCCTGGCGAGGGCGCTATTCGGTCGTCGCCATGAAGCCCGATCTGGTCTGGCGCTGCCGAGGCGAGGCGGCGGAGATCGCCGAGGGCGAAGCGATCGGCGGCGGCGTGTTCACGCCCCAGGCCGCCGGCGCCCTCGATTGCCTGCGCGATTTGGTGGCGGCCTCGCGCCTCGCCCTGCCGCCGGGGCTTCCGCCCATGGCCGCCGGCCTATTCGGGGTGCTGGGCTACGACATGGTCCGGCTGGTCGAGCGGCTGCCTGATGTGAACCCCGATCCCCTGGACCTGCCCGACGCCATCCTGATCCGGCCCTCGATCGTCGCCATCTTCGACGCCATCGCCCAGGAGATCGTCCTGGTCACCACCGCCCGGCCCTCCCCCGCCGGCGCGCGGGCGGACCATGTCCAGGCCCGGCGCCGTCTCGAAGCGGTGGCCGCCGACCTGAAGGCGAGCCTGCCGAGGCGCGACGCGCTTCCCGCCCCGCCCGTCTCCGAACCTTTCTCGTCGCCGGTTAGCCGCGAGGCCTACGGCGCCCTGGTCGAGAAGGCCAAGGCCTATATCCACGCCGGCGACATCTTCCAGGTGGTGCCCAGCCACCGTTTCTCCGCGCCCTACTCCCACGACCCCTTCGCCCTCTACCGCTCGCTGCGGCGCGCCAATCCCTCGCCCTTCCTGTTCTTTCTCAACTTCCCGGGCTTCCAGCTCGTCGGCTCGTCGCCGGAGATCCTGGTCCGGCTGCGCGAGGGGACAATCACCATCCGGCCGATCGCCGGCACCCGCCGCCGCGGCGCGACGCCGGCCGAGGATCTCGCCCTGGAGGTCGAACTGCTGGCCGACGAGAAGGAACGGGCCGAGCATCTGATGCTGCTGGATCTCGGCCGCAACGACGTGGGCCGGGTCGCCAGGCTGCGCCACGCCGGGCGCGACACGCCGGCCGCCGCGCCGAGGGTGCGGGTCACCGAGAGCTTCGCCATCGAGCGCTACAGCCACGTCATGCACATCGTCTCCAACGTCGAAGGCGACGCCCCAGAGGGACTCGATCCGGTGGACGTGCTGATGGCCGCCATGCCGGCCGGCACCCTCTCGGGCGCGCCCAAGGTGCGGGCGATGCAGATCGTCGATGAGCTGGAGAGCGTCAAGCGCGGCGTGGCCTATGGCGGCGCGGTGGGCTATTTCGGCGCCGACGGCTCGGTGGACACCTGCATCGTCCTGCGCACCGGCCTGATCAAGGACGGCGCCCTCCACGTCCAGGCCGGCGGCGGCGTGGTCGCCGACAGCGATCCTGACGCCGAATACGAGGAGACGGTGCAGAAGTCCCTGGCCGTGCGGCGGGCGGCGGAGGAGGCTTGGCGGTTCGGGTGAGGGGGGTGGCCGGACGCCCCGCCCCGCATCGATTTTCGCCTCCATGCCCCCCTCCCCCAGCTATGCTCAGCCCCGCGCGCGAGTCGGGACGCCCATGACGCCGGTGGAATTCAACAGGAAGTGGAGCGACAGCCGGCTGCGCGAGCGGCAGGGCGCGCATGAGCACTTCCTCGACCTGTGCCGGCTGATCGGCGAGCCGACGCCGGGCGAGGACGATCCGCTGGGCGAGCGCTACTGCTTCGAACGCGGGGCGGAAAAGGTGGGTGGCGGCGACGGCTGGGCGGACGTCTGGCGAAAGCACTGTTTCGGCTGGGAATACAAGGGCAAGCACCACGATCTGAACGCCGCCCTGCGCCAGCTTCAGGCCTACGCACTCAACCTGCAAAACCCGCCCTATCTGGTCGTCTGCGACTTCGAGCGGATCGTCATCCACACCAACTGGACCAATACCGTTTCGCGCCGCATCGAGCTGACCCTCGACGATCTTCTCGAACCCGCCAACCTCCAGATCCTCAAACAGGTCTTCACCGGCTCGGATGAACTCAAGCCCGGCTTCAGCCCCCAGGAGCTGACCGCCAAGGTGGCGGCGCGGTTCGGCGAACTGGGGCGGCGCCTGCAGGAGCGCAAGCATCATCCGCGCGAGGTGGCGCATTTCCTCAACCGGCTAGTGTTCTGCATGTTCGCCGAGGACGCCAGGCTGCTGCCGCCCAGCCTGTTCACCCGGGTGGTCAAGGCCACCGAGCGGCGGCCCGAGCACGCCACCTCGCAACTGGCCGAACTGTTCGCCAAGATGCGCGCCGGCGGCTTCTTCGGGGCCGACGTGATCCGCTGGTTCAACGGCGGCCTGTTCGACGACGCGCCGGTGCTGGACCTGGACTCCGCCGACCTCAAGCTCCTCGCCCAGACCGCTTCCGAACACGACTGGTCGCAGATCGACCCGGCCATCTTCGGCAATCTGTTCGAACAGGCCCTCAAAGCCACCCGCGAGCGCCCCGCCCTGGGAGCCCACTACACCGACCGCGACAAGATTCTGAAGATCGTCGAACCGGTGATCGTCCGCCCGCTGACGGCCGAATGGGAGGCGGCCCACGCCCAGATCAAGGCGTCGGTGGCGGCGATGAACCAGGCGCAGGCCAGCCGCAAGGCCATCCTCGAGGCGGCCGGCGAGACGATGAAGGTCGACCCGGACGCCGCCCGGCGCGGCGAGGCGGAACGGCGGCGGAGGCTCGCCGGTCTCGCCAAGGCGCGCGACGCCGCCCTGGGCGAGGCCAAGGACCAGCTGGAAGTGTTCCTCGCCCGTCTCGCCGCCTTTCGGGTGCTCGACCCGGCCTGCGGCTCGGGCAATTTCCTCTATGTCGCCCTGCATGCCTTGCGGGATATCGAGCTCAAGGCCCTGGTGGACGCCGAACGCCTGGGCCTCGCCGTCCCGGCGCCCCGCGTCGGCCTGGAGGCGGTGCGCGGCATCGAGATCGAACCCTACGCCGCCGAACTGGCGCGGGTGACCCTGTGGATCGGCGACCTCCAGTGGCTGCAGAAGAACGGCTACACCGCTTACGCCGAACCCATCCTTTCCAGCCTCGACCAGATCGAGAACCGCGACGCCCTGCTGAACCCCGACGGGACGGAGGCGGCTTGGCCGACTGTTGATGTGATCATCGGCAACCCGCCGTTTCTGGGCGACAAGAAGATGGTTGCCGATCTAGGCGAGGCTTACGTCGAACGTCTGCGCGCCGCCTATCATGGTCAGGTTCCTGGAGGCGCTGATTTTGTTTGCTATTGGGTGGCGAAGGCATGGCAAGCCATCCAGGGATCGAATGCGAAGAGGGTCGGCCTTGTCGCGACAAACTCGATCCGTGGGGAGCCAATCGCAGGGTTCTCGACCCGATCGCCGATGCGGGCGGACTTTGGGAGGCATGGGCGGATCAACCGTGGGTGTTCGAGGGCGCGGCGGTGCGAGTGTCGATGCTCGGCTTTGGAACTGGCTTCATCGAACGAAGGCTCGAAGGTCTGCCGACCGACCGGATCAATGCCGATCTATCAGCGGCCGAGGCCGATTTAACCAAGGCAGCCAAGCTGAATGAAAACGCTGGGACGGCATTTAACGGCATACAAAAAACGGGAGCGTTTGAGGTCGATGGAGCTCAAGCGCGCCTCTGGATATTGGCGCCGTTGAACGTCAATGGACGCAATAACCAGGACGTGCTCAGGCCCTATTGGAATGGCATAGATGTAACCCGCCGGCCACGAGACTCCTGGATTGTCGATTTCACGGATCTGACGGAAGGAGACGCGGCGCTCTATGAGCTACCGTTTCGTCACGTGCTGATTGCAGTCGAACCGGTGCGCCGGGCCAGCAAGGTGAGCAATTCAAGAGCGCGAGAGACGCTCGTCTCCCAGTGGTGGTTGTTTTGGAGGCCACGGCCGGAGCTCCTTGCCGCCCGACGGAAGCTGGCCAGAACTATAGTGTCACCGGAAGTTGCGAAGCATCGTCTTTTCACATGGGCGCCCCCCGCTGTCGGAATCGATAAGAACCTTATCGCCATCGCCCGCGATGACGACACCACCTTTGGCATCCTTCATTCCCGCTTCCACGAACTGTGGTCGCTGCGCATGGGCACATGGCTCGCCGTCGGCACCGATCCCCGCTACACCCCCTCCACAACCTTCGAGACCTTCCCCTTCCCCGAGGGCCTGACGCCCGACCTTCCGGCCAGGGCCTACGCCGACGATCCGCGCGCCATGGCCATCGCGGCGTCGGCCCGGCGGTTGAACGAACTGCGCGAGGTCTGGCTCAACCCCCCGACCTGGTGGTCCGCGAGCCCGAGGTCGTCGCCGGCTATCCCGACCGCGTCCTGCCCCGCGACGCCGCCGCGGCGGCGGTGCTCAAGACCCGCACCCTGACCAACCTCTACAACGCCCGCCCCGCCTGGCTGGCGATGGCGCACGCCGATCTCGACGCCGCCGTCGCCGCCGCCTACGGCTGGCCCGCCGACCTCGCCGACGAGGCGGTGCTGGAGCGCCTGTTCGCGCTCAATCAGGAGAGGGCGGCGGCGGGGCGGTGAGGGGGCATAGCCTCCTCCCCCTTCTGGCGAGCGGAGTCGCATTTGGAATATTCGTTGACCGGCGAATCGCGCTGGTTCCTGGCTGTTTGGCGTGAGATGGCTTCTTCCCACCCTCGCCCCCGTTCTTCACGGGGGAGAGGGCAGGGTGAGGGGGTCGGGCCGATGCCCAAGAGAGCAAGAACACTGGCCGCGCCAGGAGCCTGCGCCTCAATCAGACGGAGGCCGAGGGTTTCCTGTGGGGCGTCTTGCGAGATCGCCGCCTCGGCGGCTGGAAGTGGCGTCGACAGGTTCCCCGTGGTCCCTTCGTCGTGGACTTCTATTGCGCCGAGGCGGGCTTGATTGTCGAATTGGATGGCTCGCAGCACTATGACCCGATCGCCACGGCCTATGACAAACGGCGGACAGCCGCCCTCGAAAGCGTCGGCGACCGCGTCATCCGTATCCCGAACAACGAGGTTTTCCTCAATCTCGACGGTGTCGGCCGCGACCTGCTGATCGCCTCTGGAGGCGAGGGGGAAGTCGTGGACACGGCCGGCGCGCTTTTCGGACGGAGCGAGGCGGCGGCGCCCCCTCACCCTGCCCTCTCCCCCGTGAAGAACGGGGGAGAGGGTTGAGAAAGAGCGGCGCCTACGGACGGGAGGCACGTTCCCCTTGGCGCTTCCTCCACCACGCCCTAAAACCACGGCCCATGATCCTCGTCATCGATAACTACGACAGCTTCACCTACAATCTCGTCCACTACCTGGCCGAGCTGGGGGCGGCGACGGTGGTGCATCGCAACGATGCGCTCGGCGTCGCCGAGGCCCTGGCGCTGCGGCCCGAGGCGGTGCTGTTGTCGCCGGGGCCGCGGACGCCCGATGACGCGGGTATCTGCCTGGGCCTCATCGCCGCCGCGCCGCCGCGCCTTGCCATTCTGGGGGTGTGCCTGGGCCACCAGGCCATCGGTCAGGCGTTCGGTGCAGTGATCGCGCCGGCCAGAACCCTGATGCACGGCAAGACCAGCGCCATCCGCCACTTGGGCGATGGGGTGTTCGCGGGCCTGCCCGACCCCTTCACGGCCACCCGCTATCACAGCCTCGCGGTGGCGCGGGACAGCCTCCCGGAGGCGCTCGAGATCACCGCCTGGACCGACGACGGCGAGATCATGGGCCTGGCGCACCGCTCCCGCCCGCTGCACGGCGTCCAGTTCCACCCCGAGTCCATCGCCACCGAGCATGGCCACGCCCTGCTGGCCAACTTCCTCGACCTGGCCGGCGTCCGGCGCCTGGCCGCGGCTTAAGGGGCGCTCCGCCGATGTCGGATGAATTCAAGCCCCTGCTGGCCCGCCTCGCCGACGGGGCGACCCTGGTCGGCGAAGACGCCGACGCCTTCTTCTCGGCCTGCCTGCGCGGCGAGCCGAGCGCCGCGCAGATCGCTGCCGCCCTCACCGCCATGCGCCTTCGGGGCGAGACGGTGGGCGAGATTACCGCCTGCGCCCGCGCCCTGCGCCGTCAGGCCATGGTCCTGGATCATCCCTACGACGTGGTCGATGTGTGCGGCACCGGCGCCGACGGCGCCCATACCCTCAACATCTCCACCGCCGTGGCCTTCGTGGCGGCCGGCGGCGGCCTGAAGGTCGCCAAGCACGGGACGCGGGCGGTGTCGTCCAAGTCCGGCTCCTCCGATGTGCTGGCCGCCCTGGGGGTCAATATCGCGGCGAGCCTGGAGCAGGAGCGGCGGGCCCTGGACGAGGCGGGGGTGTGCTTCCTGTTCGCGCCGTCCCATCACCGGGCCATGCGCCACGTCATGCCGATCCGCGAGGACCTCGGCTTTCGCACCATCTTCAACATCCTGGGGCCACTCTCCAACCCGGCCGGGGCCAGGCGCCAGGTGCTGGGGGTGTTCGACGGCCGCTGGGTGGAGCCGCTGGCGCGGGTGCTGGGGGCCCTGGGGGCGACGCGAGCCTGGGTCGTGCATGGCGACGGCCTGGACGAGCTGACCACCACCGGCCCGACGCAGGTGGCCGAATGGCGCGAGGGGGGGGTGCGGCTGTTCAACATCACCCCCGAGGCGGTGGGCCTGCCGCGCGCCGCCCTGGCCGATCTGCGCGGCGGTGAGCCGGCCGATAATGCCCAGGCCCTGCGCGAGGTGCTGGGCGGGGCGAGTGGCGCCTACCGCGATGTGGTGCTCCTCAACGCCGCCGCCGCCTTCCTGGTCGCCGATCGGGCCGAAACCCTGCGCGAAGGGGTGGATCTGGCCGCCGCCGCCATCGACAACGGGGCCGCCGCCCGCGCCCTGGAATCGCTGATCGCCATCACCAACGCCTGAAATGACGTGCGACATCCTTGCCGCGATCGGCGCCTACAAGCAGGGCGAGGTCGCCGCCCGCCGCGCCGCCACCCCTCTCGCCGCCCTGGAAGAGCGCGCCCGACAGGCCAGCCCGCCGCGCGGCTTTCGCGCCGCCCTGGAGCGGGGCCGCGCGCCGGGGCGCCTCGCCCTGATCGCCGAGATCAAGAAGGCCTCGCCCTCCAGAGGCCTGATCCGCGCCGACTTCGACGCGGCGGGTCTGGCCAGGGCCTACGAAGCCGGCGGGGCAACCTGCCTCTCGGTGCTGACCGATGGGCCGAGCTTCCAGGGCGCCGACACCGATCTGACCGCCGCCCGCGCCGCCGGCCCCCTGCCCTGCCTGCGCAAGGATTTCCTGATCGATCCCTGGCAGGTGGCCGAATCACGCGCCATCGGGGCCGACGCCGTCCTGGTGATTCTCTCTCTGGTCGGCGATTCGCTGGCCGCCGAGCTCCTCGCCGAGGCCCGCCGCCTGGGCATGGACGCCCTGGTGGAGATCCACGACGAGGCCGAGATCGACCGCGCCGCCGCCCTCGGCGCCGACCTCATCGGGATCAACAACCGCGACCTGCGCACCTTCGTCACCGACCTGGCGGTGACCGAACGATTGTCTGAGAAAATCCCCGCAAGCGCCTTATTGGTAACGGAAAGTGGGATATTCACCGCCACCGACGCGGCGCGCCTTGAGCGGGCCGGGGCGCGGGCCATGCTGGTCGGCGAAGCCCTGATGCGGCAAGCCGACGTCGAGGCCGCCACCCGCGCCCTGCTGACTTCCATCGACTCGCCCACCGCCTCGTCTTGACATTTCGGCGGAACACTCGGAGAACATCGCCCAGCGTTTTTGATTTGTTCCGGCTTAGCGCCGGACTTTGCGAGGCGGCGATGCTTACACGCAAACAGCATGAACTCCTGATGTTCATCCATGAACGGATCAAGGAGACCGGAGTCTCGCCGTCGTTCGACGAGATGAAGGAAGCGCTGGACCTGGCGTCGAAGTCCGGCATTCACCGCTTGATCACCGCCCTGGAAGAACGCGGCTTTCTGCGCCGCCTCGCGCACCGGGCGCGGGCGCTGGAGGTGCTGAAGCTGCCGCAACAGGCGACCACCTCGGCCCCGGCGGCCGGCCGGGGCGCCTTCGTTCCCACCGTGGTGGAGTCGGGCCGCGCCGGAACGCCGGTTGCCGCCAACGATGTGCGCGAACTGCCGGTGCTCGGCAAGATAGCCGCCGGCACCCCCATAGAGGCCATCCAGCACGAACGCGACCGCATGCAGGTGCCCGAATCGATCCTGGGGGCGGGCGAGCATTTCATCCTCGAGGTCCAGGGCGATTCGATGATCCAGGCCGGCATCCTCGACGGCGACTTCGTGGTCATCCGCAAGGCCAACACCGCCACCTCCGGAGAGATCGTCGTCGCCCTGGTGATGAACGAGGAGGCGACCCTCAAGCGCCTGCGCCGCAAGGGCGCCTCCATCGCCCTGGAAGCCGCCAACCCGGCCTACGAAACCCGCATCTTCGGCCCCGACCAGGTGGAGGTGCAGGGCAAGCTGGTGGGGCTGATCCGGCGCTATCACTAGCCTGAACCGCGAGCCCCTCAATCGCCGCCGCCGGTGGTCCACGGCCGCTCGCCGCGCAGGGGTTGCGACCAGGCGATGCGCCAGCCCACCGGCGCGGTAAATACCTCCGCCGCGCCGCCCTTGGCGAAATCGGCGCGGGTCAGCACGATGGCGCCTCGGCACGCCGCCGGCGCGGCGCCCTCGGCGCGATAGATCACGATGTCCGTCCCGGCGCAGAGCCGATCGGCCCGCTCGGCCTCGGGCGGTCGCTTGCCCCACCAGGTGGCGATGGCGGGCCGTCCCGGACCGATGGGCGCGCAGCCCTTTCGGTCGCAGTCGAAATAGCGTTGCTGAAGCGCCTCGGCGACAGCGGGATCGGCGGTCAGGGCGAATCCTCGGCGCTGAGCCCATAGTTGGGTGGCGTAGCGCCGAGCGCCCGGCTTCAGGGGAACCTCCTGGCCGGCCGCCACGATCGCCGCGTCATCGCCGTCGGCCGCCATCCAGGCGACCGGCGCCGGCGGCCGGGGCCAGAGGGCGACCGCGGCGGCCATCGGAACGCCGATCCAGCGCAGATTACCCTTCCACAGGCAGGCGAAGACAATTCCGAGGTAGGAGATGGCCAGGGCGATTTGCGGCGCGCTCGGCAGGGTCATGGCGGCGCCCGGCGCGACCGCGAACACATGGCCCAGGAAGATGACCCCCCTGGCCGCCCAGCCGGCCAGCCAGAACACCGGCGCGGCCAGGGCGTGGCTTAGGCCGGCCGCCTCGGCCAGCAGGCAGAGCGCCAGGGCCGGCATCAGCATGGCGGTGGCCAGGAAATCGGCGGTGAGATTGGCGAACACCCCGTAGTTGGCCACCCGGTTGAAGTGCTGGATGGCGAAAGGCCCGGTGGCCGCGCCGGCCACGAAACTCACCATCGCCATGGCGATCGTCCAGTCGCGCGCCTTCTGGAGAAATCTCAGCGGCCACGCCAGAGACACCGGCGCCGGCGCCCGGCGCCAGAGTTCGGCCAGGGCGACCAGGGAGGCGGTGGCGCAGAAGGACATCTCGAAGCCCGGGGCCACCACTACGTCCGGCTCGGTGATCAGGATGATCAGAGCGGCGAGGCTCAGGGAGTGCAGGCTCACCGCCCGCCGATCGACCAGGATGGCGAAGAAGGCGACGCTGGCGGTGATCGCGGCCCGCCGGGCCGGCGGATGGGCGCCCGACAGGACGAGATAGGCGCCGACCACCAGCAGGGCGGCCGCGGCGGCGATCTTCTTGCCCGGAACCCGCAGGGCCAGCCAAGGCCACGCCGCGATGGCGAAGCGGAAAGCGAAGAAGGCGAACCCGCTCAAGGCGGCGGTGTGCAGGCCGGCGATGGCCAGCATGTGGGCCAGTCCCGAGGCGCGCAGATCGTCGCGGTGGTCGGCGGCCAGCCAGTCCTGATGGCTGGTCGTCACCTCGACCGCCAGGCCGGCGGCGCCGCCGTCGTCCGGTCCCATCACCGCCCCGATGTCGGCCGCCAGATGGCGGGCCACCGACCAGCGCAGGGCGTTGACGGCCATCTCCAGGCGTAGCCGCCACGGCGGCGGCGCGAGAGCCACGGTGACGGGCGCCCGCATGGCCAGACCCACCCCGCCGATGCCCTCGAACCAAGCGTCTCTGGCGAAATCGTAGGCGCCCGGCGAAGCGGGGCCGGGCGGCGGGTCGAGCAGGGTGGCGACGCGGATCGCCGTGCCGGGAGCCGGGGCGCTGTCGGGACCGCCGGGCGTGAGCACGACGCGGACGCGGGTGGGCGTATCGGCTGGCGCCAGGCGGGCGATCTCGACCGGCGCGATCAGCAGGCGCTCGCCGCGTTCGCTGGGGTTGGCGATATCGACCACCCAGCCTTCGATGCTCACCACGCCCAGGTGCGGCGGCGCGATCGGGGCAGCCACCGCGTCGCCGTGCAGCTTGGCGATGAGGAAACCACCGGCCGCCACCGCGGCCAGACCGGTCAGAGTGATCGCGACCCGATTGGCGGTCAGAAACCGGGTAGCCAGGGCGCCGACGCAGAACACCGCCGCCAAGACGGCGGCCAGCCACGGCGCCGGTTCGACCTTGAGGCCCAGATAGGCGGCCGCGCCGAGGCCAAAGGCCACCGGCGTCCACAAGAGCACGCGGTCCAATTGATCGGCGCCCTCGCGCGCCAGGCCGGCGATGAGGTCGGCAAGGCTAGGAAGGGCGCGGGCGCCCGTGATAAGAGCCGCCGCCCGTCCCCAGGGCGCCGTACCCGCGCCGCGTGGCGCCGGGGCGGCCCCATCCTCTGGAACCGCGATGCCCGCCGCCGAAACATCCGCCAACCGATTGGTCGTCACCCGCATCGCCCCCTCGCCGACCGGTTCGATGCATATAGGCACCGCACGGACCGCCTTGTTCAACTGGCTTTATGCGCGCCATCGCGGCGGGACCTTCCTGCTGCGAATCGAGGACACCGATCGCCAGCGCTCCACCGAGGGCGCCGTCCAGGTCATTCTCGACGGCCTGGCGTGGCTCGGCCTGTCGCCCGACGCCCCGCCGGTGTTCCAGTTCGCCAGAGCCGATCGGCACCGGGAGGCCGTTCACAACCTCCTCCAACGAGGGCGGGTCTATCGTTGCTACATGACCATCGAAGAGTTGGCGGCCGAGCGCGAACTGGCGCGGGCGGCGGGGCGGGCCATCCGCTCGCCGTGGCGCGGCCGGGCGGCGGGCGCCAGCGAGAACCGGCCGTTCGTGGTCCGCTTCAAGGGGCCCTTGGACGGCGAGACGGTGGTGGACGATCTGATCAAGGGGCCGGTGACCTTCGCCAACAAGGAACTCGACGATCTGGTCCTGCTGCGCTCGAACGGCGCGCCGACCTACAATCTGGCTGTGGTGGTGGACGATCACGACATGGGGATCACCCATGTCATTCGCGGCGACGATCACCTGAACAACGCCGCCCGCCAGAGTCTCATCTACCAGGCGCTCGATTTCGATCTGCCGGCCTTCGCGCATCTGCCGATGATCCACGGCGCCGATGGCGCCAAGCTGTCGAAGCGCCACGGCGCCCAGGCGGTCGGCGAATTCGCCGACATGGGCTACCTGCCCGAAGCCATGCGCAACTATCTGGCCCGCCTGGGATGGGGTCACGGCGATGATGAGATTTTCACCGACGCTGAGGCCATCGCCTGGTTCGACGTGCGCGACGTGGTGCGCGCGCCGGCCCGTCTCGACTGGAACAAGCTCGCCCACGTCAACAACCACTACATCCGCGCCGCCGACGACGACCGGCTCGCTGGCCTGGTGGCGCCGATCCTCGAGGGACGCGGCGTGGATCTGCCGGCGGACGCCGAATCGCGTTTGATCGCCGCGATCCCCCGGGTGAAGGACGGCGCCAAAACGATCCTCGACCTGGCCGATCTGTCGCTCTTTGCCGTCAAGCAGAGGCCGCTTACCATTGACGACAAGGGGTTGGCGCTCCTCACCGTGGAGACGCGCGCCCTCCTCTCGCGCCTCGCCGCGGCCATGACGCTGGAGACCGACTGGACGCCGGACGCCCTGGCGGCGGCCCTGCGCGCATTCGCGCAGGGGGAAGGCGTGGGTCTCGGCAAATTCGGGGGCGCCTTGCGCGCCGTCCTGTCGGGCGGCGCCCCCGCGCCCGACCTCGCCGGCGCCCTCGCCGCGCTCGGCCGAGCGGTGAGCCTGGGGCGCATCGAAGACGCTCTTTCGCGGCCCGGGTAACGGGCTATAAGACGCCGCGAAACATCCCGTTTGGACGGGTGTGGGATTTCGATGAGGGGACTAAAAGGCATGGGCGATCACGCCACGCTGACGCTCGGCGGCAAGGACTACGATCTGGGCGTGATCAAGGGGACCACCGGCCCGGACGTGGTCGATGTGCGCAAGCTCTACGCCGACGCCGACGTGTTCACCTTCGATCCCGGCTTCACCTCGACCGCCAGTTGCGCGAGCAAGATCACCTATGTCGACGGCGACGCCGGGGTCCTTCTGCACCGCGGCTACCCGATCGAGCAGCTCGCCGAGCATTCCAGTTTCATCGAAGTCTGCTATCTGCTGCTCAACGGCGAGCTGCCCGACGCCGCCGAGCTCGCCGATTTCGAGCGGACGATCACCTATCACACCATGCTGCACGCCCAGTTCGACCGTTTCTTCGGCGGCTTCCGCTCCGACGCCCATCCCATGGCGATCATGACCGGCGCGGTGGGGGCGCTGTCGGCCTTCTATCACGACAGCATCAATGTCGATGACCCCGAACAGCGCAAGATTTCGGCCCACCGTCTGATCGCCAAGATGCCGACCATTGCGGCGCGGGCGTTCAAGTATTCCATCGGCCAACCGTTCGTGACGCCGCGCAACGATATGTCCTACGCCGAGAATTTCCTGCGCATGGCCTTTTCGGTTCCCGCCGAGGACTGGAAGCCCAACCCGGTCCTGACCCGGGCCATGGATCGCGTCTTCCTCCTGCACGCCGACCACGAGCAGAACGCCTCCACCTCGACGGTCCGTCTCGCCGGCTCGTCGGGGGCCAATCCCTTCGCCTGCATCGCCGCCGGCATCGCCTGCCTGTGGGGCCCCGCCCACGGCGGCGCCAACGAAGAGGCCCTGATGATGCTCAAGGAGATCGGCACGGTCGATCGCATCCCAGAGTATGTCCAGGGCGTGAAAGACCGCAAATACCGCCTGATGGGCTTCGGCCATCGGGTCTACAAGAACTTCGACCCCCGCGCGATCGTCATGCAGAAGACCTGCCACGAAGTGCTCGACGAAATTGGCGACGGTGACGATCCGCTTCTGAAAGTCGCTCTGGAACTGGAGAAGATCGCTCTCGACGATCCCTATTTCATCGACCGCAAGCTCTATCCCAACATCGATTTCTATTCCGGCATTACCTTGAAGGCCTTGGGCTTTCCGACCACCATGTTCACCGTGCTGTTCGCCATCGCCCGCACGGTGGGGTGGATCAGCCAGTGGAAGGAGATGTTCGAGGACCCGCAACGCAAGATCGGCCGACCGCGCCAGCTCTACACCGGACCCACCAAGCGGGACTATCCGCCCCTGGAAGCGCGGGGATAGTGGATAAAATCTGACAACTGGTGGCGGCAGTTACCTCCCCAAGGCTCGTGAGTTGTCGGCTCGCCGGCGCCAGATAGCGGACGTTTCGAGCGTCTCACAAGGGTGGGAAGCGGTCCCTGCGGCTATCTAAAACCCCATCGCCCGCCAATCGATTGTGGGATGTGGAATCAAGAGAGCGTTTTGAGAATGGGGGGCATATCGCCAATGAGGCAAAGCCCGCATCGAGAGGAGATCTTCCCGGAATCGGAGGTTTTCGAGAATGTTCAAACGGCCGAAACAGCCGCCGTTTTGGCGAGCGGCTTCCCCCTCTCCAAGCCTTGTACGCGGCCGGAGCGGCCTTCGTGCGGGCAAAGATCAACTGGCGCTCTTTTTCGGCCCCTGCGGCGTATAAATGCAGCATAAACTTGACGGGCGTGGTCCCGCTCGAAGTGGGGGCGTTCGCGTTTGACGGATACGGGAACGTGGTAACAACACGTCTCCGTATTTCACCAGCTATGAGCCTCATCGCGGGAGGGCATGCGCGAGGATTGTTGAAGAAAGAGCGACCAAGGTCGCCAATTTTTCGGTGACGATGTCAACAACCGCCCTTCACTCCGTACACTATCTCACCTTCGTCGATTTCTAACCCGTTATAGATCGTCGCAAAGGCACCTTCGCCAGGGTTGCCGTTGATAGGTCTGCTAGAATACGTCGAGCCGGCGTTCTGAGTAAGCCCCGTATCGTCGATAGCCACGATGATGACGTGGTTGATGAATTGGAATTGGCCGCTCAGCGTTTGGCCGTTCACCCCAGTGTTGATCGTTGCCGGGCCGCTGTGCGGAAAGCCGGCGCTGCCGTCGTCGATCAGCTTCAGGCAGAAGGCGCCGTTGCTACCCTTCGAATGGCTGATGGTCACCGGCCAGTTTCCGCTGAAGCCGCTCGCCATGGCGGCGCTGGCCAAGACGGCGAAGCCGGCGGCCGTCAAGGCTGCGATGGTCAAGATGCGCGTCGATTTCATGAGGGGTCATCCTGGTTTTTGGCGTTGAGCAGTCGCCGGAATGACGCTGCCGATACGTAGATAGCCGCTTAGTCGGCGACAGTCCGGCTTCGACCAACTTGAGTGCCGCCTGCACCTTGTTCAATCGAGATCTTACTTGACACCTGAATCGAACGCAAAGCCGATTGGTTTGTTGAAAGACCCGTACGCCCGCAGTGCGGTTCCCGTTGGGAAAGCGTACGTCTGACCTTCGGAATCGCCGCCGGTGGTGTCGAAGAGTGCGACTCCAAGAACGTTGCCGTGGTCCGTCACGTCGATATCGACGGGGACCGTATTTGAATCCGGGCTATGGATCGAGACGCCCGTCGGTAGACCCGCCTCCGTATATTCGGTAACGCTGAGGCCGATCTGATCGGCAATCAGAAGGTTACCGGCGTGGTCCTGCTTGATCCCACCCGGGAAATTCGAGAGCTTAATCGGAAGCTGCTTTGCGCCAGCCTGGCGGCCGCCCGGGTATTCTACAACGGCTCCCCCGCCTGGGTTGAGCGTCAGCGTCGAGAAAATATTGCCCGCCGCGTCACACGTGAGGAAATAGTTTCGGAATACGTTGGGATACGTCAGCCTGCCCGTTGGGCGCGTGCTCCCGGGAGCGTACAACAAGATGTTGCCGCCAAAGCGGGAGAGCTTGCTGTTCGAAACATAGAGCGTGCCGTTCGGGCACATCGTCACGTCAGACGGCAAGCCGCCCTTGTCGCTAAGGATTTTGGTCGGTGAGGTCGCGCCTCGCGCGAATTCGAGAATCTGTGAGGCGCTGGAATTTGCGACCCACAAATTGTGGTCGGCATCGACGAAGAGTCCAAGCGGGTTGTTGAATCCGCCGATGCGGCCCACCTTGAGGCCGCCGCGGTCGAATACGGTGACGGCGCCGGAGGCGACGTCCGTGACGTACACGAGCCGCGCCCCGACGTTCGTTTTCAGCATCCAGCTTGTGGTCCGCTGGTGTGTCGAATTGGGCGCCTCGAGCGACGTGGCGGCGCTCGCGGTAACGGGCAAGCAGCCCGCGAGCAACGCAATCGCTGCTACCGTGGAGAGCGTGTAACCGTCTGCTATTCTTAAACGCATCTTAAGCCCTTTATTTGAATAAACCGAGGCTCCCCAAACGACCCGGTCAAACCGGTCACCCGTCTTGGGATTTGACCTTTCCAACGTCTCCGTCACGGTCTTAGCGTCAATTCAAAGAGCGAAAATCGTTAAAAGAGCGCGATAATGAGACCTTTACCGTTTCGTGAGATTCTTCCCTCCCCTTCTGGGGCTACCGGATGCAAATGACACAGACATCGCCGCACTGATCAATGGCAAGTTCGGCCGGAAGGCGGAGCCCTCCGACATCGCCCAGTTCTACTCTCCGCCAGAGGCGCGAGGCGAGGGTCACGGCTAAGGTGGGGCAGAGCATGTCTGACGCAGGTCGGTGAGCTCTCCGGCGACCCGGAGGGTGTTGAGAAGATCACGCGTCGATCGCGCCAGGCGATCGAGCCGCGTCTTGGCCGCGATCGCTGGCAAGGAGGTGGGGTTTCGATCGCTGGCCGACACATGGGCTGACACAACCACAGCGCACGGCCGCTTCATGCTGACCGTTCTCGGCGGCCTGGCTGAATTTGAGCGGGATCTGATCCGCGCCCGAACGAGCGAGGGTCGCGCCCGCGCCGTGGCGCGCGGCGTAAAGCGGATTGTCGCCGCGGCGATCGGCGCCGACGTCAACTGGGCGCCAAGCGTCAGATTTTATCCTCAAGCCGCCGAGCGCGACTCCCCGCCTTTAGCCGGAGCGCGGCGAATCGGGGACCAGCCGTCCCGCCTGGCGAAGAGCATCGATAACCGCCTCGGCGGCGGCGCCGGCGGGATCGTCGATGCCGCCGCGCATGATCTCGAGCGCCGCGTTCTGCGCCGCGACCTGTGCGGCCCGAAGGCCGGGGTTGTCGAGACGAAGGGCGATCTCGCGCGCCAGGGCCGGCCCGTTGCAACGGCTCTGGACCAGTTCCGGCGCGACGAACGCCTGGGCCGCCACGTTGAACAGGGTGATGTAGGGGGTGCGGATGAGGCGCTCGACGACCAGATGGCTCAAGACATCGAGCCTATAGGCGACCACCATCGGGCAGCCGGCCAGGGCCAACTCGGTGGTCACCGTGCCGCTGCAGGCCAGGGCCACGGTGGCGGCGCGCATGGCGTCCAGACGCGCCGCGTCGCCCTCGATCACCACGACCCGATCGGCCCACCGGGCCACGCGGGCCTTAATGGCGGGCGCGACCGTCTCGGCGGCGGCGACCACGATCGACAGGCTGGGACGCTCGGCCTTCAATACCCTTATGGCGGCCTTGAAGTCGGGCAGGAGGCGATCGACTTCGCCGGGGCGGCTGCCGGGAAGCACCAGAAGAATTGGATCGTCGGGTCCCGTCCCCAGCTTGGTGCGGATTCGCGCCGGATCGGCCTGCGAGAAATCGCGGGCGAGGGCGGGATTGCCGACAAAAGTCACCGGCAGGCCCTCGCGCTCGAAGAAGGCGGCGTCGAAGGCGTGGATGGTGAGAAGCCGGTCCACCGACCGCGCCAGGGTGGCCGCCCTCCCCGGCCGTGTCGCCCACACCTGTGGGGCGACGTATTTGAGCAGATAAGGGCCGCCCTCGATGCGACGCAGCCGACGCGCCACCCTTAGATTGAATCCCCAGGCATCGATCAGCACCGCCACGTCCGGACCCGTCCGAGCGGCGAGGGCGGCGGTCTGGCCGGCGCGGCGCAGCACCAGAGGATAAGCGGCGAGGCTGTCGAGCACGCCAAGGGTCGAAAGAGCGCCGATGTCGAACGGGCTCACGATGCCCAGAGCCGCCATGCGCGCCCCGCCCACGCCGACGAACCGCACCGCCTCGCCCAGTCGCTCCCGAAGAGCGCCCGCCAAGGCGGCGCCGAGCGCGTCGCCGGATGCTTCGGCCGCCACCAGCATCACGCAGGCCGGTGTCATGACCGCGTGGATGGCGCGCCGATCACGAACAGTCCAAGTTCGTCGGCGAGCGAGATCACCGCTTCTCGATCGAGCACCAGGATGAGGCCGGCTTCCCCGGCGACGCCGGCCAGACCGGCGCGTTTGGCATGCCGCAGCGTCGCCGGCCCGATGGTCGGCAAATCCATGCGGACGTCCTGGCCCGGCTTGCACGCCTTGGCCAGCACGCCGCGTGGGCGATCGGGCGTGCCGCGGATCGCCTCCGGCAAATCGGCCACGCGTGAGAGCATGGCGTCGGTTCCCTCCTGGGCTTCCAGGGCGAGGATCAGGCCCTCGCAACACACCGCGCCCTGACCGGCGTCGAGCGCGCCGATGGCTCTGGCTGCCTCCATGGCGCGCGCAATGTCGGCCAGGTGTTTGTCGCCGGGCGAATGGCGCCCGAGGGGCCCCACCTCCAGAGCAAGGCCGGTCATCACCTCATGGGCGCCCTCGACCGCGAAGCCGTCCTTCTCGAACTCGCCGATCAGGAAGGTCAGCAGCCGGTCGTCTCCCTGGCGCGCCGCCGCGATCGCGCCGGGAAGGGCGGCCAGGCCGCGCATGTCCGGCTTCAAATCGCGGAAATCGGGGCGGGCGACCGAGCCGGCGAAACACACGCTCTCGCAACCGGCCTGGCGGAGCGCCCGCACGCCGGCGCCCAATTGGGCGATTCCTACATGGGCGCCGTCGAATTCATCGAGCCCGGGCGCGGCGAACCCCCGCAACCGGATCACGAACAGCGGACGGCCGGCGGACCGGCAATGGCGCGCCAGATTGAGCGGCAGGACGCCCCCACCGGCGATCAGGCCAAGCTTGCCGGCGGACGGCGTCAGATTTCCCGCTGTGGCGTGGTCAGCGGCCGGCTGGCGTCGGCGCGCGCGAAATCGACGATTTCCATCACCTCCGGCGAGCCGGCGTAGGCGGCGGCGGTGTCGTCCAGGCGTTCCTGAAACGTGCCTTCCTCGGCGAACAACATGCGGTAGGCGGCGCGCAAGGTGTTGATCGTCTCGCGCGAGAAGCCTCGGCGCTTGAGCCCAACCAGATTCAAACCCTCGAGGTGGGCGTGGTTGCCCCAGACATTGCCGAAGGGGATGACATCGTGGTTGACCCCCGCCATGCCGCCCACGAAGGCGTGGCGGCCGATGCGGGTGTTCTGGTGAACCGCGGAGAGACCGCCCATGATCACATGGTCGCCCACCACCACATGCCCGCCCAGGGTGGCGCTGTTGGCCATGATCACCTTGTCGCCGACCCGGCAGTCGTGACCGATGTGAACCCCGACCATGAAGAAGCCGTCCGATCCCACGGTGGTCAGGGCGCCGCCCATGGCGGCGCCGCAATGCATGGTCACATGTTCGCGGATGATGTTTCGCTCGCCGATCCGCAGCCGGGTCGGTTCCCCCTTGTGTCCCGAATGCTGAGGCGGCCCGCCCAGGCAGGCATAGGGATGAACGACGCATTCCTCCCCGATATCGGTGAGGCCCTCGATCACCACATGCGAGGCGAGCCGCACCCCCGCGCCCAGGCAGACGCCAGGGCCGACAATGCAAAACGGGCCGATCTCGACGTCGTCGGCCACTCGCGCCTTGCCATCGACGATGGCGGTGGCGTGAATCCGCGTCATTTGCGGGTATCGACCAGCATGGCGGCGAACTCCGCCTCGGCGGCCAGTTTGTCGCCCACCATGCCCCGCCCGCGAAACTTCACCACATCGCCGCGGACCCGCTGGACCGACACCTCCATGCGCAAGACATCCCCAGGCCGCACCGGATAGCGGAAACGGCAATTGTCCACCGACATGAACAGAATGATCTTGCCCTCCGGATCGACGTCCCAGGACTTGGACATCAGAAGGCCGCCGGTCTGAGCCAGAGCCTCGACGATCAACACCCCCGGCATCACCGGGTTGCCGGGGAAGTGCCCGAGAAAAAACGGCTCGTTGATGGTCACGCATTTGATGCCGACCAGCGACTGACCCGGGCAAAAGGCTTCCGCGCGATCGATAAGCAGAAATGGCGGCCGGTGAGGGATGCGACGCATCACTTCCTGAATATCGATGTCGCCCTGGGCAACCGCCTCGGGCTTGTTCCGCGTCATTGCTCGTCCCCGCCTCCATGACGCCGCTGGGCGGCCCGCGCCAGCCATGCCGTCTCGCGCAGCCACCGCTTCATCGGCCGCGCTGGGTGGCCGCCCCAGCTTTCGCCGGCCGGGACATTCCTCATCACGCCGGCGGCGGCGGCGATGCGCGCGCCCGCTCCGATCGTCACATGGTCGGTGACTCCGGCCCGGCCGCCGAACATACACCCATCGCCGACAATCACGCTGCCGGAAATGCCGGTGTGCGCCGCCAGCAAGCAGTCACGCCCGATCACCACGTTGTGGGCGATCTGCACAAGGTTGTCGATCTTGGTGTTTTCGCCGATCACCGTATCGTCCCAGGCGCCGCGATCGACGCAAGAGCCGGACCCGATGGTGACTCCATCTTGAATGATCACCCGGCCGAGTTGCGGGACATCGACCAGTCCGCTCCGTCCGGCCGTCGCACCGAAACCCGGTTCCCCGAGTACCGCCCCGGCATGGATCGCGACCCGCTCGCCGATCAGGGCGAAACCGATGCTGGCGCCCGCGCCGACATAGCCGTCCCGGCCGATCGCCACACCCGGGCCGATCACGGCGCCGGGCGAAATATAGGTTCCCCGGCCGATCGTCGCGCCCTGACCAACCGTCACGCCCGGGCCAAGGGTCACGCCGTCCTCGATGTGTGCGGTGGGATGGATGGCGGACCCGGCCGCGCCGTGCCGCCGAGGGCGGTGCAGACGATCGGCGGCGATGGCGTAGGCCGCCTGAGGCGAGCGGGTGACAAGCGCCGCGCAACGATCCGGCGCCCGCGCCACATACTCGCCGGCGATGAAACAGGCCGCCGCCCGCGTTCGGGCCAACGCCTCGGAATACCGGTGATCGGCGAAGTAGGTGACGCTCAGATCGTCCGCGCGGGCCAGCACCGCCGCCTGGGTGACGGATCGCTCCGCCGCCGCCGCGTCGATCAATTTCGCGCCGGTCAGCGTGGCGAGCTCACCCAGATCCGCCGGGCCCAGGGATTCGTAAAAGCGCGGGTCCGGCATGGGCCTGCGACGCCGGTCCCTTCGCTCAAATCAGCGCGCCGGGGCGGCCGTATCGAGACGCTCGCGGTCGAACGCGAACTGCTGAATCCTGGCGTTGAGACCGGCCACCACTTCGTTGGTCATTTCCATCTGCGGGTTGACCATCATCACCGAGCCTTTGTCCAGCAGGGCGCTGCAATGCTTTTGCTGATAGAGTTGCCGAGCGATCGGCTCGAGTTCCTGGGCGATGCGATTGACCGCCTTTTTCTGGGTCTCGGAGACCTCGCGCTGGCGAAGTTCCTGCTTTTGCCGAAGATTGTTGGCGCGGACTTGCAGGGCCTGGGCGCGGGTTTGGAACGCCGCCGCGTCGAGGGTCGGACGCGCCGCGTCCAGCGCCTTGGCGTCGTTGGTGAGGGAGGTCTCTTCCGGCGTCAGCTCCGCCTTGACCTGGGCGACGATCTGATTCATCCGCCCGCCCACGTATTTTCCGACCGTTGAGGTGGCGATCGCCTGATCGGCGGACAGGACGCAGAGGCCCGGTATGGCCGGACCTTGGACGACCCCGGAGGGGGGGGCGGCGGCCGGGGGGGCGGCTTGAGCGGCCGAGGCGATGATGGCCACGGCGATGACGCTCGCGGCGCCCAAAGCCAGAAACTGTTTAGTCATGGAGTCTAGAACCTTGTTGATGTGGAAAAACGGAACAATTCCGTTTTGTCGTAGGAATCTTTTCGGATGATCTGACTGAAGTCGAAGCGCAGCGGCCCCATGGGCGATTTCCAGAAGATGCTGATGCCCGCCGACGCCCTAAGCCCCAGATCATCTTGTACGGTTAGGAGTGGCTGATTTGTGTTCGGATCGATCTTTTCGGCGCGATCCAGGATGCCGAGCGTGCCGAAATCCGAGAACAGGGCGGCTTTGATGCCATATTGCTCGGGCAGCTTGGTCGGTATGGTCATCTCCACGGTGCCGATGGCGTAGAGTTTGCCGCCCAGGGAATCGCCGAACTGGGTGTCGCGCGGGCCGATGCCGGCGATCGCGAAGCCGCGGAAGGTGTCGCCACCCTCATAGAATCGATCGGTTATGCGGATATTGTCGCCGTTCCAACCATCGATATAGCCCGCCGAGCCGGTGAAGCTGAAGATGAAATCCTTGTTGAAGCCATGGTACCAGCCACCGCGCAATTCATTGCGCACATAGTGGACCGATCCGCCCACGCCCGCCACATCCTGCGAAAGATTGATGAAATAGCCGCGGGTGGCGACGATGGGATCGTTGCGCCTGTCCAGGCCCAGGGTGTAGCCGACCTGCGAGGTGATGTAGGATCCGCGTTGCTGGCAGAGCACCACCGAAACCAACTCCTGGCCGGGAACGCACAGGGAGTCGTCGACGATGACGTCGTCGGTGCGCAGCGTGTAGCGCGTCGTCAAAAGGCTGTCGGTCGTCAACGGGAACGCCACGCGCACGGTGCCGCCGGTGGAGGCGGTGTTGTAGGACGCCTGCGTCGAGAAGTCGTAGCGATAGGTGTAGAGGTCGAAACCCGCCTGCAGGTCTCGATCCAGGAAATGCGGTTGGGTGAACGAGAAATCGGCCTGCTGCCGCAGCGATCCCAGGGATAGCCGGGCGCGCACATCCTCGCCGCGCCCGCGGAAATTGGATTGGCTGACCCCCACGTCGGTGACCAGCTGGTCGATCGAACTGTAGCCGGCGCTGAACGAGAGCTGGCCGGTCGGCTGTTCGGTGACGTGCACCTGCAGAGTGGTGCGATCCGGCGCCGAGCCGGGCACGTTGGTGATATCGACGTCCTTGAAGAAGCCCAGAGCTCTGATGTTGTTCTTCGAGCGATCGACCAGGGCGCGGTTGTAGGCGTCTCCCTCGGCCACGTTGAGCTGACGGCGGATCACATAGTCGAGGGTGGTGGTGTTGCCCACGATGTCGATGCGGTCGATGTAGACGCGCGGCCCCTCCTTGACTTCGAACACCACATCGACGGTGTGTTTGACGGGGTCGGTCTTATACTGCGGGCGCACATCGACGAACGCAAATCCGGCCGCGCCGGCGGCGAAGGTCAGCGCGTCGGTGGCCTGCTCGATCTTCTGATCCTGGTAGACCTGCCCCTCGCGGATCGGCAGGAGTTGGCGCAGGATGTCCCCGTTCAGTTTCTTGAGATCGGTCTGAACGGTGAGTTTGCCGAAATGGTATTTCGCCCCTTCGTCCAAGGCATAGGTGACCGCGAAGCCATTCTTATCCGGCGCCAACTCGGCTACCGACGAAATGATTCGAAAATCGTAGAAACCGCGGTTGCGATAGTATTTTCTCAACTGTTCGCGGTCGTACTCGATCCGATCTGGGTCGTAGTTATCGTTGGAGGAAAAGAATTTATACCATTGGCTTTCCTTAGTAACCACGACGTTTCGTAGATCGTTGGCCGAAAAGTCTTTGTTGCCAAGAAAATTTACTCTAAGGATACCACTCTTCGGACCCTCATTGATCTCGAAGATGAGATCGACGCGGCGTTGGGGCAGTTCGATGATCTTTGGCGTCACCGTGGCCGAAATACGCCCCGCCCGCCGATAGAGCTCGACGATTCTTCCGACATCCTCCTCGACCTTGGCGCGCGTGAAGACGCCCCTGGGGCGGATCTGGACCTCGTCCTTGAGCTTGTCTTCCTTGATGTTGGAATTTCCCTCGAAGAGAACCTGGTTGATCACCGGGTTTTCCACCACCTTCACGACCAGGTCGGTTCCCTGCAGATCGATCTTTACGTCGGAAAACAAATCGGTTCGAAACAGCGTCTTCAAGGCGATGTCGATCTTGGCCGGATCGACGGTGTCCCCCACCGCGATCGGCAGATAGGAGGTGATGGTTTCAGGGTCGATCCGCTCGTTGCCCTGAATGACGATTCGCCCCACCACGCCGCTCTGTTGCGCCTGAGCGAGAACCGCTTCGGGCGCCGCCAGCACCGCCCCGCCCATGAGCAAGGCCAAGCCTGACACCAGCGCGGCGTTGCGCGCGCGGAAATTTTTCAACGGATCGGCCATGCCAGGGAGGGTCGCCTTACGAAAACAAGCTGCCGAAGAAGTGAACCACGCGCAGTCCCCGCAGGTCGTTCCAGGTGGCGAACAACATCAAACCCACCAGCAAAGCAAGGCCCACGCGATATCCGGCTGCCTGGACGCGGGCGTGAAGCGGGCGGCGCACGACGCCTTCGTAGGCATAGAAGAGCAGGTGGCCGCCGTCCAGAACCGGTATCGGCAGGAGATTTAGCAGGCCGACGCTGACCGACAACAGGGCCGCCAATTGAATGAGGAAAAAGGCTGTCGCGACCACCCAGCTGATCCGCGCGTCATGCGCGATGGCGACCGCCTGCTTGGTGATGGCGCCGGAGGCATGGGCTATGCCGATGAAACTGTGGAGTTGGTTGGCGCCGACCTGACCAGAGACGATGCGCCCCAGATAGAAAACGGTGGTCGCGGTCACGTCCCAGGTCTTCGCCAAACCCATGGGGAGAGCTTCCAGAGGTCCGTAGCGCTGGAGTTTCCCGAGCGGGGCGGTGAGGCCCAAGCGGCCGATCGTCTCGACGCCGCCAAAGGGGCTGGGGACCTGGACGGCGGCCGGGCGCGCGACGAGATGAAACCGCCGGCCGGCGCGGCTAACGGTGAAATCGATCGGCGCGCCGGCCCTGAACTGCACATAGAATTGGACGTCCTCGAAACTTCGCATCGGCCGTCCGTCGGCGCGCAGCAGCACATCGCCCGACTGAAAGCCCGCCTTGGCCGCCGCCCCGGCCGGATCCACCTCGACCCGGGTGGTCGATAACGGTTGACCAAATAGGGCCAGGCCCAGCGAGAACAGGGCGACGGCCAGCGCGAAGTTGGCCGTCGGACCGGCGGCGACAATCAGCGCGCGTTGCCACAATGGCTTGAAATGGAAATATTTCTTTTCCGCGCCAGGGCCTTCGCGTTGGACGATGGCGGCGCGCATCGTGGTCAGATCGCCTTGATCGGGAACACTGGCAGCGTTGTCGTCGCCGGCGAAGCGGACGTAACCGCCCAGCGGGAGCCAGCCGATTCGCCACTCGACACCGCCGCGATCCTTCCATGACAGAAGCGCCCGGCCAAAGCCAATGGAAAAGCGGTCGATCGCCACGCCGAAGGCGCGGGCGGCGGCGAAATGCCCCAACTCATGGATGGTGACGATGACGGTGATGACGAAAATGAACGGCGCCACGTAAAAGGTCGCGTTCTGCAGAAAGGCCATCATGGCGGGTGGTCTCCTCGCGGCCTTCAGCCCATGCGCTCGAATCGCGACAGGACTTGGGCGGCCACGCGCCGCGCGCTCGTATCGATCATGAGCGCCCAGTCGAGGGCTTCGTCATCGGGCCCGGCGACGAGGGCGCCGGCGTCGTTCATCTCCTCGAGCGTCCGCGAAACCGCCTCGGCGATGTCGAGGAAGCCGATTCCGCGGTTCAGAAAGGCGCCAACCGCCACCTCGTTGGCGGCGTTCATCGCCGCCGAGGCGCCGGCCCCCGCTCCTAACGCCTGACGAGCGATGGCCAGGGCGGGAAAACGCTCGTCGTCCGGCGCTTCGAAGGTCAACTGGCCGATGGCCGCCAAGTCTAGCTTTTCGGCCGGCCAGGCGACGCGCGCCGGCCACGCCCAGGCGCAGGCGATCGGGGCCCGCATGTCCGGCGGACCCAGTTGGGCCAAGGTCGAACCGTCGGCATATTCCACCAGACTGTGAACCACCGATTGGGGATGGATGATCACTTCGATGCGCTCGGCGGGCATGGCGAACAGATAGGAGGCCTCGATCATCTCGAGGCCCTTGTTCATCATGGTGGCGCAGTCGATGGAGATCTTGGCGCCCATGTCCCAGGTGGGGTGGGCCACCGCCTGTTCCAGGGTCGCGGCGGCCATCGCCTCACGGCGCCAGCCTCGGAACGGGCCGCCGGAGGCGGTGAGGATGAGACGCCGCACCTGATCGGCGTTGGTCGGTTGAAAGACCTGAAAGATCGCCGAATGTTCGGAATCGACCGGAATGACCTGGCCGCCCGCCGCCTTGGCGACGGCCAGCAGGGCCGGGCCGGCGCACACCAGGCTTTCCTTGTTGGCCAGGGCGACGATCGAACCGGCCCGGGCGGCCGCCAGAGTGGGCGCGAGACCGGCGACTCCGACGATCGCGGCCATCACCCAGTCCGCGCCCTGCCCCGCCGCCTCCACTATGGCGGTCTCACCGGCGGCGACCGCGATTCCCGACCCGGCGAGGCGCTCGCGCAGTTCAGGCGCCCGACTCTCGTCCTTGATGACCGCGAGTCTGGGTTGCCACGCCAGAGCCTGCTGGGCCAACAACGCGACATTGCGGCCCGCCGTCAGAGCGAGGATATCGACGTCGGCCTTCACCTGGGCAAGCAGGTCCAGCGTCGAGACGCCGACCGAGCCGGTCGAGCCGAGAATCACCACCGTGCGCGCGGCCATCAGTGCGCCCAGCCAAAATGGACGATCAGGCGGGCGACCGCGAACACCATGACGGCGAACATCAGACCATCGACGCGATCGAGCAACCCTCCGTGGCCCGGGATGAGATCGCCGGAATCCTTCACGCCGAATCGTCGTTTCAACATCGACTCCCAAAGGTCGCCGGCCATGGTCGCCAATCCCCCCGCCAAACCGATCGCCGCCGCGCCCACCAGCGAGAGATGCATGATGCTCGCCGCAACCCCCACGGCGGCGGCCATGGCGCCGGCCAACGCCCCGATGAAGCCGGACCATGTCTTATTCGGGGAGAAGCGCGGCCAGAGCTTGGGTCCCTTGAAAACGCTGCCGACGAGAAAGGCGGCGATATCGGCCGCCCAGGTCGTCGCGAACAGCATCAATATCCAACCTCGGCCCTGCATCGTACCTCGAAGCCAGACGATGGCCAGGCAGGCCGGCGCGATATAGAGCACGCCATACGCCGCGTCGATGGCCCGCCTCGACGCGCCCCTGGCCACGGCGCCGGCGGCCAACGCGCCCAGGGCCACGCAGCCCCAGGCTTCGAGGTAACGGCCAGTGTAGGCCACCAGGATCACCGTCACCACCGCCAGGGTGGTCACCACGGCCGCCCGCGCGGAGTGGCGGGAGGTCACCATGGCCGCCCACTCGATGGACAGAAGAGTCCCCGCCACGGCGATCATGACCAGGAACGGCGCGCGCCACAGGGGGGACGGCCAATCGAACACCCACACGGCCCACAGGGCGCCCCCGGCCAGGACGGCGCCGGAGGCCGCCCTGACGCCGAAGTTGTCCCAGTCGAAGCGCCTAGCTCGCGGCAAGAACGTCATCGATGGCGACACCGCCATATCGCCGCTCCCGGGAATGGAAGTTGGCCAGCGCGGCTTTCAGCTGGTCGGGCCCGTAGTCGGGCCAATAGACATCCTGGAAAACCAGTTCGGCGTAGGCGCATTCCCAGAGCAGAAAATTGGACAGGCGCTGTTCGCCGCCGGTGCGGATGATCAGGTCGGGCGCTGGAGCGGGGGCGGTGGACAGGCGCGCCTCGAACACCGCCTCGCTCAGATCGCCGGCCCGCGCCGTGCCCTCTTCCACGGCCAGAGCGAACTGGCGCGCCGCATCGACGATATCGGCCCTGGCGCCATAGTTAAAGGCGACCTGCAGAAAAAAGTCCGCGTTGTTCACGGTGCGCGCCTCCGCTCGCTCGACGATATCGAGGATGTCCGCATCGAGCCCCGATCGACGGCCGACGATCCGCACCCTCACGCCGTCCGCCTCCAGGCGTGCGAGGTCGCTGTCGAAATAGGCCTTGAGCAGACCCATCAATTCGGAGATTTCCGGCTTGGGCCGCCTCCAATTCTCGGTGGAAAAGCCGAACACGGTCAGGCGTTCGATGCCCAGTTGCGGCGCCCCCTCGACGGTGCGACGCAGCGCCGCGACGCCGGCCCGATGGCCAAAGGCCCTGGGCAGGCCCCGCTGTTTGGCCCAACGCCCATTTCCATCCATGATGATGGCGACGTGCAGGCCGGATCGGGCGCCGGCGACCGCCGGCGTCGGCGCTCTGTCGTGCCTGCCGATCGCCGGCGACATGATTTGATCCCTTCGCTCGCCGTGGCCTCGCCGCCCTTCCCCTAGACCTGCATGATCTCTTGCTCCTTGGTTTTCAAGGTCTCGTCGATCTTGCGAACCGCGTCGTCGGTGAGCTTCTGGACCTCCTCCTCGAGGCGCCTGTGGTCGTCCTGGCTGATCGCGGCGTCCTTTTCCGCCTTGCGCAGATCGTCCATCGCCTCGCGCCGCACATTGCGAACCGCGACCCGCTGTTGCTCGGCGTATTTGCCGGCCAATTTCACGAGGTCGCGCCGGCGCTCCTCGGTAAGGGGCGGAATGGGAATACGCAGGTTTTGCCCTTCGACAACCGGGTTGAGACCCAACCCTGAATTACGGATGGCCTTCTCCACCGACACCACCACCGCCTTGTCCCACACGCTGACGGTGATCGAACGCGGTTCGGGCACCGAAACGGCGCCGAGCTGGCTGATCGGCATCCGCGAGCCGTAAGCCTCCACATGCACCTGGTCGAGCAGGCCCGCGGATGCGCGCCCGGTGCGCAGGGTCGAGAATTCCTCCTTGAGCGCGACAACCGCCTTGTCCATGCGCTCGCGATACTTCTTGAGATCGGGTTGTTCGCCGGACGCCATGACCCATCCTTTCCTTTTCTTGTCAGTGCGCGTCTTCGATGGTGGTGAAGACGCCGCCGCCGCCCACGACCCGCAACAGATTGCCCGGTTCGCGAATGGAGAAGACCACGATCGGAATGGCGTTGTCGCGCATCAGAGCGATCGCCGAGGCGTCCATCACCTTCAGGTTTTTCGAGAGGACCTCGTGATAACTCAGGCGCTCATAGCGCTCGGCCTTCGAATCCTGCTTCGGATCGGCGGTGTAGACGCCATCGACGCTGGTGCCCTTGAACAGGGCGTCGCAACCCATCTCGGCGGCGCGCAGGGCGGCGGGCGTGTCGGTGGTGAAGAAGGGCGCGCCCAGGCCGGCGGCGAAGATCACCACCCGGCCCTTTTCCAGGTGGCGCAGCGCCCGGCGACGGATATAGGGTTCGCACACCGCGTCCATGGGGATTGCCGACTGCACGCGGGTGTGCACGCCGGCCTTCTCAAGAGCGCTCTGCAGGGCCAGGGCGTTCATCACCGTCGCCAGCATACCCATGTAGTCGGCGCTGGCCCTCTCCATGCCCCGGCCGGCCATGGAGACGCCGCGGAAGATGTTGCCGCCGCCGATCACCAGGCAGAGTTCGAAACCATGGGCGGCCACGGAAGCGATGTCGGCCGCGACCGCCTCGAGCGTGTTCATGTCGATGCCGAAGGGCGCGTCGCCCATCAGCACTTCGCCCGACACCTTCAGGAGGATGCGGCGATAGGGCGGGCGCGGATCGGTCATGGCAAGATCACCCTTGGCGAGTCGCACCCGTCTCGCGGCGGCTCGGAGACAATCCTAGCTCGCGCCGGTCATGGCCGCCACTTCCGCGGCGAAATCGCCGGAGTTCTTATCCACCCCATCGCCCAGAGCGAAGCGGGCGAATCCCTTGACGCTCACCGGCGAGCCGACGGCCTTGGCGGTTTCCGCCACCAACTGCTCGATGGTCAGGCCCGGATCGCGCACATAGGCCTGTTTGAGAAGCACCGCCTCTTCGTAGAATTTGCGGATGCGGCCTTCGACCATTTTTTCGGCCACTGCGGGCGGCTTCCCCGAAGCGATCGCCTGTTCGGTGAAGATGGCGCGCTCGCGCTCCACCGCCGCCGGATCGAGATCGTCCACCGATAGCGACAGGGGCGCGGTGGCGGCCACATGCAGGGCGATGTCGCGGCCAAGCGCCTTCAGGGCCGCCTGGTCACCCGCGCCCTCCACGGCCACCAGAACGCCGATCCGGCCAAGGTCGGACGCGCCGGCCACCGCGCCGTGGGTGTAGGCGCCGATAGCTCCCTGGTTCACGCTGAAGCGCGCGAAGCGGCGCAGCACCATGTTCTCGCCGATGGTGGCGATCAGGTGGGTGATGGCGTCGCCGACCGTCTCGCCCCCCTCGAGGGCGGCGGCGCGCAGGGCAGCGACGTCGCCGTCCACGTCAAGCGCCGCCTCGGCGATCTTTCGGGCGGTCCCCTGAAAGGCGGCATTGCGGGCGACGAAATCGGTTTCGGCGTTGAGTTCGACCACCGCCGCGGTCATGCCCGCGCCGTCGATGCGGCTGGCGAGGGCCACGACGCCCTCGGCCGCAACCCGGTCGGCCTTCTTGGCCGCCTTGGAGAGGCCCTTGGTCCGCAGCCAATCGACCGCCGCCTCCATGTCGGCGCCGGTTTCCTGCAGGGCCTTCTTGCAGTCCATCATGCCGACGCCGGACTTGTCGCGGAGCGCCTTCACCAGCGCGGCGGTGATCTCGGCCATGGTTTTAGCTCCGCATCTAGAGGGATCGTGTCGGCGGCCCGGGTGGGGGATCCGCCCATCGGGTTGGCTTAAAGGCTCATCGCCTCCCCGTTCAGCTTTCGGCGGCAGCCTCGGCCGGCGCGGGTTCGGAGGCGGCTGGCGTCTCCGGCGCTTCCGCGGCCGGCTCGGCAGCGGCGGCCGAGGCCGGTTCGGACTCTGGTTCGACCGCCTGCCCGGATTCGGCGGCCGGTTCGGATTCGACAGCGGCCGGTTCGGGTTCGGCGGCCGGTTCGGGTTCGACGACGGTTTGCGGCTCGGCGGCGCCGGTGAAGGCCGCTTCGAGCTCCGGCTCGGGAACGGCCGCGGGTTCCGGCTCGGGGGCGGCCTTGGCGGCGGAGCTCGCGCGCAAGGCCGGTTCGACCGGCGCCTCGGCGGCGCCGATATCGACCCCCATGGCCACCTGGCCCTCGGTCAATCCATCCAGCACGGCGTCGGCCACCAGATCGCAGTAGAGCTGCAGGGCGCGCGCGGCGTCGTCGTTGCCGGGAACCGGGAAGCTGATGCCGATCGGATCGCTGTTGGTGTCGAGAATGGCCACCACCGGGATATTGAGCTTGCGCGCTTCCAGGATGGCGATGGCTTCCTTGTTGGTGTCGATCACGAACATCAGGTCGGGAATGCCTCCCATGTCCTTGATGCCGCCCAGGGACAGCTCCAGCTTGTCGCGCTCGCGGGTCAGCTTGAGCAGTTCCTTCTTGGTGCGACCGCCGGCGTCGCCGCCGTCGAGGACGCCCTCCAGTTCCCGCAGACGGGCGATCGATCCGGAGATGGTCCGCCAGTTGGTCAAGGTGCCGCCCAGCCAGCGGTGATTGACATAGTATTGGGCGCAGCGCTTGGCGCCGGCCGCCACCGGGTCGGAGGC
>JBBRPN010000019.1:0-38553 GCA_038227925.1 Caulobacterales bacterium | reverse complement strand
GGCTGGCGCCATGTGCGCGAGGCGCTGATCGACGCCGGGGCCGATCCCGCCGACGAGCGGGAACTGGAGCTGGCCACCATCGGCGCCTGGTGCGCCGCCCACGGGGTGGCCGAGATGGCCGGCTTCAAGGAGTTCGAGCCCCTCAAGGCCGCTCTGGGCGGCGAGGAGGCCTTCGTCCGCGCCGTGCTCGAACATGTGGGCATCTACGCCCGCCGGCCGAAAGCCCCGCGGCGCGGGTGAGCGCCCTCTCCATCGTCACCCCGTTCGTCACCCGCTTCGCGCCCTCGCCCACCGGCCTCTTGCACCGAGGCCACGCCTTTTCCGCCCTGACCGCCTCCGAGGCCGCCCGCGCCGCCGGCGGGCGCTGGCTGCTCCGCATCGAGGACATCGACACGGCCCGCTGCCGGCCGGGGTTCGAGACGGCGATCGTCGAGGACCTGGCCTGGCTGGGCGTCGCTTGGGAGGGGCCGGCGCGCCGCCAGTCGGAGCACCTGGCCGACTACCACGCCGCTCTGGCGCGTCTGGAAGCGCGCGGCCTGATCTATCGCTGCTTCAAGACCCGGGCGCAGGTGCTGGCGGACATCGGCCGCGCCCCGCATGGCTCGACGGCGCCCTATCGCGGCGCCCCGCTCGGTCCGGCCGAGGAGGCGCGCCTGATGGGCGAGGGCCGCCCCTTCGCCTGGCGCCTCAGCCTGGCGACGGCGGAGCGGGAGCTGGGCGGCTTTTCCGCCCTCGCCTTTGTTGAGGAGGGGGTCGGGCCGAACGGCGAGAGCGGGCCGATCGCGGCCGATCCGGGGCGGGCGGGGGACGTCATTCTGGCCCGCAAGGGCCTGGGCGTCGCCTATCATCTGGCGGTGGTCGTTGACGACGCCCTGCAGGGCGTCAGCCACGTGATCCGCGGCGCCGATCTCTTCGAGGCGGCCCATATCCAGCGGCTTCTGCAGGCCCTGCTGGCTCTCCCGACGCCCGTCTATCGCCATCACCGCCTGCTGCTGGACGACCACGGAAAACGGTTCGCCAAACGCGACCGGGGCGAGACGCTGCGCGACCTGCGGGCTCGGGGAGTCAGCGCGGCGGCTCTGCGGGCCGAGCTGGGATTCTAGACGCGGACACGCTTGGGGCCGTGGGCGCGCCGGCCATCCGTGCAACCCGTCGGCCGCCCAGGGAACCTAGATCCAGTTGGCGACGCCTTGGTGACCGGCGCACGATCCGGCGTGGGACTTGGCCATGCTGAAGGAGCCGTCCTTGCACTTGGCCGTCGCCCCGGCCGGCGCGCCGGGCGTCTTGATGGTCGGAATGGTCGAGGCCGTCTTGGTCGATGTCCCCCTCGGAGCCCGGGCCGTCTTCACGGTCTTGGCGGCCGGAGCGGCCTTGGCGGCGGGGGCCATGGCGACGGTCTTGGAGGCCGGGGCCGGCTTGGCGGCGGCGGTCTTGACGGCCGGAGCCGCGGGGCACCTGGCGATCTTGCCGGCGGCGTCGCGGCACTAGATGGGCTTGGCGGGCGCCGCCGAGGCGGCCATCGCCGGCTTGGCCGGGGCCTTCGCCGCCTTGGTCTTGGCCGCCGTGGTCTTGGCCGCCGCGGTCGTCGGCGTCTTGGCCGGGCATTTGATGGTCTTGCCGGCGGCGTCCTTGCAGACCGCGGCCTTGGCCAGCGTTCCTCCGGCGGCGGCGAAGCTCAGTCCTATCGCCAAGGCGGCGACGATTCCCAGATTGCGCACGATTTCACCCCTCGATTTGATCCGACTCGCGGAAACGAGCGGACACTATCCCACCTTGCCCGTCTCTACGCAAGATTGCCGAAAAGGTCCCTATCGCCGCATCGCCGCTCAGCGGCCGTGGCATTGACTCGAAGGCCACGCGGGGTCAACAAAACGGCCGTCCGCGGGCGTCGGTCGGCCGTTCACCTTCGGTGGGAGAAACTCCAATGGCTCACAGTTTTGAAATCTATAAAGACAAGGGCGGCAAATATCGTGCGCGTTTCAGCTTCAACAGCGAGATCATGTTCTCCACCCAGGGCTACAAGGACAGATCGTCGGCTAGGAACGCGGTGGAGTCGATCAAGGCGCACGGGCCCGGCGCGCCGATCAAGGACGACGCCAGATAGATCGAACGATCCCATGATTTGAACCCATAAGGAGCCTAGACGTGGACATTCAGGAAATCGCCGCCGGCATCGGTTCCAGCGAGGCGCTGGCGGGAGTCGCCGCCAAGGTCGGCATCAGTCCCGACCAGGCGCAGGCGGCTCTGCACGGCGTCCTCGATCACGTCACCGGCGGCGGCGGGACCGAGGGCATGGTCGAGGCGGTGGCCGCCAAGGCCGGGATCGATCCGGCCCAGGTGCAGCAGTTTCTGCCTTCGATCATGGGGCTGCTGCAGGGCCATTCGGAAAACGCCGCCGAAGGGGTGCAGGGCATGCTCGGCGGCCTCATGGGGTCGGTGGGAAACGTCCTGGGCGGCGCGAACGCCGGCGGGGCGGCGGGCGGCGGCGTCATGAGCCTGGTCTCGGGACTGTTCGGCAAGAAGACTTGAGCCGCGGCCTCGTTCGCCTGATCCTCGCGGCGGCTTTCGCCCTGGGAGACGGCGGGGCCTTGGCGGCGAGTCCGGCCTCCCACCCCAGGGACGTGCTGGCCAGCGACATTCCGGCCGCCTTCAAGGCCGACGAGAACGGCTACGACTACGTCAAGCGCGACGTTACGATCCCCATGCGCGACGGGGTGAAGCTGCACACGGTGATCGTGATCCCCAGGGGGGCCAGCCGGGCCCCGATCCTGCTCGACCGCACCCCCTACGACGCCTCGAAGATGACCAGCCGCGCCTCCAGCCCGCACCTGGCGGCCATCCTGCCCAAGGCCTACGCCGAACTGGCGGCGGCGGGCTACATCGTCGCCATCCAGGATGTGCGCGGCAAATACGGCTCGGGTGGGGTCTATGTGAACGAGCGCCCCTTGCGCGGCCCGCTGAACGCCGGCGACATCGACCACGCCACCGACGCCTGGGACACTATCGACTGGCTGGTCAGGAACGTGAAGGAGACCAATGGCAAGGTGGGCATGATCGGCACGTCCTACGACGGCATGATGGTGCTGATGGCCCTTGCCGATCCCCATCCGGCCCTGAAAGCGGCCGTGCCGATCAACCCGGTGGCCGACACCTGGCTGAACGACGACGATTTCCACGGCGGCGCCTTCCGCCTGATCGGCTACGACTACTACTATGAGCAGGACACCGCCAAGGGCGAGGGCGACGACCTGCCGCGCGGCGCCATCGACGACTACGATGTGTTCCTGAAGGCCGGCTCGGCGTGGGATTTCGCCAAGGCCACGGGTGTCGACAAGTTGCCCTTCCCGGCCCGCATGGCCCAGCATCCGACCTACGACGCCTTCTGGCGGGAGCAGGCCCTGGAGACGATCCTGCCGCGCCACGCCCTCACCGTGCCGACCCTCTATGTCGCCGGCCAGTGGGACCAGGAGGACATGTTCGGGGCGATCGGAACCTATGAGGCGACGGCGGCGAGCGATCCCGGCCACCAGCGCGATTTCCTGATCATCGGCCCGTGGGGCCACGGCGGCGCGGAGAAAGACGGCTCGACCTTAGGGGCCCTGAGTTTCGACGGCGACACGGCCAGGCATTTCCGCCAGACCGTGCTCCTGCCCTTCCTCGACGCCCGCCTCAAGGACGGCGCGCCCGCCGCCGTCCCCGCGGGCGCCATCCCGCCGGTCACCGCCTTCGAGACCGGGACCAATGTCTGGCGCGCCTACGATTCGTGGCCGCGCAGTTGCGCGAGCGGCTGCCCCGAAAAGTCCCGGCCTCTGTGGCTCCAACCGGGGGGCGCCCTCGGTTTCGAGCGGCCGAGCGAGGCGGCGGCGGACACCGTGACCTATGTCTCCGATCCGGCCAAGCCGGTTCCCTATCGCGCGCGCCCCATCCGGCCGACCTACGCCGACGACTCCACCTGGGGCCGCTGGCTGGTGGATGACCAGCGGGAATTCTCCAGCCGCCCGGACGTGATGAGCTGGACCTCGGAGCCCCTCACCGCCCCGGTGCGCATCGCCGGCGCGCCCCAGGTCCATCTGCGCGCCTCCACCTCCGGGGCGGACAGCGACTGGGTGGTCAAGCTGATCGATGTTTATCCGGGCGAGGTTCCCGCCATGCCGGCCCTCGGCGGCTATCAGCTGATGATCGCCGCCGACATCTTCCGCGGCCGCTACCGCGAGGGCTATTCGACGCCGAAGCCCATAGAGCCGGGCAAGGTCGAGACCTATTCATTCCCCCTGCCCAACGCCAGCCACGTCTTCCTGCCCGGCCACAGGATCATGGTAGAGGTGCAGTCGAGCTGGTTCCCCCTCTACGACCGCAACCCCCAGACCTGGATCGACAACATCTTCTTCGCCAAGAAGAGCGACTACCGCGCCGCCACCCAGACGATCGTCGATGCCGGGCCGGATTCCAGCTTCATCGACCTGCCGGTGGTGGCGGGGCCGTAAGAATGCGGGCGGAGTTAACAAATGATAGTTGACGGTTTGACCCGCCCGTGAAAGCATCTGATTTTCATTTGTGAGCAGATTGGCGATGTTCGGCCGTGGCCTGATCTTGACAATGACGTGCCTGTGCTTTGGGCTGTTGTCATCGCCGTCCAGAGCGGCCGAGCCCGGCGCGAGAACCATCTGCCAGCGCCCGGGGCCGGGCAGCATCGTCGAATCGCCGGGCGCCCTTCGCAGCCACGACGGCGTGCTGAATGTCGCGCTCAACTACGTGACTTCGCTCGGAACCGCCCACCGGCAACTGTTCTGCTTCGTCACCCCCGACGGTCTCGAATCCCCGACGCTCTACGTCAAGCCGGGCGACGTCCTCAACATCCGGCTGACCAACACCACCCCGCCCGCGCCGGTGAATCTGGGGGGCGAAATGGCGATGTCCGTCGGAACCGACGTATGCGGGGCCAAGGCGATGAACGCCTCATCGGTGAACATTCATTTTCACGGGACCAACACCACGCCGACCTGCCATTCGGACGAAGTGATCCGCACCCTGGTCAATGCCGGCCAAACCTTCGACTATCATGTGAAAATCCCCGCCGACGAGCCGCCCGGCCTCTACTGGTACCATCCTCATGTGCATGGTTTCTCGGAGAAGGCGGTGCAGGGAGGGGGGACCGGCGCGATCGTGGTCGAAGGCCTCGAGAAGCTCCAGCCGGCGGTCGCCAGGCTGCCGGCGCGCATTCTTCTGCTCCGCGACCAGAAACTTCCCGCCGGCGCGCCGGCGGGCGGTCCTTCGTTCGATGTTTCGCTCAACTATGTGCCCATCAACTATCCGGCCCTGGTTCCCGCCATCATCCTTTCGTCGCGTGCGCGCGCCGAACTCTGGCGGGTGGTGAACGCGTCGGCCGATACGATCGCCGATTTCCGCTTGAAGTACGACGGGGTCGATCAACGGCTTCGGATCGTCGCCCTCGATGGTGTCGCCACCGACTCCCAGGATGGCGGCCGACGCGGCAAGATCGTGGTCGCCACGCACGTCCTGGTGCCCCCCGCCGGCCGCGCGGAATTCATCATGACCAACCCGACCGCCTCGGTCGGGCGGGCCGCCTTCGAAACCCACCATGTCGATACCGGGCCACAGGGCGACAGCGACACCACCCGGACGCTGGCGATCCTTAAAGCCCCCGACGCCGGGCGGGCCGACGCGATTCCGCCCGAAACCATGCCCTCAGCGGTCGCCGCATCGACAGCGCCGGTCGGGCAGCGCTTCGCGGCCCTGGAAGAGGCCACGGTCACGGCGCGCCGAAAACTCTATTTTTCCGAGACGCCGCCGGCCAAACCGACCAAATTCTTCATCACCGTCGATGGCGCCAAGCCGACCCTGTTCAACCCGAACAACCCGCCGGCCATCGTCACCCGCCAAGGCGCGGTCGAGGAATGGACGATCGAAAACCGCGCGGCGGAGGTGCACGAATTCCACATCCATCAGATTCACTTCAAGCTTTTGCGCCGGAACGGGGCGATCCTGCCCCCCGACCAGCAGCAATTTTTCGACACCGTCAACATCCCCTACTGGAAGGGGGCCGGCCCCCTATCCCAGCATCACTGTCCTGATGGACTTCCGCAGCGACATCACCGGCGATTTTGTCTATCATTGCCATATTCTCAACCATGAAGACGCCGGCATGATGGCGATCATCCGCGTCCTGCCGCGATCGTAGTTGAACGGAAAAAGGGCGCGGCGCGCTCGCCTCCCCGAATGCGCCTATTTCCCCGCCATCAGCGACTCGATCACCGCCTTGGCGGCGGGCCCGGACCAGTCGGCGCCGCCGGCCAGGCGGGCGCGTTCGACGCCGGTCTTGTCGTAGAGGACGGTGGTGGGCATCTCATCCACCGGGGGTTTGAAGGCGTAGGCCAGGGCGTAGGTCGGCTCGGTGTAGAAGGCGAGCGGCGGGTTGCGGTCGATGAAGGCGTGGCCGGCGGTCTCGTCCTCGGCCTTGCCGACGCTGACCGCGACCACGGCCAATGGCTTGCCGGCATAGGCCGTGGCCAGTTTGGCCAGGCTCGGAATCTCGGCCTTGCACGGGGCGCACCAGTTGGCCCACAGATTGACGATGGCGACCTTGCCCTTGAACTCCGCTAAAGTGTGGGTTCGGCCCGCCGCGTCGGCGAAGGGCGTGGCCGGGGCGGGGGCCGGATGGGCGGTGACCTTCAGCTTGGCCATGGCGCCATGGGCCAGGCCCTGGAGATCGCCGGGCGACTTGGAACAGCCGGCCATGCCGTATAGAAGCGCCAAGACCCCGGCCAGGGCGAGAAGGCGGGTCGGCGAGGGCGGGGGGATTTGGCTCATATGACCGACGACTCCGAAAATGGCCGGTCATTCTCTAGAGCGCTTTCCGCAAAAGTGGGAGCCTCGGATCGCCAAGGGCGTTACACCCTGTCCGCGCGCCCACCGTGCGTTGGAAGGAGCTGTTGAAATGATCCGCCCCACCTTGACGGTCATCGGCCTGGCGGCGTTCGCCCTTTGCGCCTGCGGCAAGGTCGGCACCCTCGACCAGCCGGCGCCGCTCTACGGCGAAAAGGCCAAGGCCCGCTACGAAGCCAGGAAAGAGGCGGCGGCGGCGGCCAAGGCCAGGAAGGACGACCAGCCGGAAGCTATCGATCCCGACAGGCCCTACGATCCCAACGCCGATCCTTCGTCGCAGCGCGCCCTGCCCATTCCGGGCACCAACCCCAGCCCCAACGGGCCGCCGCCGCCCGGTGTGCTGCCCGACCCGTTCAACAATCCGGGACCGCCCCGCGATTGAGGGCGAGGGCTTCGTCACGGGGGGCCGCGGCGTGGTTTGTTGCGCGCCCAGGCCTTCGGCGCTAGGGCTTGGCCACATCGGGCGTTCGGGCGAAATTCGCCGGATTCCCGGATGTCGGCGGTCTGAAAACAAAGGGAGGGTCGTTCATGCTGAAGGATTTTCGCGAGTTCATCGCGCGCGGCAACGTCGTCGATCTCGCCGTCGCCGTGATCATCGGGGCGGCCTTCGGCGCGGTGGTCAAGAGCCTCATCGATCAGGTGATCATGCCGCCCATCGGCCTGATCACCGGCGGCATCGATTTCTCGCAACTGAAGGTCATTTTGAAGCCGGCCGACCTGGCCGCCAAGCACGCCGAGGTCGCCATCCTCTACGGCGCCTTCGTCAATACGGTGGTCACCTTCCTGATCGTCGCCTTCGTGATCTTCATCATGGTGCGGGTGATCAGCAAGATGCGCCGCGAGCAGGCCGCCGAGCCCGAGCCCGCCGCGCCGGCCCCCACCCCCTCCGAAACCCTGCTGACCGAAATCCGCGACCTGCTGCGCGCGCCGCGAGTTTAGGCGGGGAAAAGAGCGACTACCCCGGCCAGAGCGCCGCGATCTCCGTCCTGAAAACGAACGCCAGGATTATCAGCAGGACGAGCGCCAGGGTGACACCGGCCAGCCGGGGCGGGAGGGCGCCTTTCGCCTTGGCGCGGGCGGCGGTGAACAGGGGGGAGGCGTTGTCGGGGCCGGCCGCCGTCGGCGGCTCAATCGTCGGCTGGGCGGTCCAGCTCTCCGCGCATTCGGCGCACCGCACCGCCCGGCCGCCCGGCCCGACCTGGCCGTCAGCGACGAAATAGCGGCTGGCGCAGCGCGGACAGGTCAGTATCATGAGGGCGAATCGGAGGCCTCGAGTAAACGTCCCGACGAGGTCGCCGATTTCCCCTCCAATGTCCATGAACCCGACCGTCGCGCCGGACGCGGCTATCGCCCAGGCCGCGCCGGTGGTGCGGTTTGAGGGGGTGTCGATCGGGGGCGTCGCGATCGGCCCGCGAAGGCTTTCCTTCGCCCTAGCCCCCGGCTCGTTCCACGTTCTGACCGGCGCCTCCGGAAGCGGCAAGACGTCGGTGCTGGACCTGATTTGCGCGGCCGCGCGGCCGGCGGCCGGGCGGGTGGAGCTGTTCGGCCGCGAGACCGCGAGCCTTGGCCGAAAAGACCTGGCGCGATTTCGCCGCAGGATCGGACGGGTGTTCGCCGACGACCGCCTGCTGGGTCACCTGTCGGCGTTCGAAAACGCCGCCCTCGCGCCGCGCCTCGCGGGGCGGCGGCGGCGCGACTATCTCCCGGAGGTGACGCAGATTCTGAACTGGGTCGGCCTTGGCCGCATGATGGACGCCCTGCCCGCCGCCCTGTCGGCCGCCGAGCGGCGCCGGCTGGCCATCGCCCGCGCGGTGGCGGGAAAGCCTGACATCGTGCTGGCGGACGAGCCCACCGGCGGCCTCGAGGGCGACGCCGCCTTCCGCGTCCTTCGCCTGCTGGCCGAGATCAACGGCGCCGGAACCGCCGTCATGATGACCACCCGCGACGAGGAACTGGCGGCGGCGTCCGGGGCGCCGGTGATCCGCCTGCGCGGAGATCGGCCTGCGGTCATCGACGGTCTCGACCCCGCGGTCGCGCCATGACCGGCGCGCCGATCGGCCGGCGGGCCGCGCCCCTGCTGGCGCCCGACGCCGGCGCCCACCGCTCTTTTTTCTTGGCCATCGCCGCCCTGTCCTTCGCCGCGTCGCTGATCGTCATCACCGGCGTCGCGGTCGTGGGGGGGGCGGCGGACTGGCGCGGCCGCCTCACCGGATCGGCCACCGTGGTGCTCGCCGCCGCCGGCCTGGAGAGCCCCGACGCCGCCGCCGGCCGGGCGGCCGAGGCTCTGGGCGCGACAGCCGGCGTCGCCCGCGCCTGGCCCCTGGAGGTCGCGGACCTCGACCCGACGATCGCCCGCCTGATCGGCGGACCGGCAGGCGGGCGCCTGGTCGCCGTCGAGTTCAAGGCCGGACGCCCGCCCGCCGCCGCCGCCCTGGCCCGCGCCCTGAAGGCCGACGGCCTGAACGCGAGCATCGACGATCACCGGCCGTGGACCAGCCCGGTGCTGCGCGCCGCCGCCCTGGCGCTCCTGGTTTCGGCCGCCTCGCTGGCGGCGATCGTGGCGGCGGTAGGCGCGATCGCCGCGCGGGCGACGCGCCATCGCCTGGCCGCGCGAGGCCAACTGGTGGAGCTGCTGCGCCTCGCCGGGGCCGACGACGGCCTGATCGGCGGCCTGTTCGCGGCTAGGTCGGCGAAGACCGCCGCCTGGGCGGGCGCGGCCGGCGCCCTCGCGGCGGTGCTCGCCCTGGCGGCGTGGCGGATGACGGGCGGGAGCTGGATGGCGGGGCCGCCTTTCGCCTGGGCCGACCTGGCGGCGAGCGCGACGTGCCCGTTCATCGTCGCCCTGGTGGGCGCCGCCGCCGCCGCTCTGACCGTGCGCGTGGCCTTGAGGGGCGCCCCATGAAAGCCCTCGTTCTGATCCTGGTCTTGGCGGCGATCTGGGGCGCCGGCCTGCTGGCGTTCGCCGACCGCATCGCCCGAATGACGCCGGCCGAGGATCCGGCGGCGGCCGACGGCATCGTCGCCCTCACCGGCGGCTCCGACCTGCGGCTGGAGGCGGCGAGCGGCCTGCTGGAAGACGGCAAGGGCCGCCGCCTGCTGGTCTCGGGGGTCAACCGCCAGGCCACCCGCCAGGACCTGCTGGGGGTCACCGGAACGGCCAAGCCGATCTTCGACTGCTGCGTCGATCTGGGCTTCACCGCCGCCGACACCGTGGGCAACGCCCGCGAGACGGCCGAGTGGGCGCGCTCGCTCGGCTATCGCCGCCTGATCCTGGTCACCGCCGACTATCACATGCCCCGCGCCATGCTGGAGCTCAAGGCGGCGTTGCCGGAAGCGACGATCGCGGCCTATCCGGTGGCGACGCCGGCCCTCGACGCCCGCCACTGGCGATCCACCGCCGACAGCGCCCGGCGGATGGTGGTCGAATACAGCAAATACCTCGCCATTCTGGCCCGCGAGACACTGCGGGGGTTGGGTCCGCGCCAGAGCCCGGCGCCCTTGGCCACGGCGGCGGCCAGGACGCCGGGCGGCGCGTCGTGATCGTCGTCCGTTCCCTGGTCTTCGTCGCCTTTTTCTATCTGTGGTCGGCGGTCGCGGCAATCGCCCTGCTGCCCTTCCTGTTGGCCCCGCGCGCGTGGATGGTGAGGGCCACGGGCCTGTGGGCGGTGGTGGTGATCGCCCTCCTGCGGGCGATCTGCGGCGTGCGGGTGGAGTTTCGCGGCCGCCAGCACCTGCCGGCCGGCTCGGCCCTGATCGGCGCCAAGCACCAGTGCATGTTCGACACCATGGCCCCGCTCTTGGTGTTCGCCGACGCGGCTTATGTGATGAAGAAGGAACTGCTGAACATTCCCGTCTACGGCTGGTTCGCCCGCAAGGTCGGCGTGATCGTGGTGGATCGGGAGGCGCACGCCAAGGCGCTGCGAAGCCTGGTCGCCGACGCTCGCCGCCGGATCGCCGAGGGCCGCCAGGTGGTGATTTTCCCCGAAGGCCATCGCACCGCCCCCGGCGCCAGGGGCGACTACAAGCCCGGCGTCGCCGCCCTCTATCGCGACCTGGGCCTCGCCTGCATCCCCATGGCCACCAACTCGGGCGTTCACTGGCCGGCCCACGGCTTCATCCGCCGCCCGGGGGTCATCGTCTACCAGTTCCTCGAACCGATCCCCGCCGGACTGCGACGGGCCGAGTTCATGCGGACGCTGGAGGCGCGGCTCGAGGTGGCCTCCACCGCCCTCCTCGCCGAATAGCCGCCGCCGGAGCGCCTGTTCCACTCGCGCTATTCGTGTTATACGCCTTATCCGCCTTTCGTTCGGACATCCGCCGTGCGCACTTTCACCACCGTCGAATTGCTCCGCGACCTTCCCAGTGTCACCCAGGCGGTGGCCAGAGGGCCGGTCGCCATCACCCGACATCGCAAGCCGCGATATGTGCTCATGGCGATGGAGGATTTCGCCCGGCTCAACGGCAAGCGCGACCCGCGACAAGTCTACGAGACGGCCAAGCTCCCCGACGATGTGCGGGCCGAACTGACCGCCGGCCTGGCGGCGACGATCGCCGAACTCGGCGGCGATGGCGCTTGAGATTCCGCCGCGCGGCGCGGTTTTCGAATATCCCTATCGCTGGGCTCGCGAGGCCGAGGAAGAGGCTTCGCCCGATGGTCGGAAGGATCGCGCGGTCTGCCTGGTCCTCACGGTCGCCGTCTCGGCGAGGCGCCACGTTCTCTATCTGCTCGCGGTCAGCTCCAAGCCACCGCGCGAAGGTCAGGTCGCGTTGCGTGCGCCCGAGACGGAGCGACGGCGAGCCGGCTTGACCCGATATCCCGAGGCCTGGGTCTATATCAGCGAATTCAACCGCGATCTCGCCGAAGAGTCCTTCTACTTAGAGCCGAACGCGCGCCGCCTGGGCGTGTTCAGCCCGGCTTTCGTCCTTCAACTGTCGCGCCAACTGGCCTCGCTGATAGGCCTGGGCGGTGTCCAGGCGATCGATCGCAATGCCTGATTCCGGCGCCGAACCCCGCCGCCTGGGCCTCTACGCTCCGTTCGTGGTGTTGCTGGCCTTCGCCGTGGCGTGGAGCGGCGGCTGGCTGTGGCTGCGCGGCGAGATCCTGCGCCGCCTGGACGCGGCGCGGCGGCCGGCGAGCGCCTCGGGCCGGACGCTCGACTGGGCGAGTCGGTCGGTTTCCGGCTTCCCCTTTCGCCTCGACCTAACCCTGACCGGCCTTCGTCTGCGCGAGCCCTCCGGATGGGCGATCGCCGTCCCCACTCTGCAAGCCGAGGCCCTCGTCTTCGCCCCCACCCACTGGGTGGCGGTGGCGCCGGGCGGGGCGACCTTCACCCGGCCGGCCGGCGGCGCGGTGATCGTCGGGGCCAAGGTCCTGCGGGCCAGCCTTTCGGACCTGGGCGACCGTCCGCCGCGCGTCTCGGTGGAAGGGATCGGCCTGACCTTCCGGCCCGCGCCGGGGGCCGATCCGTTCTTCCTGACCGCCGCCGAAGAATTTCATCTCCACACCCGCGCCGTGCCGGCCGAGGAGGGCGCGATCTTCCTCGGACTTGATCGGGCCAAGGCGTCGCTGCCCGGACTGATGGGCAGGATCGCCGCCGGAGGGCCGGTGAATCTAACCGCCGAGGCGACCTACACCCACGCCGCCTCCCTCGCCGGCCCCGACTGGGCGAGCGCCGTCAACGCCTGGAGCGTGGCCGGCGGAGTGCTCGATGTTCGCCGCCTGCGCCTGGCCGCCGGCGACGCGGTGATCGACGCCCACGCCGGAATCCTGACGGTGGACGACGACGGTCGCCTGCGCGGCGCGCTCGCCGCGACCCTGCGCCAGGCCCCGCGCGCCCTGGCGGTCATGGGCGGGCCCGGAGGCCTCGCCCCCGAGGCGGCCGACGCGGCGGCTCAGGTGGTCGGCGCGCGAGGCGGCGCCGTCGCCGCCGTCACCCTCGACTTCCAAGCCGGCCAGACCACCCTGGGCCCAGCCACCCTCGGCCCCGCCCCCAAGGTTTATTGACAGCCTCTTCGCCGGGCCGTCATACCCGCCGCCCATGACCGATCCCACCGCCGTCGCCCACTCCGCCAGCGGATGACCGCCATCCTCTACCCCAGACTCGCCGTGATCGGCTGCGGCCTGATCGGCTCGTCGGTGATCCGCGCCGCCCGCGCCGCCGGGGTGGTGGGCGAAGTCGCCGTGGCCGATCCCAGCGAGGCGGTGCGGCTGCGGGTGGCCGCCCTGGCTTTGGCCGACCAGGTCACCGCCGATCCGGCCGAGGCGGCGCGGGGCGCCGATCTGGTGGTCCTGGCCGCCCCGCCCTTGGCCATCGGCGAAGCCGCCGCCCTGGCCGCCGCCGCCCTGAAGCCCGGCGCGACGGTCACCGACGTCGGCTCGGTCAAGGCCGCCGTCGCCGAGGCCTTCGCCAGGGTCCTGCCTCCGGACGTCTTCGCCATCCCCGGCCACCCGATCGCCGGCTCCGAGGAGTCGGGGCCGGACGCCGGCTTCGCCGCCATGTTCGAGGGCCGCTGGACCATCCTCACCCCCCAGGACCGGCGGGACGCGCCGTACGTCGCCGCCGTCGAGCGCCTGACCGCCTTCTGGGTCGCCCTGGGCGCCCAGGTGGAGACCATGGACGAACGCCATCACGATCTGGTTCTGGCGGTGACCTCGCACCTGCCGCACCTGATCGCCTACAACATCGTCGGCACGGCGGCCGACCTTGAGGAAGTCACCCGCTCGGAGGTGATCAAATATTCGGCCGGCGGCTTTCGCGACTTCACCCGCATCGCCGCCTCCGACCCGGTGATGTGGCGCGACGTCTTCCTGGCCAACCGGGACGCGGTGCTGGAAATCCTCGGCCGCTTCACCGAGGATCTGCAGGCCCTGTCGCGGGCCATCCGCTGGGGCGAGGGCGACACCCTGGAGGCGCTCTTCACCCGCACCCGCGAAATCCGCCGCGGCGTCATCGAAGCCGGCCAGGAAACCCCCGAGCCGGACTTCGGGCGCCATCGGAAGAAGACGGAGTAGCGCTGTCGGCGGGGCGAGCGTCGGCGCCCGCGCCGGCGGCTATTTCGCCTTCCTCACCTCGAACACGACGCCGCAACCCATATCGCCGCAAGCGCCGCCGGTTCCGCCGCTGCTGGTCGTACCATAGAGCTTGTTCATATACAGGATCAGGCCCTCGGAAGGTAGCCGGCCATCGGCGGGACTGTCGCCAAATCCGGCGAAGCTATGCAGGTCCGTCTCGGTCCCGTCCGGCGAAAGCTGGAAGACGCTCCCCTCGCCGAAACTGCCGCCCTCACCGGTCGTGCCGAAGAGGTTTCCCTGCTTGTCCATGATCAGGCCGCCGTGTGGCACGGAGCCCCGGGTGAAGCTGTGCAGCACCGTCTCCGTGCCGTCCGGGGCGAGCTTGAACACCACGCCACAGATGCCGCAAAGGCCGCCGCGGTACGTCGTGCCGTAGAGATTGCCCTGCTTGTCCAGGAGCAAGCCGCCACGCGGGTCGCCTCCATCGGCGCCGCCGGCGAAAGAATAGAGCACCGAATATTTGCCATCGGGCGCGATCTTGAAAATCTTGCCCGACGTACGACCGCCGATGGAAGCAATACCGTAGAGAGCGCCGTGCTTGTCCATGACCACGCCACTGGCCGGAAACAACTCACCGCCGCCGCCGTTGAAGGCATGGAGCACCGTCTCGGTCCCGTCCGGCGCGAGCTTGAAGACCGTGCCCAGGTCGGATGGGCCGCCGGCAACGGTCGTGCCGTAGAAATTGCCGGCCGGGTCCATGGTCAGGCCGACGACCGGCTCCGCCCCATCGCTTCCGCCGGCGAAGGCATGGAGCACGGTTTCCACACCGCCCGGCGTCAGCTTGAAGACGACCCCGAGATTATGGGCGCCCCCTACAGAGGTCGTGCCATAGAGGTTTCCCGCCGCGTCCGCGATCAATTTGCCATCGGGTTGCCCGCCGTCGCTCCCCGTAAAGCCATGGAGCGCGGTCACGACGCCGAGGGGGCTGAGCTTGAAGACGGCGCCGCAACCGGATGTGCAATTGCTGCTGCCGCCGATGCTGGTCGTGCCGTAGAAATTCCCCGCCGCGTCCCTGATGAGACCGGCGGAGGGAGAGTCGCCTTCGGCGCCGCCGGTGAAGTTGTAGATGACATCCGTCGGCATCCCGCCCGCGGCGGCGTGGAGGGGAACCGAGACCGAAAGGGCGAGGGCGGCTCCCGCGAGCGCCTTGCCGAAAACCCGCTGAATCCGTGACATTCGATTTTCCCTCCGTTGCGATGAGCCGCGAGCCTCGCCGAAGCTTGGGGGCTGTCTGGATTTCCCCAATACACTAAGCACAGTTTCCTTGACCGGCCAACGGATCCGGATCGCGTCTCGAGGCAATGGTGACGCGTCCGCCCCCTCCACCCCTTCGGGGTCCCCCTCCCCCATGAAGAGGCATGGGGGAGGATCACGGCGCTCAAATCCTCATCCGCGCAGCGGGGGGAGGGGGACCGCGAAGCGGTGGAGGGGGCGGGGGACAGAGCGCCGGCGGGCGCGTCGGGAACGCCCGGCGCCCGCGCCGGTGGCTATTTCGCCTTCTTCACTTCGTAGACGGTCCCACAGCCGTATGTGCAGGCGCCGCCGGTCCCGCCCTCGGCGGTCAAACCATGGAGCTTGTTCATGTAGAGGAGCAGGCTCCCCTGAGGATGTTTGCCGTCGGGAGATCCGGCGAAGCTGTGCACGACGGTCTCGGTCCCGTCCGGCGAAACCTCGAAAACCGCCCCGCGGTCCTTACGGCCGCCGGTCTCGGTGGCCCCGAAGAGATTACCCTGCCCGTCCATGACCAGGCTGTCGCCGGGGGACCGGGCGTCGGGCGCGCCGGTGAAGGCGTGCAGCACCGTCAGCACGTCATGCGGCGCGAGCTTGAACACCACCCCGCAGTTGCACGAACCGCCGCCCCCTGAAGAAGTGGTTCCATAAAGGACGCCCTGCCCGTCCATGATCACGCCGCCCGCCGGAGCGACGCCATTGGCGCCGCCGTCGAAAGCATGGCGCGTCGAAAATACGCGGCCAAGCGGGATGTCGAAAATCGTGCCTCCACCGGCGTCGCCTCCGAGGAGAGTCGTGCCGTAGAGAACGCCCGTTTGGTCAATAAAAAGGTCGCCCTGCGGATCGCACCCATCGGACCCGCAGGAGAAGGCATGGAGCACGGTCTCGGTCCCGTCCGGCGCGACCTTGAAAACCGTGCCGCCGAGGTCCGAGCGGCCGCCACCCTGATCGGTCGTGCCATAGAGGTTGCCGGCGCCCATCACCATGCCGGCGATCGGGTATTGCCCATCCTTTCCGCCGGCGAAGGCGTGAAGCACGGTTTCCAAACCGGCCGGCGTCAGCTTGAAGACGACACCGAAATTATGGGCGCCGCCGAACAGGGTCGTGCCGTAGAGGTTTCCCGCCGCGTCCGCGACCAGTTTGGTGGCGGGATCGCTGCCATCGTTCCCGCCGGTAAAGGTGTAGAGCGTGGTCTCCGCGCCGAGGGGGCTGAGCTTGAAGACGACGCCGCAACCGCAACCGCCGCCGCCCCCGGCGGCCGTGCCGTAGAAATTGCCCGCCGCGTCCCGGATGAGGCCGGCGGAGGGATCCGCGCCATCGGCGCCGCCGGTGAAGTTGTAGAGAATATCCGCCCGCCGCTCGGCGGCCCCGAGCGGCAGCGCGACCGAAAGGGCGAACGCCGCGCCTAAAAGCGCCTTGCCGAAAACCTGCTGCGTTCGTGCCATCGATTTTCCTCCGCCAGATTTTTCTCCGCCCTCCGACCGCGTCGGTGGCTATTTCGCTTTCCTCACCTCGAACACGACGCCGCGAGCGCGGTGGCCGCTCCCGCCGCTGGCGGTCGTGCCGTACAGCTTGTTCATGTACAGGAGCAGGCTGCCATTGGGACCTGCGCCATCGGGAGATCCGGCGAAGCTGTACAGGACGGTCTCGGTCCCATCCGGCGAAAGCTGGAAAACGGTCCCGTCACCGTGCCGGCCGCCGATATTGGTGGTGCCGTAGAGGGCGCCCTGCTTGTCCATGATCAGACTATCCGTGGGGTCGGCGCCATCCGAACCGGTGAAGGTATGCAGCACCGTCTCCGTGCCGTCCGGCGCCAGCCTGAACACCACGCCGCAAAGGCACGGGCCGCCGCCTTCCGTCGTGGTTCCGTAGAGGGCGCCCTGCTTGTTCATGATCAAGCCGCCTTGCGGGACTTCTCCATCGGCGCCGTCGGTGAAGGAATAGAGCAGCGAAAACTTGCCGTTGGGCGCGATCTTGAAAATCACACCCAAGTTGCTGGCGCCGCCAAAGGCGGTGTCGCCGTAGAGATTGCCGTGCTTGTCCATGATCACGCCGTCGTACGGCTGATACCCATCGAGGTGGCGGGTGAAGGCATGGAGCACGGTCTGGGTCCCGTCCGACGCGAGCTTGAAAACCGTGCCGGGGTTGGGCGGGCCGCTTCCAGTGGTCGTGCCGTAGAAATTGCCGGCCGCATCCATGATCAGGCCGGCGATCGGCTGCGCCCCGTCGCCTCCACCGGCGAAGGCATGAAGCACGGTTTCCACGCCGCTCGGCGTCAGCTTGAAGACGACGCCGAAATTATGGGCGCCGCCAAATTCGGTCGTGCCGTAGAGGTTTCCCGCCGCGTCGGCGATCAAGGTGTCTTGGGGTTCGCCGCCGTCTCTCCCGCCCTTGAAGGTATAGAGCGCGGTCGCGACGCCGAGGGGGCTGACCTTGAAGACGGCGCCGCAACCGAATGGGCAATTGCTGCTGCCGCCCCCACTGGTCGTGCCGTAGAAATTGCCCGCCGTGTCCTTGATGAGGCCGGCCTGGGGAGTTCCACCCTCGGCGCCGCCTGTGAAGTTGTAAATGACATCCGTCGGCATCCCGCCCGCGGCGGCGCCGAGCGGAACCGAGACCGAAAGGGCGAGCGCCGCCCCCACAAGCGCCTTGCCGAAAACCCGCTGAATCCGTAACATCGATTTTCCTCCGCCAGATTTTTCTCCGCCAGGCGCCCGCGCCGGTGGCTATTTTGCCTTCCTCACCGCGAACACGACGCCGCTAGAGAATTGGCCGCTCCCGCCGCTGGCGGTCGTGCCATAGAGCTTATTCATTGACAGGATCAGGCTCCCCAGAGGACCGTCGCCATCGGGAGGACTGTCGTGGGTTCCGGCGAAGCTATGCAGGATGGTCTCGGTCCCATCCGGCGAAAGCTGGAAAACGGTCCCTATGCCGAAACTGCCGCCGGCCCCGGTGACGCCGAAGAGGTTCCCCTGCTTGTCCATGATCAGGCTGGACTGGGGATAATAGCCATCCGAACCATCATTGTTGAAGTTATGCAGCACCGTCTCCGTACCGTCCGGCGCGAGCTTGAACACCACGCCACATTTGCACGGGCCGCCGCCTTGCAGCGTGACGCCATAGAGGTTGTCCTGCTTGTCCCGGATCAAACCGCCGAACGGGCCGGCTCCATCGGCGCCGCCGGTGAAAGTATAGAGCACCGAAAATTTGCCGTTGGGCGCGATCTTGAAAATCACCCCCGAATTGCCGGCGCCGCCAAAGCCGGTGTCGCCGTAGAGATTGCCGTGCTTGTCCATGATCACGCCGGCGGAGAACGGTTGAGACCCATCGTGGTGGCCGCCGGTGAAGGCGTGGAGCACGGTCAGGGTCCCGTCCGGCGCGAGCTTGAAGACCGTGCCCAGGTTGGACAGGCCGCCGTAATTGGTCGTGCCGTAGAAATTGCCGGCCGTGTCCATGGTCAGGCCGGCCTCCGGGTTTGCCCCATCGCTTCCGCCGGCGAAGGAATGGAGCACGGTTTCCACACCGCCCGGCGTCACCTTGAAGACGACACCGAGCTTATGGGCGCCACCACGTTCGGTCGTGCCGTACAGGTTTCCAGCGGCGTCCGCGATCAATTTATCAAGGGGTTCGAGGCCGTCGCGCGCGCCCGTGAAGGTGTAGAGCGCGGTGGCCGCGCCCAGGGCGCTGAGCTTGAAGACGGCGCCGCAACCGGATGGGCAATTGCTGCTGCCGCCGACGCTGGTCGTGCCGTAGAAATTGCCCGCCGTGTCCCGGATGAGGCCGCCTTCGGGCCTCCCTCCCTCGGCGCCGCCGGTGAAGTTGTAAATGACATCCGTCGGCATCCTGCCCGCGGCGGCCCTGAGCGGAACCGCGACCGAAAGGGCGAGCGCGGCGCCTAAAAGCGCCTTGCCGAAAACCTGCTGAATCCGTGACATCGATTTTCCTCGCCTGGGATGAGCCGCGAGCTTCGCGGAAGATTTGGGACCGTCCGGTTTCCATCGGCCAATAGCAAGCGGCAAGGTTTCGAGCCGCCGCTCGCCAGGGCCGGTTCGGCGAACGCGTGGGCCGGCGGCGGAATTTCAAGATAGCCCTAACCCCCCCCGCCGCGCCGCCCGGCGGCCACGCTCTCGCGGCGCAGGTTGACCATGACCTTGGCGGTGTCGTGCTTCATGCCGGCGCGGACCAGGAAGGCGGGGGCGGTGATGTTGGCCGCCACCTTGTTGACGTAGGTCACCCGCGTTCCCGCGCCGCCGTCGATGGCCTGCAGGCGCCATTCGCCTTCCTCGATCCGAAGATCGCCGGCGAGGCGATGAAAGCGGATCAGGGTGTAGGGCTGGTAGTCGGAGCGGAAGACGTTGCGGATCGGCGGGACGATGAGATTGCCTCGCGTCACCTGTTCGCGCACGTCCCAGCCGGCGCGCTGATCGCCCTGGACGACTTTGCAGACGGTCACCGTCACCACCAGCTTGGCCGCCATCTTGCAGTCGGTCATCACCGCCCACACCGCCTTGGGCGGCGCGGCGATGTCGATGGCCGCGTGGATGATGGCCGCCCCGCCCGGCGATGGCAGAACCTCGGCCCACGAGACGCCGCGGGCGAGTTGGCGCATGGCCTGGGCGTCGGGCGCCCAGGCCAGGGCGGCCGATGGGTTGGCGAGCAAGGCGGTCAGGAGGGCCAGACCCGCGCCGACGCGCCTCATCGAAACCGACTCCATCGCATAACGGCCCTTTTGTTCGCGAAACCGCCCTAAAGACGGCAAACTGGACATAAGTGAGACATCGGCCTCGCGAGCCCTATGGCCGCAGGTGCGCCGCCGTCGCCTCGATGGCTTCCACCAGGCCGACCCGTTCCAGGCGCACCCCTTCTGGCAGGGCCGAAAACAGCCGGGTGGGGGCGGCGGCGTCGAGCATGACGAAGACGCCCTTGTCGTCGGCGCGGCGGATCAGCCGGCCGAAGGCCTGGGCGATGCGGCCGCGGGCGACGGCGTCGTCATAGGCCGCGCCGCCGAAGCGGCCCCGCCGCGCCTTGTGCAATATGTCGGGGCGCGGCCACGGAACGCGGTCGAAGACCAGCAGGCGCAGGGAGCGGCCGGGCACATCGACCCCGTCGCGCACCGCGTCGGTGCCCAGGAGGCAGGCGTCCTCCTCGACCCGGAAGATGTCCACCAGCGCCCCCACGTCGAGCGGGTCGACGTGCTGGGCGTAGAGGGCGAGACCCCGGTCGGCCAGGGGCGCGGCCAGGCGCTCGTGAACGGCGCGCAGGCGGCGGATGGCGGTGAAGAGGCCCAGGGCGCCGCCGCCGGCGGCCAGGAACAGCTCGCGCATCGCCGCCGCCACCTGGCGAAGATCCTCCCGCCCCACGTCGCCGACCACCAGGGCGCGGGCCTTGGCCCCATAGTCGAAGGGGGAGGCCAGGCGCAGGGTCCGGGGCGGGCCCGGCAGATGCGCCGCGCCGGTGCGCATCCGCGCCAGGGCGAAGGGATCGGCCGCCGCGCCGTCGGCCAGGGTGGCGCTGGTCACCAGCACCCCGTGGGCCGGGGCGAGGACGGCGGCGGCCAGTGGCGCGGTGGGGTCCACCCAATGGCGGCGGCAGGCGGCGTCCACGATCCGACCGAACAGGAAGCCGGCGTCGAACCAATCGACGAAATCGGGATCGCCCTGCGCGTCCTCGGCAATGGCGGTCAGCATGGCGCGCCAGGCCGGCAGCATCATCCGCCCCCGCCGGTCCAGGCCGCGCAGGGCGCCTTCGATGCGCGCCCGCTCGGTGGCGGTTAGGGTGTCGGCTTCCTCGTCCAGCACCTCCTCGAGCCGCCGCGACAGGGCCGCCAACGGCGCTTCGACGGCGCCGACGGCGAGGGCGGCGGCGCGGGCGGCGGCGCGCACCCGATCCAGGGCCGGCCGGGCGGCGCACTCCATGCCGATCTGCGAGGGCGCGGCGCGGGCGCGAAGTTGTTCGAGGACCGCGACCAGGAAGGCTTCGACCGGACCGCGCGGAGCGGCCTCGCCTCCCTGCGGCGCGATGCGTCCCGACCAGCCTTCGGCTGGCAGGGCGGCGGCGGCGGCGGTCGCCTCCAGCAGGGAGCGGCGGGCGTCGTCACGATCGCCGAGCACCTCTATCAGCCGCTCCTCCAGCCCGCGCCCGCGCCGCCCGCGGCCCTCCGGCCCGCGGATCCAGCGCCGCATCTCGGCCGCCTCGGCCCCCGACAGGGCGGCGGAAAAGGCGCTGTCGGCGGCGTCGAACAGGTGATGGCCTTCGTCGAACACGATCCGGCGCGCGTGGCTGGTCTCGACATCGCCCTTGCCGCCCCGCGCCGCCCGCGCCCCGTCGAAGGCCGCCTGGGTGAGGACCAGGGCGTGGTTGGCGATCACCAGGTCGGCCCGCCTGGAGGCCCTAACCGCCTTTTCGATGAAGCAGGCGCGGTAGTGCGGGCAGCCGGCGTGGATGCATTCGCCGCGCCGATCCACCAGATTGGCGGCGCTGGCCTGGGCGGGCGGGGAGACGGCGAACAGGCTCGGCAGCCAGGCGGGAAAGTCGCCGCCGGTCATGTCGCCATCGCGGCTGGCGGCGGCCCAGCGGGCGGCGAGCGCCAGGCCGATCTGGTCGCCGCCTCCGAGCTGAGCGGCGTTCACGGCCTCCTGGAAATTCAGCAGGCACAGGTAGTTTTCCCGCCCCTTCCTGACCACCGCCTTTCTGGCGCGCACGGCGGGATCGGGGAAGATGGAGCGGCTCTCGCGCTCGATCTGGCGCTGCAGGGCGCGAGTGTAGGTGGATATCCACACCCCCGGCCCATTGGCCCGCGCCCACAGCGAGGCGGGGGCGAGATAGCCCAGGGTCTTGCCGACCCCGGTGCCGGCCTCGGCCAGCATCATCATCGGCTCGCCCTCCCGCTCGCGCGGCTGAAAGGCGTGGGCGGCCCCGGCGGCGTACTGCGCCTGCATCGGCCGCGCCTCGTCCAGGCCGGCGCGGGCCAGCAGTTCGACAAGCCACGCCTCGACCGCCACCGGATCGACGCTCTTGGAGGCGGCCTCGCCCAGCGGCGCCTGGTCCTCCCATTCGCCGACCCGGCGCCAGACATCCAGGCCCGTCCCCCGCCAGGGGCGGCCCACGGGCGCGGCGCGCAGAGCGCCAATGACCGCCGGGGCCCAGGCCCATCCGGCCCGGCCCAGGGTCTCGGCCTGGGCCAGAGCCTCTTCGCGGCTGGGCGCCGGCGCGGCGGCCAGTTCGGCGAGCAGAAGGGCGGCGACCTCGCGCAGGGCGACCGCCTGGGCCGGCGGGTCGGCGGGCGCCGGCAATCCCATGGCCAGGGCCAGCCCCACCGCCGAAGGGGCGCAGAACCGGGCCGGGCGGGCGAAGGCGAACAACTCCAAAACGTCGAACAGGCGGGCCGATCTGGGCGGCGCCGGAAGCTCGAGCCGCCGCGCCGTCAACGCCGCGTGAGCCAGCAGCACCGGCCCCGCCTCGAAGAGGCCGCGCGCCTCCGGCGGCCGAACGAGTCGCGCCTCGGCCCCACCGGCCACCGCCGCCCGACGCCCGGGCAGGACCGCCAGGGCGGCGGCGAGATGCAAACCGGACGGAGACGCGTTCACGAAAGCGTGGTAGCCGACCGAAGCCCGAAACGGAACAAAAACATGACCCTGCGCATCATCGACCGCGCCACCGTGCGGCGCCTCCTGACCTACGACGCGGCCATCCCGCTGATGCGCGAGGCGATGATGGCGCTGTCGGCTGGGCGCACCCGGCAACTGCTGCGCCAGATCATCCCCCTGGACGGCGGCCGGGCGTTCGGGGTGATGCCGGGGGCGAGCAAAGAGGCCTTTGGCGCCAAGCTGATCAGCGTCTTTCCCGAGAATTTCGCCAGGGGAAGTCAGTCGCACCAGGGCGGGGTGCTGCTGTTCGAGCCGGAAGGCGGGGCGCCGGTGGCCCTGATCCACGCCGGAGAGATCACCGCCATCCGCACGGCGGCGGCGAGCGCGGCGGCGACGGACGCTCTGGCGCGGGCGGGCGCCCCGGTCCTGGCCCTGCTGGGCTATGGCGAGCAGGCATTGACCCACGCCCGGGCCATCGCCCACGTCCGGCCGCTGAGCGAGATCCGGGTCTGGGGCCGGTCGCCGGAGCGGGCGGGGAAATTGGCGGCGGCGCTTCAAGCCGAACTGAAGACGCTGGCGCGGGCGGCGGATACGGCGCGAGAGGCGGTGCGCGGCGCCGACCTGATCTGCGCCGTGTCGGAGGCGGCCGAACCTATCCTGACGGGCGCCGATGTCATGGACGGCGCTCATGTCAATCTGGTGGGATCGAGCACCGCCGCCGCCCGCGAAGCCGACGACGCCCTGGTGGCGCGCGCGCGCCTGTTCGCCGATCACCGTGAGGGAGTTCTGCGGCAAGGCGGCGAAGTGCTGCACGCCATCGCCGCCGGCGCGATCGGCGAGGATCACGTGCTGGGCGAGATCGGCGAAGTCATGGCCGGCACGCTGGCCGGGCGGCTGGGCGAGGCGGACGTGACGATCTACAAGTCCCTTGGCGCCATCGCCCAGGATCTGGCCGCCGGCTGGTTCGTCTATCGGCGGGCGGTCGCGGAAGGTCTGGGAACGGAGGCGGCATTTTGAGACGTGGGTGTATTCCGGAGACAAGACCATGACCTTGGTTGACAACGCCCCACCGCACGTCCTCGAACTGACGCCGCTGAATCCGGCCTTCCGGGACGATCCCCACGTCATGCTCGATGCGCTGCGCGCCGATCATCCGGTGCTGCGCGACGAGGCGGCGGGCGTCTTCTTCCTCACCCGCCACGAGGATGTGCGCGGGGTGCTGACCGATCTCACCCTGTGGCGCGATCCGGCGCGGGCCGAAGAGGCGGCGGTGCTGACCCGGCGGATCGTGGAGCAGAGGGTCGAGGGCATCGACAATCCCGATCGCCAGAACTCCATCCTGCTGATGGACGATCCCGACCACGCCCGCCTTCGCCCGCCTCTGGCCCAGGCCCTCTATCGGCGGGTGGCGCGGTTCAGACCAGAGGTGGAGCGCATCGTCGCCGGCGCGTTCGACGCCATCGGGAAGGCGGAACGGTTCGATCTGATGGCCGACTTCGCCCTGCCCATTCCCATCGACGTCATCGCCGCCATCCTGGGGGTGGATCACGCCCGCCTGGCGGAGTTCCGCGACTGGTCCGAAGGGGTGATCCAATCCCTCAACCCCTTGCGGACGCCCGACCAGACCGCGCACATGGTCGCTTCGATCAACGCCCTTGGCCCTTACATGCGCGGCCTGCTGGAGGCGCGGCGCGCCAGTCCCGGCGACGATCTGGTCACCGACATGGTCCAGCAGCAGGCGGCCGGCGCGGCGTATTCCGACGCCGAACTCACGTCCAACCTCACCGCCTTGCTGGTCGGCGGCAACCTGACCACCACCGATCTGATCGGCAACGGTGTGCGGCTCTTCCTCACCCATCCGGCGGAACTCGCCAAACTGCGGGCCGACCCGGCCCTCATCGGCGCGGCGGTGGAGGAGATTCTGCGCTACGAGCCGCCGGTGGACGTCACCGGCCGCATCGCCTCGCGGGATATGGCGGTCGGCGGCTGCCCGATGCGCCCCCGCCAGTCGATGCTGCTGTCCCTGCGCGGCGCCAACCGCGACCCTGCGGTGTTCGACGACCCCCACCGCTTCGACATCACCCGCAAGAAGAGCCCGCACGTGGCGTTCGGCGGCGGCGCCCACATCTGCATCGGCGCGCCCCTGGCCCGCCTGGAGGCGCAGGTGGCCTTGACGCGCCTGTTCGAACGCTTTCCTGACCTGCGCCTCGCCGATCCCGACACGCCGCCGGCCTGGCGCACCCTGCCGTTCTTTCGCGGACTCGAGCGGTTGGAGGTGCTGGTTTAGACGACGCGAATTTCCGGCGAGCCGGCGATCATCCTCCCGATGCGGGCGGCGGCCCGGAAGCCGCGACTTCGCGCCAGGGCCAGCACATCCGCCGACTCCCGCTCCCCCACGGCGATCAGCAGGCCGCCGCTGGTCTGGGGATCGGTGAGGATGTCGCGGCGCCAATCGGGGATATCGCCCAGGCGCACCGCCTCGCCATAGCTTTCCCAGTTGCGCCCCGCCGCCCCCGTGCGCACACCGGCGCGCGCCAGGGCCTCGGCGCCGGCGAGAAGGGGCGTCGCCTCGGCTTCGATCTCCACCGTCAGGCCCGCCCCGCGCGCCATCTCCAGCGCGTGGCCGAGCAGGCCAAAGCCGGTGACGTCGGTGACGGCGTGGACCCCGACCATCCCCGCCAGTTCGGCGCCGACGGCGTTCAACTGGGTGGTCGAGGCGATCAGGGCTTGGTAGCCGCCCGCCTCCAGCCGACTTTGTTTGAAGGCGGCGCTCAGCACCCCGACGCCCAGGGCCTTGGTGAGGATGAGAACGTCGCCCACCCGCGCCGTGCTGTTTCTGACGAGCTTGTCGGGGTGGACTAGGCCGAGGGCGACCAGGCCATAGATCGGCTCGGCGCTGTCGATGGAATGGCCCCCGGCCACCGGAATCCCGGCCGCGGCGCAGACCGCCGCGCCGCCGGCCAGGATGGCGCGGATCGTCTCCACCGGCAGCTTGCCGACCGGCATGCCGACGACGGCCAGGGCGAGGATGGGCCGCGCGCCCATGGCGTAGATGTCGGAGAGAGCGTTGGTGGCGGCGATGCGCCCGAAGTCGAAGGGATCGTCGACGATGGGCATGAAAAAGTCGGTCGTCGCCACCAGGGCCTGATCGTCGTTCAGCCGCCAGACGGCGGCGTCGTCGGCGGTCTCGGCGCCAACCAAAAGGTTGGGGAACACGCCGGCCGCCGGCATGATGGCGAGAATATCGTCGAGCACGGCCGGCGCGAGTTTGCACCCGCAGCCGCCGCCGTGAGCCAGGGAGGTCAAACGGACGGGGTCAGGCGGCATGGCGTCTCCTTCAATGGCTTTCCACAATCGTGGCCACTCTTATCGCCGCCGCCCGCAGGCTGGCGGGCGCCAAGTCATCCATGACCACCAGGCCGAGCGACGACCGCGCCTCGGCGCGGCGGCCGCGCTCGTAGGCCGGATCGTAGTGGGCTTCCATCAAGGCGTCGGCCAGGGTCTCGAAGGCGCCGCTCTGAACCATGTCGCGCCACTGGGCGATTCGTTTTCGGCCGTGCCGCCCAGGTAGATTGGCCAGGGCCTGCTCCAGACGTTGGCGATCCTGGGCGATGTCGCCGTAGGCGCCGACAAGGTAGCGGGCGCGGGCGGCGCGCGGGGCGGAAAGCTCGATGCGCGGCGCGGCGGTCATGGCCTTCCACAGGGTCGGCGGCACATTGAGATCGCCGATCTTGCTCGATTCGGCCTCCACCAGAATCGGGCGGGCGGGATCAAGCCGATCCAGCGCCTCCAGGAGCCGGGTTTCGAACAGCTTCTGGCTGGGCTGCGGCCGGCCGGCCAGAGCGCCGAACAGCGAGCCGCGATGCCCGGCCAGACCTTCGAGATCGAGCGTCTGGACCCCCGCCTCGTGCAACGTGCGAAGAATTTCCGTCTTACCCGAACCGGTGTTTCCGTCCAGCAGCACCACCCGAAAGGCCGGCTCGGCATCGTAGAGGGCGGCGGTGACGTGGCGGCGCCAGGCCTTGTAGCCGCCGGCGATCACCGTCGGCCGCCAGCCTACCTGGGCCAGGACGGTGGCCGTGGCGTGGGAGCGCTGGCCGCCGCGCCAGCAGTAGATCAGCGGCGCCCAAGGCCCCGCCTTGTCCTTGAGCGCACCTTCCAGATGGGCGGCGATGTTGCGCGCCACCAGGGCCGCGCCGACCCGCCGCGCCTTGAGGCGAGATTCCTGGACGTAGATCGTCCCCACCTCGGCCCGCTCGGCGTCGCTCAACACCGGCAGATTGACCGCGCTCGGAACGTGATCCAGCGCGAACTCGGCGGGCGTGCGGACATCGACGATGTCGTCGAAGCACGCGAGGCTCGCGGCGTCGAGGCTGGCCAAAGTGGCGATCATGCGCGACCTTTAGGCCGGACGGTGAAAAGCCGACAGGGGCGCCGGCCGCGCTCGTGCCGGGATTTCGCGCGAGTTCAACTGGAGACGCCATGGCGGGCAGTCAGGACTATGCGGCTGATCCGCGCAACGAGCGCGTCAAGGTCTGGCTGAACGGCGATCTGGTGGCGCGGGGCGAGGCCAAGGTGTCGATCTTCGACGCCGGCTTTTCCATGGGCGACGGGGTGTGGGAGGGCCTGCGCCTGCACCGGGGGCGGCTGCTCTTCCTGGAGGCGCATCTGGATCGCCTGTTCGCCGGCGCGCGGGCCATCGGCCTGGACATCGGCTTGGATCGGGCGGGGATAGCCGCCGCCCTCCGAGCCACTCTCGACGCCAACACCATGACCGATGGGGTGCATGTGCGGTTGATGGTGACGCGCGGCCTCAAATCCACGGTGAGCCAGGATCCGCGCAACGCAGTGGGCCGCCCGACCGTCGCCGTCGTCGCTGAGCACAAGGTCCCGACGGGCGGCGGGAAGGGCCTTAGCCTCGCCATCGTCTCGGTGCGCTGCACGCCGGCGGATATGTTCGACATGCGGCTCAATTCGCACAGCCGGCTCAACCTGATCACCGCCCTCATAGAGGCCATCGGCAAGGGCGCCGACGAGGCCCTGATGCTCGATCCGGCCGGCTTCGTGTCGAGCTGCAACGCCACCAACTTCTTCTTCGTTCGGGGCGGGGCGGTGTTCACCTCGGCCGGAGGTTATTGCTTCAATGGGATTACCCGCGGCCATGTGATTGACCTTTGCCGCAACAACCATGTGCCCATCCAGCTCGGCGACTTCAGCCCCGATGACGCGCGCGGCGCGGACGAAGCCTTCGTCACCGGCACCATGGCCGGGATCACGCCGGTGCGCGAAATCGACGGCCGCGCCCTGCCGCTCGCCCCCGGCCCCGTTACCCACCGCCTCCAGGACCTCTACGCCGCCCTGAAGGATGCCGACGCGCAAAACGGCCTCCGACGGTGACCGCGCCCCCCGAGCCGATCCGCATCGCCCTGTGGTCGGGGCCGCGCAACATCTCCACCGCCATGATGCGCGCCTTCGAGAACCGGCCGGATACGACGGTGATCGACGAGCCCTTCTACGGCGCCTATCTGGCCATGACCGGCGCCGACCATCCGATGCGCGAGGCGGTGCTGGCCGCCATGCCGACCGACCCGCGCGCCGTGATCGAGCGCCTGCTCGGATGCGCCCCGGGCGGCCGGCCGATCTTCTACCAGAAGCACATGACTCATCACATGATCGACGGGATCGACCTTGCCTGGATGAGCCGTTGCCGCAACGCCTTCCTGATCCGCTCGCCCGAACAGGTGCTGGCCTCCTACGTCGCCCGCCGCCGCGAGGTGGCGGCGGCCGACATCGGTTTTGCCGGGCAGGCCGAGCTGTTCGACCGCGAGGCCGATCGCCTGGGCGCCCCGCCGCCGGTGATCGAGGCCGAGGACGTCCTGGCCGATCCGCGGGGCGCGCTGACCGCCCTGTGCGCCGCCCTCGATATTCCGTTTACGGACGAGATGCTGAACTGGCCGCCCGGCCGCCGCGCCAGCGACGGCGTCTGGGCGCCGGTATGGTACGAGGCGGTGGAACATTCCACCGGATTCGCCCGTCCCCGACCCGCGCCGGAGTCCGGCGATCTGGACGAAGGCCTGAAGGCGATCGCCGAGGCGGCGCGGCCCCATTATGAGAAACTGGCAAAATACAGGCTCGCGCCACGAAAGACGCCCCATGCATAGACTGATCGCGGCGTTCGCCGCGGCCTTGCTCATTCTGTCCGGCATCGCGCTGGCCCGTGCCGCCGATCTGAGCGCCGATGCGCAGTTCAAGGCCATCTACACAACCGAGTGGGCGTGGCGCGAGGCGCAGTTCGCCGGCGAGGACGGCGACGACCTGACACGGCCGATCGCCGACCATCTGCCCGACGTGAGCGCCGCCAACCAAGCGGCCCGGCTCGCCTACTGGACCGATGTCGCCGCGCGGCTGGACGCTCTGGCGCCGGCTTCGCTGTTGCCGGCGGCGCGCCTCGACTACGCGATCTACCGCGACCAGATCGCGATCCTGATCGCCGATCAGCGCCTAGCCGACTATGAAATGCCGGTGAACTCGGACAGTACGTTCTGGGGAAACCTGGGATCGACGGCGCGCCGGACCTTCCACGGCGAGGGCGACTACCGCGCCTACATCGCCCAGCTCCGTCAGTTCCCGCGCTATTTCGCCCAACAGATCGACAACATGCGCGCCGGCGAAAAGCGCGACTTCACCCCGCCGAAGGTGACCCTCGCCGGCCGCGACGTCTCGCTGACCGCGGTCACGCAGGCGCCCAGTATCGAGGCCAATCTCTTCTACGCGCCGTTCAAGGCCATGCCGGCCGGCATCCCGGTGGCCGAACAAGCGGCCCTGCGCGCGGCGGGCGCCCGGGCGATCGCCCAGGCGGTCATTCCGGCCCACCTGGCGATGCTGAAATTCATGCGCGACGAATACCTGCCGGGCGCGCGGGAAAGCCTGGCGGCGGACGATCTTCCAGACGGGGCGGCCTATTATCGGGCCAAGATCAAGGAATTCACCACTCTCGATCTTACGCCCGCCGCGATCCACCAGATCGGGCTGGCCGCGGTCGCCAAGATTCACGGCGAGATGCTGGCCACGATGAAGGAAACCGGATTCAAGGGGGATTTTCCGGCCTTCCTCCATTTCCTGCGCACCGACCCGCAATTCTACGCCAAGACGCCCCAGGAACTGCTGTGGCGCGCCGCCTGGATCGCCAAGCAGTTCGACGGCAAGGAGGCCGACTTTTTCGGCTATCTGCCCAGACGCCGCTTCGCCATCAAGCCGGTGCCGGCGGACATGGCGCCCTATTACACCTCGGGGCGGGGCGGGCCCGACGTCTACCTGGTCAACACCTATGACCTGCCCTCGCGGCCGCTCTACAACCTCACCGCCCTCACCCTGCACGAATCGGCGCCCGGCCACGCCCTGCAAGGGGCCATCGCCCTCGAGCACAAGGGCCAGCCGATGTTTCGCCAGAAGGTCTATATCTCGGCCTACGGCGAGGGCTGGGCGGTCTATTGCGAGAAGCTGGGCCTGGAGATGGGCCTCTACGAAACGCCCTACGACCGGTTCGGCATGCTGACCTACCAGATGTGGCGGGCGGCGCGGCTGGTGGTGGACACCGGCATCCACAGCGAGGGCTGGACCCGCGAGCGGGCGGTCCTATACCTGCACGACAACACCGCCCTTTCCGACCACGAAATCGCGACCGAGGTCGATCGCTACATCTCCTGGCCGGGCCAGGCCCTCAGCTACTACCTGGGCGAGATGGCTTTCGAGGCCGGGCGCGCCAAGGCGGAAAAGGCGCTGGGGCCGAAGTTCAACATCCGCGCCTTCCACGACACCGTGCTGGAGATGGGCTCGGTGCCCCTGCCGGTGCTGAGCGCGCGCATTGACCAGTTCATCGCCGACGGCGGAGCGGGACCTTATCCGGACATGGAGAAGTAAAATTCTTTTGGCCGCCCGCGCTCACGACCGCGCCCGCAAAATGTCGTCCAGGCTCGCCTTGCCGCCGGCCACCGGTTCCAGGTGCGGGTAGCGCAGGCCGTCGTGGTAGGCGATGGCGACGGTGCGGAAGCGGTCGTTGTCCTTGACCAGCAGGGCGATCGGCGCGGCGCCGCCGCGGGCGGCGCGGACGGCGTCCTTCAGGGTGTCGGGATCGTAGGCCTCGGCGTTCACCGCCACGATCTGGTTTCCGGCGGTGAGGCCGGCCTTGAAGGCGGGGCCGTCCCAGGCGACGTCGGTCAGCATCCCCTCCTTGCCCACCGCCAGGCCGAGCGAGAACGAGAAGTCGGTGATCTTGCGGATCTTCTCGGCGCTGGCGAGGTAATCGGATTCCACGTCGCTGTAGATCAGGCGGTAGCCGCCGCGCGCCACCCCGTCCAGCGGCGCGCCGGGGCCATAGCCCCGCAACCGCGTGTGCAGGAACGCGGCCCAGTCGTAGGGTTGGACCGCGTTCAGGGCCGCCACCACATCGTCGAAGGTGTAGGTCGAGGTGACGAAGCTGCCGTTGTCGATGCCGAAAAAGGCCTTGGCGAAGTCGTCCAGGGACCGCTTGCCGCCCGAGAGCTTGCGGATCAGGGTGTCGGCGTCCAGCCAGACGAGCTGGCCTTCGGAATAGTAGTCTTCGCTCCTCTGCCAGCTCAGCCACGACAAGGGGCGCCGCTCGGCGATGATCGGATCGTTGGTGGTGTCCTCCAGATCCCGCCAGGCGCGCCCCGAGCGATGGTCGTAGGTCGCGGCGACCACGGCGATGGCGTCCAGGGCCTCCTGCCGGGTGAGCAGGCCCGAGCGGGCCGCCAGCACATAACCCCAATACTGCGTCTGGCCCTCGTAGACCCAGAGCAGGCTGTCGCGCATGGGAACGTTGAAATTGGCCGTCCAAAGATCGGCCGGCCGGCGGAACTTGCCGTTCCAGGAGTGGGTGTATTCGTGGGCCAGCAGGTCGCGCCCGGCTGGCATCTTGTCCCACTCGGTGAAGTATTTGGGGATGGTCCCGTCCTCGCTGGACTGGTGATGCTCCAGGCCGATGCCGCCCATCTTGTCGCTCAGGGAAAACAGGAAATCGTAGTGGTCGTAGTGGTGGGAGGCGAACAGCCGGTAGGCCTGCTTGACCAAGGCCTTGTGGGTGGCGATCTCGGCGCCCGTGGCGGCCAGTTCGTCGGGGCGGTCGGCGATCACATCGAGGCCGACGGGAGCCGAGCCGCCGGGATCGAGATCGAACCGGCGGAAATAGCGGCCGGCGATCAGGGGTGAGTCGACAAGGGTGTTGAGCGTCGTGGCCTTGAACGTCGTGACTTCGCCGGCGCTCGCGGCGGTTTCCAGGGCGCTGGCCACGGTGAAGCCGGCCGGCAGCCGGACGCTGGGCTCGACGGCGATCCGGCGGGCGAAATAGCCGGCCGGATAGAGAACCACTGTGTTCCATTCCAGGCTCAGCATGTCGGGGGTCATCATCACCCGCCCCTCCCGGGTGGAGACCGGCGAGAGGAACTGAAAGGCCAGATCCAGGGCGGTCGCTCCGGCCGGGACATCGAGGTGAAAGGCGTAGACATCCACCGGGTCGCGCCGCCAGGCCACCGGATGGCCGCCGGCGGTGACGACGAGGCCGGCCAGCTTGTCGATCGGCCCGGTCGGCGAATGGTTGCCGGGAATCCACTTGGGATAGAGCAGGGTGATCGGCCCGGGGCCGGCGACGGGAATCGTCTCGCGGACGCTGAAAATGCCGCGCGCCAAGTCGGTGGCGTCCACCGCGAGGCGCACCGCACCAGGATAGGGAACATCGCGCGGCGCCTCGATCGGCGGCGTGGCGGGCGCCGGCTGTGGAGAGGTTTGGGCGATCGCCGGGCCGCCGGCCAAGGCCACGCCGACCGCCAAGGCCGAAAGGGCGAATCTCATGGTTGCGCTCTCCATTGCGCCGGTGTCTATCCCTTGTAGCGCGGGCTTCCAGCCCGCTCTGAAAAATTTGTGCCGAAGAAGCGGGCTGACAAACCCCGCGCTACGAAATCAGGGGAGCAGCCGCCTTGACCCATCGAACCCAACCCCCGCGCCGCTGGCTGGCCCCCGGCCTGCTGGCGCTGACCCTCGCCGCCGGCTCGGCTCTGGCCGCCCCCGCCGTCCGAACCTCGGCGAGCACCGCGGCTGTTCCTTCCGATCAGGCCTGCGAGACCCGCGTCAACGACACGGCGGCCAAGCTCGTGGAATGCATCCAGCAGCAGGCGCTGTTCGACCATCTGGTCGCGTTCCAGCGGATCGCCGATCGCAATCCGGGACCCGGCGGCCATGGCAATCGCGATACCGGCACGCCTGGATACGAGGCCTCCATCGATTATGTCGCCGCCCTGATGCGGCAGGCCGGCTATCGCGTCACCGTCCAGCCCTATACCTATACCGCCTTCAGCCTCATCGGCGCTCCGTCCTTCAGCGTCGGCGGCCACGGCTACGCCATCGACAAGGAGTGGTACGTGGCGCGCCTCTCCGGCCATGGCGCGACGAGCGCGCCCGTGCAGCCGGTGGGGATCGCCGCCGAGGCCGCCGGGGATTCACGAGGCGGCTGTTCGCCCGCCGACTTCACCGGCTTCGCGCCGGGAAACATCGCCTTGATCGAACGCGGCGGCTGCGCCCTCGACATCAAGGTGGAGAATGCGCAGGCCGCCGGCGCGGCGGGGGTCGTTCTCTTCAACTATCCGGGGACGGCCGATCAGGCCAACCGAAAAGGCTCGCCCGGCCCGGACGCGGCCTATCCGGCCTATCTTCATGACGTGGCCGCCATCCCCGTCGTCGGGTTGGCCTCCCACGCGGTGGGCGCGGATCTTTACCAACAGTATCTCGCCGGCCACGCGCCCGTCGCGCGCCTCGACATCCAGACACAAACCAACCCCAAGGCGGTGGACTATAATCTGATCGCCGACTCGCCGTTCGGCGATCCCCATCACGTCGTGGTCGTCGATGCCCACCTCGACTCCATTTTCGGGGCGGGGATACTCGACAACGCCTCCGGCTCGGCGACCATTCTCGAAGTGGCGTTGAAGATGGCCAAGACGCCCACCCGCAACCAGCTTCGATACATCTGGTTCGGCGGCGAGGAAATCAATCTGCTGGGCTCGGCCTTTTACACGAAAACCCTGACGCCGGCGGAAAAGAAGCGGATCGTCTTCGATATCGACTCCGACGTGACCGCGACGCCGAACTACAACATCCTGGTCGCCAATCCACAAAACGCCGACAACGTCAGACGGTTTCCACCCAATGTGGTGCCGCAATCGCGGCGCGGCAATCAGTATTTCTTTGATTATTTCAACGCCCACAAGCTGGTCTTTCGCTCGTCCTTCATCGGCAATGACGGAACCGATTCCAATTCCTTCAGCCTGGCGGGCATTCCGAACACCGGTATCCTGACCCAGCAGGATTGCTGCAAGTCGCAGGCGGACGTCGACCTGTGGGGCGGGTTCCGCGGCAACTACGAGGGGAACATTCCCAGCTTCGACGGCGGCTGTGTCGATCGGCCCCACCGATGGTGCGACAACCTCTCCAATAACGCCCCCTATGTGCTGGAATTCATCTCCAAGGCCTTCGCCTATGTGACGTTCAAGCTCGCCAACGATGCATCCATCGATCGGGGCGGATAGTAGCGGGCGGCGCCGGACGCCATTGCACAAACGACGGGCAGCGTGGTTGCGCTCCGCCCTGCGCCGGTGTCTATCCTTCGTGGCGGGGGGCTTCCAGCCCGCCCTTGAACGTTTACGCCGAAGAAGCGGGCTAGAAGCCCGCGCTACGAACGCCACGGAGACGCCGCCTTGACAAACTCGACTTCATGCCCCCGCCGCTGGCTGGCGCCCAGCCTGCTGGCCCTGACGCTGGCCGCCGGATCGGCCCTGGCCGCGCCCACGTCGCAAACCTCGACGGCCGCGGCGGTCCCGGTCGATCCCGCCCTCTTCAAGGCGATGCGCTGGCGCGGCATCGGGCCCTATCGCGGCGGGCGGTCAGTGGCGGTGACCGGCGTCTCCGGCGAAAGCGGCCTCTTCTATTTCGGGGCGGCGGCCGGCGGGGTGTGGAAGACCATCAATTCGGGGGCCAACTGGACGCCGCTGTTCGATAGCCAGCCGATGGCCTCGATCGGGGCCATCGCGGTCGCCCCATCCAATCACAACGTCATCTATGTCGGTTCGGGCGAGGGCGCTCTGCGCGGCGACATCACCTATGGCGACGGAGTCTACAAGTCCGCGGACGGCGGCAAGACCTGGACCAATGTCGGCCTCAGGGACAGCCGCCAGATCGGCGCCCTGATCGTCGATCCGAACAATCCCGACATCGTCCTGGTGGCGGCCATCGGTCACGCCTTCGGCCCCAATCCCGAGCGCGGCGTCTTCCGCACCACCGACGGCGGCAAGACCTGGGCCAAGGTGCTCTACAAGGACGCCGACACCGGGGCCATCGACGTCACCTTCGACCCCCACGACGCCCGCATCGTCTACGCGGCCCTGTGGCAGGTGCGCCGCCAGCCGTGGAACTTTTCCAGCGGCGGGCCGGGGAGCGGCCTCTACCGCTCCGCCGACGGCGGGGCGACCTGGACTCAACTGAAGGGAAACGGCCTGCCGGACGGCATCCTGGGGCGAATCGACGTGTCGGTCTCCGCCGCCGACCCCAGGCGCATCTACGCCATGATCGAGGCCAAGGACGCGGGCCTCTACCGCTCGGACGACGCCGGGGCGACCTGGCGCCTGGTCAACACCGACGGGCGGGTGCGCCAGCGGGCCTGGTATTTCTCCAAGATCTTCGCCGACCCCAAGGCGCCCGACACGGTCTATGCGGTGAACACCGGCCTGCTGAAATCCACCGACGGCGGCAAGTCGTTCTCCCTGGTCTCGGCCACCCACGGCGACCACCACGCGATGTGGATCGACCCGGCCGATCCGGCCCGCATGATCGACGGCAACGACGGCGGGGCCAGCGTCTCGCTGGACGACGGCAAGACCTGGTCGACCCAGGACAATCAGCCGACCGGCGCCTATTACCATGTGGCCACGGGTCCGGATTTTCCCTATTGGATCTACGGCGCCCAGCAGGACAACACCAACCTCGCCGTGGCCAGTTTCGACGACGAGGGGGTGATCGGGCCGCGCGACTGGTTTCCGGCCGGCGGCGGCGAATGCGGCTTCGTGATCCCCGACCCGCACGATTCCAACATCATCTACAGCGACTCCGAAAACGGCATCAACCGCTTCGACGTGCGTGCCGAGCAGTCGCAGGACATCAGCGCCTTTCCCGGCGACTTCTCCGGCCACCCGGCCAGCGAACTGGGCCACCGGTTCAACTGGACCTCGCCGCTCCTGATGTCGCCGCACGATCCGGACACCCTCTATTGGGGCGCCGACGTGGTCTATAAATCGACCGACCACGGACATAGCTGGACGATCATCAGCCCGGACCTCACCCGCGACGACAAGGCCAGGCAGCAACCGTCCGGCGGCCCGCTCACCAAGGACATCACCAGCGTCGAATACTACGACACCGTCTTCGCCCTGGCCGAATCGCCCTTGAAAAAGGGCATGATCTGGGCCGGGACCGACGACGGCGTGGTTCAGCTCACCAACGACGATGGCGGCCACTGGGCCAAGGTCACCCCCGCCGCCCTGCCGGCCTGGAGTTCGATCGACATGATCGAGCCCTCACACTACGATCCGGCCCGCGCCTATCTGGCGGTGGACCGGCACAAGCTCGACGACATCGCCCCCTATGCCTACAAGACCGCCGACGGCGGCAGAACCTGGACCTCGATCGTCGCCGGCCTGCCGGCCGGGGCGGTCGTCCACGCGGTGCGCGAGGATCCGGTGCGCCGGGGCCTGCTCTACGCCGCCACCGAGCGCGGGGTGTTCTTCTCCCTCGACGACGGCGCCGCCTGGCAGCCCCTGCAACTCAACCTGCCGGCCACGCCGGTCCACGATCTGGCGGTCAAGGGCGACGACCTGGTGGCCGCGACCCACGGCCGCTCGTTCTGGATCCTCGACGACCTGACGCCGCTGCGCCAGATCAGCCCGGCCACCGCCGCCCAGGCCATGGTGCTCTACACACCCGAGACCGCCAACCGCCTGCACTATCCCGATGAGGTGGACAGCCGCCGCCCGGTCGGCGAGAACCCGCCGGCCGGCGCTCTCATCGACTACGCCTTCAGGGCCGCGCCCACGGGCGAGGTGACGGTGGATATTCTCGACGGCCAGGGCGCGGTGGTGCGTCACCTCTCCAGCACCCACTCCGACAAGGTGGTCCAGCCGCCCGAATGGCCCGACCAGATCGTGCCGGTGGACACCATCCCCGCCGGCGCCGGCATGAACCGTCTGGTGTGGGACCTGCGGATGAGCGATCCGGCCCAGATTCCCGGCGCCTTCTACGCCGGCCCGACCCCGCGCGGCGCCCTCGTGCCGCCCGGCCGCTATCAGGTGAAACTGACCTACAACGGCCAGAGCCAGACCGTCCCCTTGACCGTGGTTGCCGACCCGCGGGTCAAGGACAGCGGCCCGGCCATCGCCGCCAAGACGGCCCTCGCCGTCGCCACCGCGAGAGACATCGACGCCCTGCACAAGGCGGTCAACGACATCCGCGCCACGCGCGCCGCGATGGCCGGCGCGGGCAAGGGGCCACAGGCGGCGCGGGCCAGCGCCATCGACGCCCAGATGACGCCGATCGAGGAAGCCCTGATGCAGGTCGACATGAAGGGCTCCGAAGCCAACCTCGCCTTCCCCGGCCAGCTCAACGAACGCCTCGCCACCTTCGCCCTCAACCTAGACGACGCCGACACCGCCCCGACGACCCAGGCCCTGGCCACCTATCAGTCTTTGCACGACGGGCTGGAGGCGCAACTCGCCAAATGGCGGGCGCTGAAGACCGGCGACGTGGCGGCGTTCAACGTGCCGGCGGCGGGCGGCGGCCCGTCGGGCGCGGCGAAGGGCCGTTAGCGAGTTTAGGTTTGACGGTCGGTGTTGTTAGTTATTTTGTGCCGTCGTATCTTTCGCCCATGAACATCAAGGTGGTCGTGCACGAGGCGGAGGAGGGCGGGTTCTGGGCCGAAGTCCCGGTTCTACCCGGCTACGCCTCGCAAGGCGAGACCATGGACGAACTCATCGCCAATGTCCGCGAGGCGATCGCCGGCTGGCTCGCGGATTGCGGTAACAGTGCACCTAGCTCAATTTGAGCATGGTAGATCGGCGCACCTGGTACGAGATAAGTGCACTGTCACCGCAATCTTTTTTATTCAGTTGGAGGCTATACGCGGATAAATATGACGTCATTGGCGGCGCTCCTTGCAGCCCAGGATGAATACGAAGGGGAAAGCAAGCCGCTTTCTAAGTACCAATCTCAAGATAGGGTCAACGAACCCACGTGGTGGTTAAACAACCCCAAGCCCGAGGGCGTCGATAGTCCGCGCCACAGCGGGGCGCTGCGTCTGTACAACCGGATTGCTTCGCGGTCCATTACACCTCTTTCTGAGGACTCTTTTCCAAGCTCTTTCGAGTTCAACGATGGCGTGCGCCTACGACCCGACAAGGGGTTCATAAAGGCCGCCTTAATAAACAATTTGATCCAGGCGCAGGTAACGCGCGGTCAGCTTGTCTTTGCATCGACACACTCAGGACGAATTTGGATGCGCGCCGTTTCCTAAGAGTCCGTTTGGAAAATCACGGGTGAGCGTTTCGGCGTAGCAGATTGCCGCCCATGGCGACGAGGATCATGGCCTCGGAGACGTCGAGGCGGGCCTCATAGTCGCGGACGAGGCGCCGCCACCTCGTCATCCAGCCG
>JBBRPN010000018.1:0-41036 GCA_038227925.1 Caulobacterales bacterium | reverse complement strand
GGATGAGAAACGCGCTTCCAACTCATGTCGGTGACATGCAGCAGGCCGTCGATGCCGCCCAGATCGACGAAGGCGCCGTAGTCGGTGATGTTCTTGACCACGCCCTCGCGCACTTCGCCTTCCAGAAGCTGGCTGACCAGTTCGGTGCGCTGCTCGGCGCGGGCCTCCTCGAGGATGGCGCGGCGGGAGACGACGATGTTGCCGCGCGGGCGGTCCATCTTGAGGATGGCGAAGGGCTGTTCCTTGCCCATCAATGGCCCGACATCGCGCACCGGCCGGATATCCACCTGCGAGCCCGGCAGGAAGGCCGAGGCGCCGCCCAGATCGACGGTGAAGCCGCCCTTCACCCGCCCGACGATGGAACCCATCACCGGCTCGTTTTTGGCGAACACGCCCTCCAGGCGCGTCCAGGCTTCCTCACGGCGGGCCTTGTCGCGGCTGATCACCGCCTCGCCCAGAGCGTTCTCGATGCGCTCGAGGAAGACCTCGACGGTGTCGCCCACCTTCAGGGTCGGCTTGCCGGCCTCATCGACGCCGAATTCCTTGACCGCGATGCGGCCCTCGGTCTTGAGGCCGACGTCGATGATGGCAAAATCCTTTTCGATCGCCGCCACCAGGCCCTTGACCACCGTGCCCTCGGCGAAATCGCGCCCGCCCATGCTCTCATCGAGAAGGGCCTCGAAGTCGTCCCGCGAGGGGTTCATGCTCATGTCGTCAGCCATCGATTTATTTCTTGTCGTCTCTTGTCTGTGAACGCCCCGCGCGCGGACGCGGCTGGGGCGTTGGGTGAAGGGGAAGATTTTTAGTCGGCGCCCGCGGCTGGCGAGGGATGGCGCGATGGGATTGGCCTTCAGGATTGCTCCCATCGGCCGCGCGCCGCCTCGACAATGCGGCGGGCCGCATCGAAGGCGCCGTCTATATCGAGATCGGTGGTGTCCAGCAAGACCGCGTCGGCCGATGGTCGCATGGGCGCGACGCCCCGCGCCGCGTCGCGCGCGTCGCGGCGGCGAATGTCGGCCAGGGTGTCGGCGTAGGTGACGGCGGGATCGTGGGCGGAAAGCTGCAGGCAGCGGCGCCGCGCGCGCGCCTCCAGCGAGGCGGTGACGAAGAACTTGGCCTGGGCTTCGGGAAAGATCACCGTGCCGATATCGCGCCCGTCGAGCACCGCCCCCGGTTCACGCAGGGCGAAAGTCCGCTGGAAATCGAGCAGGGCGCGACGAACCGCCGGGTGAACGGCGACGCGGCTGGCCGCCTCGCCCGCCTCGCCGCTTCGCAGGCTGGCGTTCTCCAGGCAGCCAGGGTCCAGCGCCCGCGCCACTCGCGCGGCCCCGGCGGCGTCGTCGAGATCGCCGCCGGACCGGGACACCGCCTGGCCCACGGCGCGATAGAGCAGGCCGGTGTCGAGCACCGGCAGGCCGAACGTCGCCCCCAGGCGCACCGAGATGACCCCCTTGCCGGAGGCGGCTGGCCCGTCGATGGCGATAACGAAGGTCATCTCAGGGCACCCCCAGATCCGCGCCCAGGCCCGTCATCAGGGCGGCGAAACCGGGGAAGCTGGTGGCGATCGACGCCGCCTGGTCCACCACCACCGGCTCGCGGGCCGCCAGACCCAGAATGAGGCAACTCATGGCGACGCGGTGATCGCCGTGGGTGCGCACCGCCGCGCCGCCCTTGACCCGAGCCCCGGCCGCCCCGGCGACGATCAGGCCTTCGTCCTCCTCCTCGACGCCCACGCCGCAGGCGCGAAGGGCCCCGGCCATGGCGGCCAGGCGGTCGCTTTCCTTGACCCGCAGTTCGCCGACCCCGCGCATTACGGTCGGGCCGCGGGCGAAGGCGGCGGCGACGGCGAGGATCGGATATTCGTCGATCATCGAGGCGGCCCGCTCCGGCGGGACGGTGACGCCGCTCAAGGCCGAATGGCTGGCGGCGATGTCGCCCACCCTCTCGCCGCCTTCCTCGCGGACGTTGGCTACGACCAGATCGGCGCCCATTTCGCGCAGGGTCTCGAACAGCCCCGTCCGCAGGGGGTTGAGCAGAACACCTTCCAGGATCACCCGCGCGCCCGGAACGATGAGGGCGGCCACCAGGGGAAAGGCGGCCGAGGACGGATCGCCCGGCACATCGATGCGCGCGCCGATGAGCCCCTGGCCGCCCGCAAGGGCGATGACCCGCCCGCCCAGCGTATCCTCCACATCCACCCGCGCGCCGAACACCCGCAGCATGCGCTCGGTGTGATCGCGGGTCGGAAGCGGCTCGATGACCCGCGTCTCGCCGGCCGCGTTCAATCCAGCCAGCAGCACCGCCGACTTCACCTGCGCCGAGGGTTGCGCCAGGCGCCGGCTCACGGCTTTCAAATCGCCGCCCCGCAGGGTGAGGGGCAGGCGCCCGTCGGCCCGGCAAATCCATCGGGCGCCCATCTCGCCCAGGGGCTCGAGGACGCGGTTCATCGGCCGGCTTCTCAACGAGGCGTCGCCGGTGAGGGTCACGGCGAGGCGATATCCGGCCGCCGCGCCCAGGATCAGCCGCGCGCCGGTGCCGGCGTTGCCGCAATCGACGACCTCGGCCGGTTCGGCCAGACCGCCCCGACCGCGCACGCGCCAACGCCCGGCTCCGGTTTGCTCAACCTCCGCCCCAAAGGCGCGCATGGCCGAAGCGGTGCGCCCCACGTCATCGGCCTCCAACAGGCCCTCGATCTCGGTGTCGCCGCGCGCCAGGGCGCCCAGAATCAGGGCGCGATGCGAAATCGACTTGTCCCCCGGCGCCCGCGCGGCGCCGCGCAGGGGCAGGCCGGAGCGGGCGATCATTTTGGCCTGCGCCGGGGAACTGCCGGGCTTCATCGAGGCGCCCTTGTGAGGGTGGGGATTGGTTTTGACAGTGGCCTCCCGCCATGGCAAGGGAGCCGCCGCTTCAAACCTGCCTAAAGGTCGCCGCATTGGCCAATCCCGAACTGGGCGCCAAACAGATCTGCCCAACCTGTTCGACCAAATTCTACGATCTGGGCCGCCGCCCGGCGGTGTGCCCCAAGTGCGGCGCCGAGTTCGATCCCGAAGAAGCCCTGCGCAATCGCCGGGTGCGGGTGCGCGCCGTCGCGCCCGAGGAAGAGGCCAAGCCGCAGACGCCGGCGCCGACCCCCGACGCGGAAGATGGCTTTGAGGCCGAACCGGACGAGGCGCCGGAACTGGACGCGGTGGTGGATGACCCGCCGCTGAGCGCCGACGACGACACTGACGAGCCGGACCCCGCGGCGCCGCCGCCAAGCGAAGGTCTGGGCGTCGATTTCGCCGAGGAAGACGATGTCGAGGAGGCCGAGGACGACGGGGTGCCGTTCATCGAGGACGAGGACGACGCCTTCCCCGAGGACGAGATCGACGGCCTTTCCGGCGAGAAGCGGCGGGAGGATCGTTGACGCGGCGCGGCGCGACGGCCCTTGATCGCGGAAGGTCGGCGCACTAGTTTCCGCCGCTTCGCGCCAAGCGCGAACCGGAAAACATCCCGGGGCTATAGCTCAGCTGGTAGAGCGCTTGAATGGCATTCAAGAGGTCAGCGGTTCGACTCCGCTTAGCTCCACCAACAAAGGCCGTCCGGTAAACCCGGGCGGCCTTTTCCGCATCAAGACGAGAAAGCCGCCGCGTCGGGCGCTCATCGACGCCCTTGCACCGCGGCATGGCGATCGCCACCTGTGTCGTGAACCCCAGGCCCGACCGAGCGAATATCCTCTTGGGTCGGAGATCCGCCGCGAAATCGCCGGCGCGCCGAACGCTCGGCTGAACCAAGCGGCCTCATTAAGCGTTGGGTATTTCAGGAGATGATCGTGCTGACACCTGTCCTGTCGTCTGAAGACTTCGCGGCCCTGGGCGCGCCGGATCTGGTCTATGTGCGGCCGGTCAAGGCGGCGGAGATCATTGCCGACACCCCGGTGCATCTGATCCGCGGTTTCGATCTTCAACCCAATCAGACCCTCTATGCAGTCCATCGCGCCGATGGCGCGCGCTTGGCGGTCATGGGCGACAAGGATTCCGCCGTGGCCGCCGCGCTGGCGCACGAACTAGCGACGGTTTCGGTGCATTAAACCCGCTAAGCCGCCGACGCCCGTGGTTCCTGGGTGAGCAGGGCGTGGATGGCGTCGCCGCCGCGCGCGCCGCGCAGTTGTTCACGCAGTTTGGGCTGGCGCAGACAGCGGGACACCCGGGCCAGGGCCAGCAAATGTTCAGGCCCCGCGTCTTCGGGGACCAACAGGGCGAACACCAGATCGACCGGCTCGTCATCGACCGCGTCGAATTCCACCGGAGCCTCGAGACGCACGAAAACAGCCCGCATCCGGTCGAGGCCGGCGACATGGGCGTGGGGGATGGCGACCCCGTGGCCCACCCCGGTGGCCTCGACCGCTTCGCGTTCCATCAAAGCGTCGAACACCCGAGGGGCCTTCAGGGCGAAGGCGCGGGCGGCGATTTCGGCGACGACCGACAGGGCCTGCCGCTTGTTGGCCGCGCTGACTCGCGGGGCGATCGATGCGCCATCCAGCAAATCCCCGATGTTCATCGGCGAAAACGACCGCTCATGGGAAGAAGCCCCCAGCTTCAAATGTAAAGCCCGACGCGCCGGCGGCGCGCCCAAGGATGCGCCGTCACGCTTCTCGCGCGCCGCGGCCGTTGACGGCTTTGGTCCGCTCGGGATCGATCCAGCCAATATTGCCATCGGACCTCCGATATACCACCGACAAACCGCCGTGCGCGGCGTTCCTAAACACGATCGTTTGAGAATCGGTCAAATCCAGATCCAGCACCGCCATCGAAACGGTCATGGTCTTCAAGGTGGCCACCGTTTCGGCGATGATCATGGCGGCGGGCGGCGCGTGATCGTCGTCGGCTCCCCAAAGGTCATCATCGGACTCGCCCGCCGGGGCGCGGAGAACATAGAGCGACGCGGTTTCCGCCGCCTTGGCGCTGGCCGCGACCGTATGGCTCTTGAGGCGGCGTTTGTAGCGCCGGATTCGCGTCTCGACCTTGGCCAAGGCGGCCCCAAAGGCGGCGTGGGCGTCGCCGCCAAGGCCGTGACTCTGCAGCGTCTGGCCGGAGGCGAGGGTCACCTCGCAATCGACCCGAAAGCCGTGGCCGTCGCGGCTGACCACCACGTCTGCATCGCCGCCGCGTTCGAAATACTTTCCGATGCTTCCCTTGAGTTCGTCGCCGACCCGTGTGCGCAGGGCCTCGCCGACATCGACATGTTTGCCGGAAACCTGAACTTGCATGCCCTATCAACGCGCCGGGGCCCAGAAGGTGTCAAGCGTCCTCGGCCGGGCGACAGTCACACCTGCGCGACCGCGACGCCGCTCTCTTAGTTGAACCGATCGCCCAGATAGACCCGGCGCACTTCGGGATTGGCGAGGATCTCGTCCGGCGAGCCCTCGAACAGCACCTCGCCGGCGTGAATGATCGAGGCGCGGTCGATGATGTCGAGGGTCTCGCGAACATTGTGGTCGGTGATCAGGATGCCGATGCCGCGCCCGCGCAAATAGCCGATCACATCGCGGATGTCGGCGATGGCCAAAGGGTCGATGCCGGCGAAGGGCTCGTCGAGCAGCATGAAAGCCGGCTCGCTGGCCAGGGCGCGGGCGATCTCCACTCGCCGCCGTTCGCCCCCCGAGAGCGACACCGCCGGCGAGGCGCGCAGGTGATCGATGTGCAGTTCCTCCAGCAGTTGGGCGGTGACGGCGCGGACCTTGTCGCGGCTCGCCTCGCGCATTTCGACCACCGCCATGACGTTCTGCTCCACCGTCATGCCGCGGAAGATCGAGGTCTCCTGCGGCAGATACCCCAGGCCCAGGCGGGCGCGTTGATACATGGGCTGATTGGTGATGTCCTCGCCGTCGAGATAGATGGTCCCGTAGTCTGCGGCGATCAGGCCGGTGATCATATAGAAGCAGGTGGTCTTGCCCGCCCCGTTGGGGCCCAGCAGGCCGGCCACTTCGCCGCGGGCCAAATGCAGGCTGACCCCCTTGACCACCGGGCGGCGGCGAAAGGACTTGCCGATTCGATCGACGATCAGGCCGGCGGCCTGGGCGGCGAGCGGCGCGGCGCGGCCGGCGTCCAGGGCCGGCGGCGCCGAGACCTCGTTCATGCCCGGCCCCTCATGGTCTGGCCGACTCGGCGGTCTGGCCGGCGGCGGCGGGGCCGGTCGGGTTGGGATAGTAGACGGCGCGGACGCGGCCCGGCTTGCCGGCTCCGACGGTATCGGATTCGAGCTTGGCCTCGCGGGTGGCCACCTTGAGAGTCAGCTTGTCGCCGCGCGCCACATCCTTGCCCTGCACGACGATGACATCGCCGGTGATCACGATCTCGTCGGCGGCCTGCGAATAGACCGCGTGATCGCCGCGGGCGTTCTGTTGCGGCGTTACATAGTAGACATGGCCGTCGGCGACGATGCGATCGGCGCCGCCGCAGGCCGGCTGGCCGTTGGCCCCCACGCCCTTTGGCGTCGAATAGACGCTGATGGTGTCGGCCCTCAGGCGCGCCTGACCTTGCAGCGCCTCGGCGGCGCCGCGCCAGACAGCCAGGCACTTGGAGTTGATCACCTCCGCCTGATTGGCGGTGATGTCGATGGGCGCCTTGGAGCGGGTGTCCACCTGGGCGGAGGCGACGCCGGCGAGCGCGGCCCCGAGCAGCGCCGCCGCAAACAGCGCCGGGCCCCTCGCGCCGCTACTGATCGCGGTTCCTCCGATCATGCCGCCAAAACCTCTCCTCGCACCGGCTCTGGCAAGCCCTAGTGCTGATTGAGGCGCGCGTGAACGCCGCCCTTGAAAATTACCCGATCGCCCTTGTCGTAAACATCGAAACTTCCCGACTTTACATCGCCGACCGGGGTGCGGCTGGAAAGCGCGCTCGCCCCGTTCACCACCCCTGTCCGGGTGTTCACGACCGCTTCGTCGGTGGCGAAGGTGGAAGCCTTGGAGTTGTCGGCGCGGACATGGCCCTTCAGATAAAGGATGCGGGTGTCTTCGTGGTAGACACCGGTGTCGGCGGTGACGGTCGATGGGTGGGGACCATCGACGTTCATGGTGACCGACGGATAGGACAGCAGAACCATCTGGAACGACTGCTCGTCGCGGGCCGCCTGGCGGGCTCCCAGGGTGAAGGCGCGGCCTTGGTTGTCGCGTCCGAAAAAGTGCGGGTTGACCATCCGGATGGGAGTGGTGGCGTCCCTGTGCGCCGCCGCCTGACGCTTGATGGCGTGGATGGCGACCAGGCCCGCCAGGGTTGCGACCACCGCCACCATGATCGCCGGCAGCAGCCAGCGAAGAACATGGACAAGGACGCTGTGGGCGCGCGCCTTGCCGCGAGGCGGACGGGACGCCGGCGGATTTTCGCGCGCGCCGGCGGTGAAGGGAGGGGTCACGCTAGCCATGGGCGAAAATGTCCACTTCCTCCCAGCCGGCGACGTCCAGGGCGGCGCGATGGGGCAGGAAGTCGAAGCAGGCCTGGGCCAGGGTCATACGTCCTTCGCGGGTCAGCATGGCGTCGAGGCGGGCCTTCAGCGCGTGCAGGCTGAGAACGTCGGACGCGGCATAGGCGAGTTGTTCGGGCGAAAGTTGGGCGGCGCCCCAATCGGAACTCTGTTGCGCCTTGGAAAGGTCGATTCCCAGCAGTTCGCGGGTCACGTCCTTGAGACCGTGCCGATCGGTATAGGTGCGCGCCAACCTCGAGGCGATCTTGGTGCAATAGACCGGGGCGGTCACCACGCCCAGGCAGCGTTGGAACATGCCCAGGTCGAACCGCGCGAAGTGAAAGATCTTGAGGACGCCGGGATCGACCAGGAGCCTTTTGAGGTTCGGCGCGTCATAGGCGGGCCGGCGAAACTGCACGATATGCGCCTCGCCGTCGCCGGCCGAGAGTTGCACCACGCACAAGGGATCGCGGCCAAGCCGCAGGCCCATAGTCTCCGAATCGACGGCCACCGACGCGGCGCCCGTAAACAGGCCGTCTGGCAGGTCGCCGTGATGCAGATGGTGGGGCAAGGGAAATCGACAACTCCGGCGTGGGGGGCGGCGGCGGGGTGAGCCTGACCCCCGCCCACGCCTTGGTGCGCGCCAGGGTCTTAATCCCAGGTTCGCGTAAGGCGGGATTTAGGTCTTCGCGCGGCCAGTAACAAGTCGAGGCCGGGTTTTGCCGGCCGACGACCGTCCCTTTCATTTCAAGGAAGATGGTGCCCAGGAAAGGACTCGAACCTTCACGGCCGTTAAGCCACTGGCACCTGAAGCCAGCGCGTCTACCAATTCCGCCACCTGGGCCCGCCGACGCTTCAACCCCAAGCGCGCGAGGCGGCGACGCATAGGGCGCCCCCCGCGCATCGTCAATGGAGCGGGCCGCGGCCAAGTTGCACCGCGGAGAGGCCTCGTCTATCCGATGCCCGGCGCCCCGCGCAGGGCGAAGAAGGACCGTCGATGAAGGGCTTGGTGACGGTGTTCGGCGGTTCGGGCTTCGTGGGAAGCCAGATCGTGCGCGCCCTGGCCAAACGCGGCTTTCGTCTGCGCGTCGCGGTGCGACGGCCAGGGCGAGGCTACCGTCTGCGTATGCTGGGCGACGTGGGACAGATCGAGGTCGTCCAGGCCAATATTCGCGACGCCGATTCGGTGGCCCGCGCCCTGGACGGCGCCGAGGCCTGCGTCAACGCCGTCGGGGTGCTGCACGAATCCGGGCGCCAGACCTTCGCCGACCTCCTCGTGGAAGGCGCGGAGCGGGTGGCGCGGGCCGCCAAGGCGCGGGGCATCCGGCGTTTCGCCCATGTCTCGGCGCTGGGCGCCGACCCCAGCTCGCGGGCGAAATACGCCCGCTCGAAGGCGGCCGGCGAAGCGGCGACGCGGGAGGCGATCGCCGAGGCGGCGATCCTGCGGCCATCGGTGGTGTTCGGGGCCGACGATCGTTTTTTCAACCGCTTCGCCGCCATGGCCATGGTCTCGCCGGCCCTGCCGCTGATCGGCGGCGGCCGGACGCGATTCCAGCCGGTGTTCGTGGGCGACGTGGCGGCCGCGGTCGCCCAGGCCGTGGAAGATCCGCTCGCAGCCGGGCGAACCTATGAACTGGGTGGGCCGACGATCTATAGCTTCCGCGAGCTGATGGAGTTGCTGTTGAAGGAGATCCGCCGATCGCGGGCGCTGGTCCCCATCCCCTTCGCCGCCGCCAGGCTGCTGGGCATGGCCGGCGACATGCTGGCGGCGGCGACGCCCTTCGCGCCGCCGCTGACCACCGATCAGGTGGAGATGCTGCGCGCCGACAACGTCGTCTCGCTCGGCGCGCTGGGACTGGCCGATCTTGGCGTGGCGGCGAGCGCGCTGGAGCCGATCGTCGCCACCTATCTCTACCGCTACCGCAGGGGCGGCCAGTACGCCGACACCTCCGCCGCCGTCGCCCGCCGTGGGTGACTCCGCCAAGCCGGCCGCCCGCGAACGCAGACGCCTGTCGTGGTTGACGGTCGGCGAGGCGGCCGGGGTGATCGCGGTGGTGATCGCGGGCCTCAGCTACTGGGACGCCCACCGCGAACACGCGGTGGCCGACAGTCAGACCCAGGCCGAAGCGCGGGCCCAGGCGGCGTTCGTGATGGTTGGGTCGGCCGACGCCAAGGGCCGCGAGATCGCCCTGCGCGCCCTGCAGGCGAACCAGGCGATCCAATCCCAGCGCCTGGTCTTCCCAAGCGTCGTGCTGGATCGCCCGGTGGACATCGTCGCCGCGCGACCGCGGATCGAGGCCGACTGGATCGCCCCTGGGCTCGGGCGGGTTCTGGACCGGACCCATGCCAAGGGCGACGGCGAGGGTCGCCTGCCGGTCGCCGTCGTCACCACCTATGCGGAAGGCGGCGAAACCCGCGTCGACCGCTCGGAATACGCCGTCGGCTATGCCTGGCGGTCGCGATTCCTTCGGGGCCGGGAGATAGCGCTGCAGGGGATTTCGCTGATCCGGCGCGGGCTGAAGGGCGACCCCCGGGCGGCGGTCGATCGGCTTTGGGCCAGGGATCTCGGCGCGGCGGATATCCGCAAGGCTTCGGCTCACGATCAGCCGCCGTCGCCGCCTTGAAGATGGAACCGTTGCCCGCGTAAGGTCTCATGGCGGGAGGAGAGACGATATGACGGATACGGCTGTCGCGTGGCCGCGCAAGACGCGCGAGCTCATGAACCATCACATGGATTCCACGGTGTGGAACGACTTCCAGTTCCGCGCCGACGACATCGTCATCGCCACCTACGCCAAATCCGGAACGACCTGGCTGCAGCAGATCGTCGGCCAGCTGGTGTTCGACGGCGATCCGGATGTGCCGATCGGCGAGATCTCGCCCTGGGTGGACCTGAGGGTCCCGCCCAAGGATGTCAAGCTGGCGGCGCTGGAGGCCCAGTCGCACCGGAGGATCGTCAAGACCCACCTGCCCCTCGACGCCCTGGTCTTCTCGCCCAAGGCCAAATACATCTACGTCGGCCGCGATGGCCGCGATGTTCTGTGGAGCCTCTACCATCACCACCGGTCGGCCAACGCCCTCTGGTATGAGCTTCTCAACGACACGCCGGGCCGCGTCGGACCACCGATCGATCCTCCCGACCCCGACATCGCGCGCTATTTCCGGACCTGGCTGGAGCGTGACGGCTATCCATTCTGGCCGTTTTGGGAAAACATCGCCGGCTGGTGGGCCGAACGCCGTCTCTCAAATGTCCTGCTCCTCCATTTCAATGCCTTGAAAGCCGATCTGGCGGGGGAGATGCGGCGCATCGCGGCCTTCCTTGGCATAGCCATCGCCGAGTCGCGCTGGCCGACGGTCGTCGATCATTGCTCGTTCGAATACATGAAGGCGCACGCCGGCGCGGTCGCGCCATTGGGCGGCGCCATTTTCGACGGCGGCGCGGCGACTTTCATCAACAAGGGGAACAACGGTCGCTGGCGCGATGTCCTCACACCGGAAGACAGCGCCACCTACGAGCGGATGGCGGTGGAGAAGCTGGGCGCCGACTGCGCGCGTTGGCTGGCGACCGGCGAGGGCTGCTGAAGGCGGCACCCATGTCTCGCCCTCAGGCCACGGGGGCCCTCCCCACATAGCGCGCCCTGGGCCGGATGAGGGCGCCGATGGCGATCTGTTCGAGGGCGTGGGCGGTCCAGCCGGCGCAGCGGGCGACGGCGAACAGGGCGAAGGGGGCATCCTCCGGCAAGGCGAGCGCCTCGGCCAGAGCGACCAGGGCGAAGTCGATGTTGGCGCGCTCGCCAGTGGCGGCCTCGGCGGTCAGGCCGAGCAGATCGAGGGACGGCGAGGGTGCGAACCCGTCCAGCAAGGCGCGGGCGCGGGGATCGCCGCCCGGATAAAGCGGATGGCCGAAACCCGGCGCCGAAGGCCAATGAGCGAGGCGGGCGGCGACCGCTTCGCGCGCGCCGAGCCTTTGGGCCTGAAGAGCCAGGGTCCTTACCCGTTCGGCGACGCCGCCATGCAGCGGACCCGAAAGCGCCGCCAGGCCGGCCAGCGCCGCCGCCGCCAGCGAGGCGCCGGTTGAAGCCGTCACCCGCGCCGCGAAGGTCGATGCGTTCAGCTCGTGGTCGGCCAGCAGCACCAAAGCGCGGCGGATGAGGTCGCGACCGCGCGTCCCGCACCCCCAGGCGCGGCCCAGCCGCTCGTGGATCGCCCCGCCGCCGGTGACGCCGGTCACCGCGTCGGTGATCACATCGAGCAGGGTGGCCGCTTCGTCGGCTAGGAGATCGGGGGGGCGGCCGTGGGCCGGAGGATCGAGCGCGGCGCGCTCGGCCAAGGCGGCGAAGGCGCGGGCGCGCATCGTCGAGGCGCCCGAGGCGGGCGCGCGAAACCGGCTCTCGATCGCCACGCCGCCCCCGCGCAGCAAGCACGCCACGCCCTCGAAGGTCTCGGTTTGCGCCAGCCAGACGGCGTCGCGCCCGCGATAATAGAGCCGGCCGTCCGCCACGGTGGTGATCTCGGAGGTCAGGACCGGTTCGCCCCAGGCGATGGCGCCCTCGGCCACGTCGGCGGCCTTGCGGCCACGGGCCTTGCGCACCGTCAGGGCGAGGATGTCGCCGGTTCGATAGCGCCGCCGCCGAGGCTCGCGCGGATCGGGCTCCGCGTGGACCCGCCCGCGGCTGACGTAGGCGTAGAGGGTCTGCGCCCGGACGCCCAGCCGGGTCATCGCCTGTTCCGCGGTCAACCAATCGGACATGAGGTTATATTGATTAAATTGATCAATCTTGATTTTCAACGGAAAACTTGCATTTCGGGAAACGGGTTTCAAGGGGAACGCGATGCGGGATGGAATTGACGGGCTGGAAGGCGTGGTGGCCGCCGAGACGGTGCTCTCCGACGTGGACGGCGAGGCGGGCCGGCTGGTGATTCGAGGCCACGATCTCGAAGCGCTGACCGGTTGGGCCTTCGAAGCGGTGACGGCCGTGTTGTGGACCGGCTTCTTTGATGACCTGCCACGCGACCTGGGCCGCGACCTCGGCGCGGCGCGGGCGGCGGTCTTTTCGGAGGTGGCCGCGCTGGACGGCGAGCTTTTGAGGCGGAAGCCTATCGAGGCGGTGCGCGCCCTGACCGCGCGGCTGGCCGACGGCGACGATCTGGCGCTCGCCCTGAGGCTGACCGCGGCCCCGGCGGTGTTCACCGCCGCGGTGATCCGCGCCCAGGCCGGCGAGGCGCCGCTGGCCCCCGACCCCGCCGACGGCCACGCGGCGGACATCCTGCGCATGACCCGCGGACGCCCGGGATCCCCCGCCGAGGTGGCGGCCCTTGACGCCTATCTGGTCACCGTGGCCGACCACGGGCTCAACGCGTCGACCTTCGCCGCCCGGGTGGTGGCTTCGACCCGCGCCGGCCTGACCTCGGCGGTGCTGGCGGGTTTGAGCGCCCTCAAGGGCCCCCTGCACGGCGGCGCGCCGGGACCGGTCATCGAGATGCTCGACGCGGTTGGGGCGCCCGAGAACGCCCGCGCCTGGCTGGAGGCGGCGCTCGATCGCGGCGACCGCCTGATGGGCTTCGGCCACAGAGTCTACCGGGTGCGCGATCCGCGCACCGACGCCCTCAAACGGGCGGTGGCGGCGCTGGGCGAGGCCTCGAACATATTGCCGGAAAGGTTCGCCCTGGCCGAGGCGGTGGAAGCCGCCGCCCTGCAGGTTCTGCGCGAGCGCAAGCCGGATCGCTCGCTGCAGACCAATGTCGAGCTTTACACCGCCCTTCTGCTCGAAGCCCTCGCCTTCCCACCCGACGCTTTCACCGGCGTCTTCGCCATGGGCCGGGTGGCCGGATGGATCGCCCACGCCCGCGAACAGGTCGCCGGCGGCCGGCTAATCCGTCCGCAATCACGCTACGTCGGCCCGCGCGCCCTGCAAGCGGCCTGATCACCCGTTTCATTCACCCTGTAGCGGCGGGGCGGATCGCGATAAGCTGGCGCGATGGCCTCCTTCCCTTTGACCCCGGCGCAGAGCGCCGCTCTTACCCGGCGGGTGACCCTGATGTCGGTGGCTACCGCCACGGTGCTGGTGGCGATCAAGGCCGTGGTCTGGCTGGCGAGCGGATCGGTGGCCCTGTTGGCCTCGATGGCCGATTCGGGGCTGGACCTCGTCGCCTCCCTAGCCACCTTTTTCGCCGTCCGCTACGCCGCCGCGCCGCCGGACGCCGAACACCGCTACGGCCACGGCAAGGCCGAGGCGTTCGCCAGTCTGATCCAGGCCGGCCTGGTCTTCGCCTCGGCGGCCTTGATCGGCCAGCAGGCCATCCATCATATCCTATCCCCTCGCCCCATCGAGCGCGAAGGCTGGGCGATCGGCGTGATGGCGGTATCCACGGCGATGACCGCCGCGCTCATCGGCGCCCAAACCAGGTTGCTCCGGCGAACCGCCTCGGTGGCCGTATCGGCCGACCGCACTCACTATCTGGCTGACCTGGCGTCCAATCTCATCGCCCTGGCCGGCATCGGCGCGGCGGCCGCTTTCGGCTGGAAGAGCCTGGACGCCATGGCTGGGCTGGCGGTGGCGATCCTGCTGTTGTGGGGCGCGGTGGCGGTGTTCCGCGAATCCTCCAACCAGCTCATGGACCGCGAACTGCCCGACGACGCCCGCGAGAAAATCGTGGCGCTGATCACCGAGGATCCCAGAATTAACAACGTGCATCAACTGCGCACCCGCGCCTCCGGTCCCATCGTCCATATCCAGTTGCACGCCGACCTCGACCCCGACCTCTCTTTCGTCGCCGCCCACCAGGCGGTGGTGGCGGCCGAGAAGCGCGTATTGTCGGCCTTCCCCGCCGCCGAAATCATTGTCCACCCAGACCCCCGAGGCCGGGCCGAGCCTCATGTCGGCGCCTTTCCGGAATTCCATGAGGGGACGGACGATTCCTGAGGTCAACGCGCCCTTAACCGCGGCGGGCGTTGTTCGGCGGGTGGATTTGGCTATAGCTCGACGCGCGCCATGAGCCTCGTGCGAACCCTGCATCACTTCCCCCTCGACCCGGCGTCGCGCCAGGTCCGCCTCGCCCTGGCTGAAAAGCGCCTGTCGTTCGAGGAGGTGGTGGTGCGCTATTGGGAACAGCCCAAAGCCTTCATCGCCCTCAACCCCTCGGGGGTGACGCCGGTGCTGGTGGAGAAAGTCGGCGGCGAGCTGGCGGCGATCTGCGAAGCGCGCGCCATCCTGGAGTATCTGGAGGAGGTGGCGCCCGAACCGGGCCTGCTCGGGGCCGAGCCGGCCGACCGCGCCGAGGCGCGGCGGCTGATGCAGTGGTTCGACCGCAAGTTCGACAACGAGGTCAACGCCTATCTGCTGCACGAAAAGCTGGAGAAGCGCCTGCTGAAGATGGGCGCGCCGGACCTCTACAACATGCGTCAGGGGCGAGAGGCCCTGCGGATCCATCTCGTCTACATGGAAAAACTGCTCCAGGCGCGCGACTGGCTGGCCGGAAAGCGCCTGAGCTTGGCCGATTTCGCGGCGGCGGCTCACATCTCCGTGCTCGATTATTTCGGCGACGTTCCCTGGCGCGATTTTCCGTCGGTCAAGACCTGGTACATGAAGGTCAAGTCGCGGCCGGCCTTCCGCGCCATCCTGAGCGACCGCTGGCCCGGCCTCGCTCCGGCGAGCCACTATGACGACCTGGACTTCTGACGATCCCAAGGCGGCGATCCGCGCCGCCGCGACGGCGCAGGGTTTTGAGGTGTGCGGCTTCGCCTCCGCCGTCGATCCCTGGCCGGCGGCGGCCCGGCTGGAGGCATTCATCGCGGCGGGCCGTCACGGGACCATGGCCTGGATGGAGACGACGGTCGAGCGCCGAAGCCATCCGACCGCCCTGTGGAAGGACGCCCGCTCGGCTATCGTCCTCGGCCTGAACTATGGCCCGCGCGCGGACCCCCTGGAAGCCACCCGCCGGCCGGGCCGGGCGGCGATCTCGGTCTACGCCCAGGGCCGGGACTACCACGCGGTGATCAAGGGGCGGCTTAAAACCCTGGCCGGCCAGGTGGCGCGGCGCCTCGGCGGCGAGGTCAAGGTGTTCGTCGATACCGCGCCCTTGATGGAAAAGCCGCTGGCGATGCGGGCCGGCCTGGGCTGGCAGGGCAAGCACACCAATCTGGTGTCGCAGGCGTTCGGGTCGTGGCTGTTTCTCGGCGCCATTCTGACCAGCCTCGATCTGTCTCCCGACCCGCCCGAGACCGATCACTGCGGCTCGTGCCGCGCCTGCCTGGACATCTGCCCGACGCACGCCTTCGTGGCGCCCTATCAACTCGACGCGCGGGCCTGCCTGTCCTACCTCACCATCGAACACGCCGGGCCGATGCCGCTGAAATACCGCTCCGCCATGGGCAACCGCGTGTTCGGCTGCGACGACTGCCTGGCCGTCTGCCCATGGAACAAGTTCGCCAGCGTCGCCCAGGAGACGCGCCTGCACGCCCGCGCCGCCCTGCGCGCGCCGTCCCTGACCGATCTGGCCGCCCTGGACGACGCCGCCTTCCGCGCCCTCTTCTCGGCCAGCCCGGTCAAGCGCATCGGCCGCGACCGCCTGGTTCGCAACGTCCTCTACGCCATCGGCAACTCCGGCGATCCCTCCCTGGCCGAAGAGGCCCGCGCCCGTCTCGACGACGCCAGCGATGTGGTGCGCGAAGCGGCGGCCTGGGCCCTGGAGCGGCTGGACGCAGCCAAAGGCTCGCTACGCCAAGCGCCGCGGCGGCAATCCCTGGGGAATAGCGCTCGTATCGTCTAAATTCATGTCACCTAAATTCCCCGGCCATCGCTCTTGCCGCCTATTGGGGGCGATGTCATCTTGGAAGCGATCACCTATCGGATACGGGAGGGTTCGAATCATGATCACGCTGCGTCTGTCACTACTCGCCGGCCTCTTGATCGCGGCGAGTCCGCTTCCTTCCGCCGGCTCGGCGCCACTTGGACATGGGTACGCGCAAACGCCGGTCGGCGCTCAGCGTGCGCCGGACCAAGCGACCTCCCACAACCCGATTGTTGTCGCACCCGCGGGAAGGCTCGAAGGCCTCAAGATCGGCGCCATGGACACCTACCGCGGCATCCCCTACGCCGCGCCGCCCGTGGGGTCGCTTCGCTGGCAACCGCCGCAAGCTCCGAAACCCTGGTCGGGGACGCTGGACGCCACCCGGTTCGCCAACCACTGCCCACAAAACGCGAGCTTTTCCGGGTTTGCGAGCACGACCGAAGACTGTTTGTATCTGAACGTCTTTGTACCGAGCAAGACGGATCCAAAGGCAAATCTGCCCGTCATGGTCTGGTTTCATGGCGGCGGATTTAGCGTCGGGGAGAGCGACGACTACGATCCGGACAAATGGGTGGCGCGCGGCAGGGTTGTCGTAACGCTGAACTATCGGCTCGGCGCCCTCGGCTTTCTTACCACAACCGGGCTCAACGCGGAGTCGCATCCCCAAGTCAATTACGGGATCATGGACCAGCGGGCGGCGCTCGAGTGGGTGCGGACCAACATCTCGGCGTTCGGCGGCAATCCGCGGAACACGACCATTCTCGGTCAGTCGGCGGGCGGAGCGAGCGTGGTGACCCACCTCGTCTCCCCCGGATCGAAGGGGCTCTTCCAGGGCGCGCTGATCCAAAGCGGTTCGTATGTCTTCCTCCAGGTCCAGACGCTCGCCACGGCGCTGGCCAACGGCAACGCGTTCGCCGCGAACGTGGGATGCGCCGCGACCGACACCGCCTGCCTGCGCGCCCTTTCCGTCAAGAAGATCCTGGCGGCGCCTTCGCCCGGCGGCGTCACCGCGATCGCGGGGGGACTGACCGTCGATGGGACGATCCTGCCACAGGCGCCGCTCGACGCGCTCCTGGCCCAACAGTACACGCATGTCCCCATCGTCCAGGGGACCAATCACGACGAATTCCGCCTGTTTACCGCCGAACTCTTCGATCTCGCCGGCGGCCCGCTGACGGCGGCCGAGTACCCCTTCTTCGTGGAGGCAACGCTTACCGAAGTCGGCCTCGGCGCTGACACGGCGCGCGTCCTGGCCAAGTATCCGCTCGCCAACTATGCCAGCCCCGACCTCGCGGCTTCCGCCATGGCGACGGACGCGGCGTTCGCCACGACGGCCGTGGTGAGCGATAACCTCTTCGCGCTTGGCACGCCCGTCTACGCCTACGAGTTCGCCGATGAACACTGTCCAGACGATTTCGTGCCGCCGGTATCGTTTCCATACGGCGCCGCCCACGAGTTCGAGCTGCCGTTCCTCGGCGACAGCTTCAATCGAAACCTCCTGCCGCTCACGCCCGCCGAGCGGCGACTTTCGGCGACGATGATCGACTACTGGACGCAATTTTCGGGGACCGGCTCACCGGACAATTGGAACACGCCCCTCTGGCTGCCGTATTTCCCGCTCGTCGCGGATGTGAGCGAATTTGTCCCGGCAAGCCCGTACATGTCCACCAAGTACGCGCGTTTCCACAACACCGCGTTTTGGGCGGGGCTGGCCGGACTCGGAAGCTTGGGACTGGCCGGCGAACACGGTGGAACTGCCGCGCCGCTGGCGCATGGCGTCCATCCGCGCTTCGTGACGTTAGAGGCGTTGGCAAGCGCGGCGCGCAAACGGCAAATGCGCTTGCACGCGAACTGAGCGTTTAGTCCCGGCTACCCATTGAGCGCTGACCCGCGCACTGGCCGCGCCGGGCGTGCCACATCGACGACCCGGGGCATGGGCCACCGGGACAAGCCCGGTGGTGACGGTCGAACGGAGGAGGTGGAGCGGGCCGCGCGGCGCTCATGGTCAGGTGGAATGAAAATTTTTGTTTGTTTTGCCTTCAGGCCCGCCCCACCGAACTGGCGTCCGGCAGGACGTCGATCAATTCGAGCTTGAACACCAGCAGCGCGCCGGGCGGAATGCGGCCGGCGCCCTTGTCGCCATAGCCCAGCTTCGGCGGGACATAGAGCAGCCACTCATCGCCCGGGCGCATGAGTTGCAGGGCCTCGACCCAGCCGGGGACCAGATCGCGCACCGTCAGCGCCACCGGCTGGCCGCGGGCGTAGGAGGAATCGAACACTTCGCCGTCGAGGAGCTTGCCCTCGTAGTTGACCTTCACCTCGTCGGCCGGCTTTGGCCTTATGCCCGTGACCGGGCCCGATCGCAGGATGCGGTATTGCAGGCCGGACCTGGTGACGTGGACGCCGGGCGCGGTGGCGTTCCTGGCCAAAAAGGCCTTGCCGGCGTTTGACGCATCCACGGCGGGGCGCGGCGCGGGTGAGCGCGCGCAGGCCCCGAGCGTCAGGGCGCAGATCAGGGCGACGGGGAGAGCGGGCGATCGCATGGTCAGCCGGGCCGGGGCGGGTAGCCGCTTTCGCGCAAGGCGTCCATGATCTCCTGGGTGTGCTGGGCGTCGCGGGTCTCGATCATGATGTCGAACTCGGCGCCCTTGGCCGGCAGGTCGAGGGCCAGGCGGTTGTGGGCCACCTCGATGATGTTGCCGCCAAGTTTCCCGATCACCGCCGAGACGGTGGCCAAGAGGCCCGGCCGGTCGTTGCCGGCGATCTTGAAGGAGACCAGGCGCTGGGCGCGCACCAGTTCACGGGTGAGGACCGAGGCGAGAAGCCGGGAATCGATATTGCCGCCGGTGATGATCAGGCCGCATTTCTTGCCGCGAAAGCGCTCGGGATAGGCCAGGAGGGCCGCCAGGGCCGCCGCGCCGGCTCCTTCGGTGACCGTCTTTTCGACATTGCAGTAGAGGGCCACGGCGCGCTCGAAGAACGGCTCTTCCAGGAGGAGCACGTCGTCGATCAGCGGGCGGGCCACCTCATAGGTCAGGGCGCCCACCGCCTTGACCGCTATCCCCTCGGCGATGGTCTGGCCGCCGCTGGGGGCGTTCAGCCCCCGCATCCGGGCGGTGAAGGAGGGATACATGGCCGCCTCGACGCCGATCACATGGATGCCCGGCGAGAGGGCCTTGGCGGCCGTGGCGACCCCGCTGATCAGGCCTCCGCCGCCGATCGGCACCGGCAGGACCTCCAGATCGGGGGCGTCCTCCAGCATTTCCAGAGCGATGGTGCCCTGCCCCGCCATCACCTCATAGTCATCGAAGGGGTGGACGAAGACCAGGCCGCGCTCGTCCCTGATCCGCAGGGCGCGCTCATAGGCGCCGTCGTAGCTGTCGCCGTCGATGACCACGGTGGCCCCGAAATCGCGCGTCTGATGCACCTTCACGTAAGGGGTGCCGTGCGGCATGACGATGGTCACCGGAATGCCCAGGCGCTGCGCGTTATAGGCTAGTCCCTGGGCATGATTGCCGGCCGAGGAGGCGATCACGCCGCGCTTCTTCTCCTCCTCGGTGAGCTGGGCGAGCTTGTTGAGCGCCCCACGCTCCTTGAACGAGGCCGTGAACTGCAGGTTCTCGAACTTGACCCACACCTCGGCCCCGGTGATCTGCGAGAGCGTGCGCGAGTAGCGGCACGGCGTGCGCTCCACGTGACCGGCGATGCGCTGGGCGGCGGCTTGGATATCGGCGAGGGTGAGGGTCATCTAAGGTGAGCGAGCCGCGAGGAGGCGATCCGTTAGCGGCAAATTCGATCGGCCGCCACGGTTCAGGGGTCGCCGGACCTAGGCCAGAGAGACAAGGAAGGTCAATGCCGTGACGCCGCCTGCCCTCCTGGCGATCCGCGACCGCCTGAAGGCGTGGCTGGTGGAGGACGCCTACCCGATCTGGTGGGAGGCGGGGGCCGACCGCGTGGGCGGTGGTTTCCATGATCGACTGAGCCTCGCCGGGGCGCCGGTGGCGGGGCCGAAGCGGGCGCGGGTCCAGGCTCGCCAGGCGTTCTGCTACGCCCGCGCGGCCGAGTTCGGCTGGCGCGGTCCCTGGACGGAAGCGATGGCCCACGGGCTCAATTTTCTGGAAGCGCGTCACCGCCGGGCAGACGGGCTCTACCGCGCGTTCGTGGGCGGCGACACGGCGAGCTGGCAGATTGTCGATCTTTATGACCAGGCCTTCATGCTGCTGGCCCTGGCCGCCGCCGCGCGGGTTGGCGACACCCAGGCGCCCGGCGCCGCCGAAGCCCTTCTCGCCCGCCTGCCGGCCCATCCCCTGGGTGGCTTTCGCGGCCTCGGCGATGGGACGCTGCGCGCCAACCCCAACATGCACCTCTTCGAAGCGGCGCTGGCCTGGGTGGAGGCGGGCGGCAGGGCGCGCTGGCTCGCCCTGGCCGAGGGCCAAGCCAGGCTGGCGCTGGACCGCCTGATCGATCCGGCCGATGGCGCGCTCGGCGAAGCCTTCGCGGAGGGCTGGCGCGCGCCGGCAAATCCAGCCGACCGGCGCGTCGAGCCCGGCCACCAGTTCGAATGGGCCTGGCTGCTCATGCGCTGGAGCGTCACGGCGAGCGATCGGCGGGCGTTGACGGCGGCTCTGCGCCTCATGGTGGTGGCCGAGGCCGCCGGGGTCGATCCGGCGCGGCGCGTGGCGATCAACCTCCTGGATGGCGATCTGCGCCCGCTCGACCGGGCCGCCCGGCTGTGGCCGCAGACCGAAAGGCTGAAGGCGGCCCTCCTGGCCGGCCAGATCACCGGCGAGGCCCGCTGGCGGGCCGTCGCCCAGGAAGCCGCCGCGAGTCTGGCGCCCTATCTGGACGTCCCCACGCCGGGGCTATGGCGGGACTGGCTGGGGCCGGACGGCGTTTTCGTGGATGAGCCGGCCAAGGCCAGCTCCTTCTATCATCTGGCGGTCGCCATCGACGAACTGGACCGGGCTTTGAAATAATCTCAGGCGATGCCGGCCCGCAAAAAGTCGTGCATGTGGACGGCCCCGACCAGTCGGTCGTCCTCGCAGGCGAAGATCAGCATGATCGGCCGGGGCCGCTCGTTCATCACCCGCAGGGCCTCGCTGGCCAACAGATGGGGATGCACGAACATCGGGGCGCGGGTCATGTGATCGGCCACCGGGGCGGAAAGGTCGGCGGCCGGCAGGGCGCGGCGCAGGTCCCCATCGGTGAAGGCGCCCACCAGCCGCCCCTCGGCGTCGATGACCGCGACGCCGCCGCAGCGGGTGCGGGTGATCTCGACGATGGCGTCCGAGAGGGTGGCGCTGACCCGGATGGCGGGGAGATCGCGACCGCGCGCCATCAGATCGCCTACGGTGACCAACCGCGTTCCCAGCTTGCCGCCGGGATGGAAGTTGCGGAAATCCTCGGCCGAAAAGCCGCGCGCCTCCAGGAGGGCGATGGCCAAGGCGTCGCCGAAGGCCATCTGCATGGTGGTGGAGGTGGTGGGGGTGAAGGTGGTCGGGCAGGCCTCCGTGGCCTTGGGCAGGATAAGGGCGATATCGGCCGCGCCGGCCAGGGCGCTGGCGCTCTCCGAGGCGATGGCGAAAAGGGGCGTGGCGAAGCGCTTGCAATAGTGGATGACGTCGCGCAGCTCCGGGGTCTCGCCCGACCAGGAAAGGGCCAGGACCACATCGCCAGGGGCGACCATGCCCAGATCCCCGTGGCTGGCTTCGCCGGGGTGCAGGAAGAAGGCGGGCGTCCCGGTGGAGGCCAAGGTGGCGGCGATCTTGCGCGCCACATGGCCGCTCTTGCCCATGCCGGTGACCACCACCCGGCCTCTGGCCGCCGCGATGGCGCTGACCGTCGCCTCGAAGGGCGCCCTGAGGCCGTTCTGGAGGGCGGCCGCCAAGGCCCGCAGGCCTTCGATCTCGGCCTCGACCGTGCGCACCGCGGAGGCGCAATGTTCGGGGGACGGATGAGGCTTTGGCAGGGGTGGCAAGGGGCTGTACCGTGATCGAACCATGACGTCGCCCAACCTTAAGCCGCCCGAGGCCACGCGGGAAGCACTCAAAGAAGGACGCGCCGCGGTGATCTTCGACCGCGACGGGGTTCTGAACGTCGATCGCGGCTATGTGGGCGAGCGCGCGAGGTTCGCGTGGGTCCCCGGCGCGCGACGGGCGATCGGGCGGCTGAACCGCCAGGGCGTCCTGGCGATCGTCGCCACCAACCAGTCCGGCGTGGCGCGGGGATTGTTCGACGAGGGCGCCGTCGAGCGTCTCCACACCGCCATGCAAGAGGATCTGGCGGCCGAGGGGGCGCACATCGACGCCTTCTACGTCTGTCCCTTCCACGCCGAGGCGACCGTGGCCGCCTTTCGCCACCCCGACCATCCCGACCGCAAGCCCAATCCGGGGATGATCCTGCGCGCCCTGGCCGACTGGTCCATCGATCCGGCCCGCGCCCTCCTGGTGGGCGACAAGGCCAGCGACCTGGAGGCGGCCAGGGCGGCGGCCATCGCCGGCGCCCTGTTCGCTGGCGGCGACCTCGATGAATTCCTCACCGATCTCATGGCGGCGAAATAATCCGATACAGGGTTTGTCTCGCGCGGCATCCGCGCGCACTCTATGCGCGCCCGCCATGATCCCCTTCATCGATCTCGCCGCCCAGCAGGCGCGCCTCAAGCCGCAAATCGACGCCGCCATCGCCAGGGTCCTGGCCCACGGGGCCTATGTCATGGGTCCGGAGGTGCGAGACTTCGAAGCCCGGCTGGCCGCCTTCTGCGGAGCCAAACTGGCGCTTTCCTGCGGCAACGGCACCGACGCCCTGGCTCTGCCGCTGATGGCCTGGGAGATCGGCGCCGGCGACGCCGTCTTCTGCCCGTCCTTCACCTTCGCCGCCACGCCGGAGGTGATCCCGTGGACCGGCGCGACGCCGGTGTTCATCGATATTCTCTCCGAGACCTACAATCTCGATCCAGCCCATCTGGAAGCGGCCATCGTGGCGGTGAAGCGCGAAGGGCGACTGCGGCCGGCGGCCGTGATCGCCGTCGATCTGTTCGGTCAGAGCGCCGACTATCCGCGCCTCGCCGAGGTCTGCCGCCGCCATGGCCTGAGGCTGATCGCCGATTCCGCGCAAGGGTTCGGCTGCACCCTCAAGGGCGATCACCCCATCGCCTGGGCGGACGCCGCGACCACCAGCTTCTTCCCGGCCAAGCCGCTCGGTTGCTACGGCGACGGCGGGGCGGTGCTCACCGACGATCCGGCCCTTTGGGAGCGGATGGACTCCCTGCGCGTCCACGGCAAGGCGGTGGCCGGCGACACCGAGGGCCGCGCCTTCGACCATGCACCTAAATATCTGAACGCTCGGATCGGCATGAACTCGCGCCTCGACACCCTGCAGGCGGCGATTCTGATCGAGAAGCTGGCCATTTTCGCCGATGAGATCGAGGCTCGCCAGGGCGTCGCGGCCCGCTATGCGGCGGGCCTCGACGGGGTCTGCCTGAGCACGCCCAGGGTCATCGACGGCGGCGTTTCGACCTGGGCGCAATATGTAATCGAACACCGGAACCGCGACGGTCTGGCTGCGCATCTGGCGACCCTGGGCACCCCCACCGCCGTCTACTACCCCCTCCCCATGCACCGCCAGGCCCCCTACGCCCATTTCCCCCAAGGCCCCGGCGGCCTGCCTGTTTCCGAAGCCAAGGCAAAGGCGGTAATCGCTTTACCGATGCATCCCTATCTGACGCCGGCGGTCCAGGATCGGATCGTCGAGGCGGTGCGCGGATACAACGGGTGATGGTCGGGGCCCCGGGCGACACCGACGCCGGGACGCGCTCTTTCTTGAACTCGTTCGCCGCGGTTCCTCTGGACGAGGCCATCGCGGAGGGAGCCGTCGCGCTTCGCAGGGCTCATTGGTTGCGCCCCCCGGACGCCATTGTCTGGGCGTCGGCAATCGCCCAGGGGTGCTTGCTGGTCACCCGCGCGCGGGCCTCCCGGCTGGCGACGCGCGCCATCCCGGCTATCGGACGCCGCGGGCCGCGGCTCGCGGCGCAACTGGGCGACCACGCCCGGGCGCTCGACGCGCTGGCTGTGTCAATCGGGTAACGGACCCGCCCATAGCCTCGCCGTAGGCCCCCTTGTGCCCAGATGATCTTGACGAGGGGGACCGCTCGCGCCGATACCTAGGCCAAGGTCGATGGAGGCGGGGGATTTGGTCATGGACAATATCTGGATCGCGGGGCCCGCGAACGCGGCGCGCCGGGCTTGGCCGGCCATACTGTTGGCCTCTACGGTGCTCGGCGGCGCCAACTCGAGTCTAGCGGCTGCCGCGGGTGCGGCGACGGCGGCGGACGCGCCGACCTCGCTATCAGAAGTCATCGTGACCGCGACGAAGCGGGCCGAGAACCTGCAAAATGTCCCAATGAGCATCCAGGCGATCGACACCAAGAAACTCAACCAGCTCAACATAACGAACTTCAATGATTACGTGAGGTTCATCCCCAGCTTGCAGACCAACACCGGCGGGCCGCCGAACACCTCGATAATCTACATGCGAGGCGTGTCCGATGGCGGCAACGGCAACCATTCGGGGCCGCAGCCCAGCGTCGGCACCTACCTCGACGAGCTGCCGGTCACGACCATCGGCGGGACTCTGGACGTCCACATCTACGACGTCGCCCGCATCGAGGTGTTGCCGGGCCCGCAGGGCACGCTGTACGGCGCGAGTTCCGAGGCGGGCACGCTGCGGATCATCACCAACAAACCCTCGACCGCCGGCTTCAGCGGCGGTCTCGATGTCCAGGGCAACGTCGTCGATCACGGCTCCGAAGGTTATGTGCTGGACGGCTTCGTCAACATCCCGATCACCTCCTTCGCCGCGATCCGCCTAGTCGCCTTTGACGAGCACGATGCCGGTTACATAGACAATGTGCTCGGCCAGCGATTCTTTCCAACTCCGAACTCCATCATTAACAACGCCGCCTTCGTCAAAAAAGACTTTAATCCGGTCGACACCTTTGGCGGTCGCGCGGCCCTGAAGATCGACCTCGGCGCCAACTGGACGATCACCCCGTCCGTGATCGCTCAGGACACGCATTCGCGAGGCGTGTTCGCTTTTGAACCCTCGGTGGGCGACCTCGAGGTGCAGCGCTTTTCGCCCGACAAAGACTACGACCGCTGGGTGCAGGCGGGTCTGACCATCAACGGCAAGATCGGGCGCTTTGACCTGACCTACGCCGGAGGCTACTTCAACCGGTGGGTGGACTCGCTTTCGGACTACACCGACTATTCCGTCGCTTACGATCAGACCGGCGGCTACGCTGCGTATTGGTGTGCAAAAATAGCCCCGCATGGGAAGTGTGCGAACGGCCGTGGCGTTCCCTTGGCGAATCCGCAACAGCAGATCATTGGCCGCGATCGTTTCGAGAAGGGCAGCAACGAGCTTCGCATCGCTTCGCCAGCCGACGATCGCTTGCGCTTCATCGTCGGGCTGTTCCAGGAGCGGCAGACCCATTGGATCATCCAGGATTATCAGATCCAAGGTCTCGATCCGACTATTTCGGTGACGGGCTGGCCGAATACCTTTTGGCTAACCGATCAGAATCGGATCGACCGCGACGAAGCAGCGTTTGGTGAAGCTACGTTCGATATAACGAAGCACCTGAGCGTTGCTGGCGGCATTAGATACTACCACTATAATAATAGCCTGTACGGATTTTATGGATTTAACGATCCTTTTTACTCTTCTACTGGAGAATCAAGTTGCGTTCTGTTTCCTGGACAAACATTCAGGGACGCACCTTGCGTCAACCTGAACAAGTCGGTCGCCGACTCCGGTGAGACACACAAAGTCAACCTGACCTACAAGTTCAACGACGACCGACTGATCTATTTTACTTATTCCACCGGCTACCGTCCGGGCGGACTGAACCGCATCGCCACGCTTCCACCCTATGTCGCCGACTCCCTGGCCAACTATGAACTGGGTTGGAAGACGAGCTGGTTCGATCGCTCGCTGCGTTGGAACGGCGCTGTCTATGACGAGGAATTCGACAAATTCCAGTTCGCGGTCCTCTTTCCGCCCAACAGTCTCACCGGCGTCGAGAACGCGCCGTCAGCAAGGATACGCGGGGTCGAGACCAGTGTCGATTGGCAGGCGACCGAGCACCTGAGCTTCTCGGGCGGCGCGGCTTACAACCGCGCCGAACTGACCGCCAATTTCTGCGGTGTCGATGCGACCGGCAATCCACTTACCAATTGCGCGCATCTGCCGATCTTGGCCGTGACGGGTCAACAGCTGCCGTTCACGCCCAGGTTCAAGGGCAATGTGACGGCGCGCTACACCTGGGACATGATGGGTTGGAACGCCCACGCGCAGGCTTCGGTTGAGTTCCAGACCCGCGCCTATCCCGCCCTGAAGGTCGCCGATATTAGCGCCTTGGGGGTGATGCCGGGCTTCGCCACCGCCGACTTCGCGGTCGGAGCAGACCGCGGCAAGACGTCGGTGGAATTGTTCGTTAAGAACGCCTTCGACAGTCGCGGACAAACCAACCGTTTTTCGGAATGCGACCTGTGTCAGTCACCGTCGCCGGCGTCGTCCATCCCGCCCGCCTTGCGTGTCGCGCCGGCCATCTACGTCAGCACCATCATGCCACTGACCGTCGGACTTCGCGTCGGCGAGAAGTTCTAGCCCCGAGGGGGCGGGCCGGCGCTACCAGTGTTTGGCGGCGGCCGGTCGCTTGCCGTGCGGCGCATGGATGGTGGATAGTGCGCTCGCCATGGTCGACGCCCCCACCGGCTCGCTCTCCGTCGCGCTCGAGCGGGCAACGAGCCTCCTTGGGTCGAATCCGGCCCTGGCCGCACGGCAGGCGGAGGAGGTGCTACGGGTCGTGCCGGGGGAGCCGCGGGCCGCCTTCGTCGTCGCCGCCGCTCGACGGCTCAGCGGGGATCCGGAAGGCGCGCGCCGGTTGCTGGAGCCGCTGGCGGCGGCGCAGCCGGCGGCGGCCGCCGTCCACTTCGAGCTTGGACAGTGCCTGGCTTCCCTGGGCGAGCCGGACGCGGCGATAGCCGCCCTGCGCCGCGCGACCGCGCTCAAGCCTGACGCGCCGCAGGCTTGGCGCGCACTGGCCGACCAGCTCACCCTGGCCGGTGAGATGGTCGCCGCCGACGCCGCCTACGCCCAGCACATCCGCGCCTCGGTGCACGATCCCGTTCTCAGGGAGGCGGCCGTCGCATTGTGCGACGAGCGCCTGGCCCATGCCGAGCGCCTGCTGCGTGGCCACTTGCAGGCCTCGCCCACCGACGTCGCCGCCATTCGCATGCTCGCGGAGCTGGGCACGCGCCTGGGCCGCTACAGCGAGGCCGAGGCCCTGCTGGAGCGCTGCCTCGAATTGGCCCCGAGCTTCAGCGGCGCACGGCACAACTACGCCGTCGTGCTTTACCGGCGCCAGAAGGCGGCCAAGGCCCTCGTGCAGATCGACCGCCTGCTGGCCGAGGATCCGCGCGACCCTTCGTACCGCACACTCAAGGCTGCCGTCCTCGCCTTCCTCAGCGATCACGGCCACGCGACCGAACTCTACGAGGAGATACTCGCCGAGCACGCCGCCCAGCCGAAGATCTGGCTGAGCTATGGCCACGCCCTGCGCGCCGGCGGACGCGCGGCGGAGGCGGTGGCCGCCTACCGACGAGCGATCGACATGGCGCCGCCGATGGCGGAGGCCTTCTGGAGCCTGGCGAATCTCAAGACGCATCGCTTCACCGCCGCCGAAGAGGCCGAGATCGGCGCCCATCTGGCGCGGGGCGATCTGTCGGCGGACGATCGGATGCATCTGGCCTTCACCCTCGGCAAGATTCTCGAGGATCGCGGCAGCTTCGCCGCCGCCTTTCAGCATTACAGCGACGGAGCAGCGATTCAACGCCGGCGCTCAGGCTTCGATGCCAAGGCCATGCACGCCGATGTGGAGCGCTCGAAGGCGCTATTCACCCTACCGTTCTTCACCCAACGCGCGCGTGGCTCGCCCTCGCGCGCGCCAATCTTCATCGTCGGGCTGCCGCGTTCCGGCTCGACGCTCGTCGAACAGATCCTCGCCAGTCATTCGGCGGTGGAAGGCACCTTTGAATTGCCGGACATAGTCGGCCTGGCGCGCGATCTGGGCGCGGAGGGGCCGAGCGACCGGGATGGGGACGGCGGGCGCTATCCCGCGATCCTCGCGGACCTGAGCGAGGCGAAGATAACCGAACTTGGCGAGACCTACCTCGCCGACACCGCCGTCCACCGCAAGCTCGGACGGCCGCGGTTCATCGACAAGGCGCCGAACAACTTCCGGCATCTCGGCCTTATTCACCTCATCCTGCCGAACGCGCGGATCATCGACGCCCGGCGTCATCCGATGGCGGCCTGCTTTTCCGCGTTCAAGCAGCATTTCGCGCGAGGCTATCGCTTTTCCTACGACCTCACCGACCTTGGCCTCTACTATCGCGACTACCTCGCGCTGATGGATCATTTCGACCAGGTGCTGCCCGGCCGCGTCCACCGCGTCATCTACGAGGACATGGTCGCCGACACCGAGGTCGAGGTCCGCCGGTTGCTCGACTACCTGGACCTGCCGTTCGAGGAGGCGTGCCTGCGTTTTCACGAGACCGACCGCGCCGTGCGCACCGCCAGCTCCGAGCAGGTCCGCCGCCCAATTTTCCGAGAGGGGTTGGACCAATGGCGGCGCTTCGAGCCCTGGCTTGGGCCGTTGAGGGCGGCATTGGGATCGGCTTACGACGACTGGCGCCGATGACCGCCCGCCCGCTGCGCTTCACCGACCTGGCGCTCTACGCTGTCACCACCTCGTTTTCGATCCGCTGGATCGCCACGGCGGCGGCGGCCGGTCCGGCCTCCCTGCCCCTGTGGGTGCTGGCGGCGGCCGGCTTCATGGCCCCGCTGGTGATCGCCACGGCCGAGCTGACCTGCCGCTTTCCGGGCGACGGCGGCATCTATGCGTGGACACGCGAGACCCTGGGGCCGTTCGCCGGCTTCCAATGCGGCTGGCTCTATTGGACGTGCAATCTGCCGTTCTTTTCGGGCCTGCTCTATTTTATCGTGGGCGTCCTGGCCGAGGCGGCCGGCCCAGGCGCCGTAAGCGCGGTCAAGGATCCGGTGGTGTTCGCCGCCCTGGCCGCCGCCCTGGCCGCGACGATCGGCGGCCTGCAACTGCTGGGTCTTGGCACCGGCAAGTGGCTGGTGAATTTTGGCGCGGTGGCCACCTGCGCCCTGCTGGCTATCGTGATCGCCGCCGCCGTCGCCCTGGCCGCCGCCCACGGGCCGGCCACCAACTTCGCCCGGGCATCTTACGCGCCGCCGCTCGACGCCGACGGGGCGGCGTTGTGGGCGACCATGATGTTCGCCTTCGGCGGCCCCGAGGCCCTGGCCTTCCTGCGCGGCGACGTAAAGGGCGGCACGCGGCAGATCCTGCGCGTCCTGGCCGCCGTGGGCGTGATGCAGACGGCCGCCTTCATGGCCGGCACGGTGGCGATGCTCGTCATCCTGCGGCCCGACGAGGCCTCGCGACTGTCCGGCGTGCCCGACGCCCTGCAGGCGGCCCTGTCGCGCCTGGGCCTGGGCAGTCTCGCGCCGGCGGCTCTGATCCTGCTCGCTCTGGGCTTCCTTGGAAGCTACAGCGCCTGGTTCGGGGTGGCCGCGCGCCTCCCGTTCGCCATCGGCGTGGATCGCTACCTGCCGGCGGCGTTCGGCCGCCGGAGCCCTCGGACGGGCGCGCCGACCACGGCGATCATCGTGCAGACGGTAGCGGTCATCGCCCTGGTGGCGCTCAGCCAAGCCGGGGCCAGCGTCAGGGGCGCCTATGACTTTCTGGTGTCGATGGGAGTGCTGTCCTACACCATCCCCTTCGTCTTCCTGTTCGTGGTCTATCTGATCGTTCAGGGCCGGGCGGCGCCGGCGGACGCCTGGACGGCGCCGGGCGGATCGAGGACGGCGCGCCTGATCGGCGCGGTGGGTCTGGTTGTCACCCTGAGCGCCATCGCCTGCACCCTGGTTCCCAGCCCCGACGCCGCCGACAAGCTGGCCGCCGTGGTGAAGCTGGTGGTCGCCTCGGCGGTCCTGATCGCGGCGGGCGTGGCGGTCTATGGCATGGCCCAACGAAGCGCCGTCGCGGCGCCCTAGCTGAGCCGCCGGGTCAGCGCGAAGTGTGCAACAGGTCGCGCAGTTTCAGCGTTATGCGTTCGACCTCGCGCTCCACCGAAAAGGCCGCCTCGGTGAAGATCGGCCCGCGCCGCAGCACGTGAATGGGGGCGTCGTTGGAAAAGCCGATCGACTCGGTGGGGATGCCCAAGACGTTGCGTTCGACGATCCCGCTGTCGTTCTCGTCATGAAACACCTGGGCGGCGTATTGGCCGGGCGGCACGCCGGCAATCTCGACCAAGGTGGCGCCGACGCTGGCCGGCGCCGAGCCCTGATAGGGGCAGGTCTGCTTCAGGAAGGTGTCGCGCGTACACAGATCCACGTGGACATGGCCGCGGGCATCGGTGACGCCCGTCACCGCGACCTCGACCAGGGCGGCCATTGACGGCTGGGCGGAAAGGATCAGCATCAGAACGCCGCCAAGCACAAGCGGCGCCCGTTTCCCCGCGGCCTTGGATGGTCGTTGATGTTTCGCGCGCATGGCGCCTTGAAGTCCTTTGAAACGACGTCTGACCGCTTTTCCGACCGGGCTCGGAGGCCTGAACCCGCGCGTGGCGCGCCCCCGCCGCCACCTCGGTCGTATGCGGCCCTTACCGCGCCAAGGATTTCGCGTCAAATCAGGCGTAGTGTTACGATCTGAAACCCGCGCAATTCGAGGGAGCAGCCGCCGGCCTCGAGCGGCAGCGGCGCTAGGCGATCCTCCAGCGTATTGCTGAGCCACGCGCCCTTCACGGGAACGCCGAAGGCGAGCCGCGCCCATGCCCGCCCTCCATGGCTTTCATAAAGGCGGACCACCCAGCCTTCGCCATCCTCGGCGGGCTTGATGGTATCGACCACCACCGACGACGGGATGGCCGTGACCAGCGAGGCCTCCAGGATCGCCGCCGGCGCGCCGACGATCCACGCCAGCGGCCGATTGAATCGCGCCGCGTGGGCGACGGTGTCGGCGCTTCGCCAATCACCCGGGTGCGGATAAAGGGCATAGCGGATGTGGTGTTCGCCAATGTCCGCGCTCGGGTCGGGGATTGTCGGCCCGCGGACCAGGCTCAGGGCCATCTGGCCGCCAAAGACCGAAAAGCCTTGGCGGGCGTCACTGAGCAGCGAGACGCCGAACCCCGGCTCGGACAGATCGGCCCAGCGGTGGCCGGGAACCTCGTACATGGCCAGATCGGCGTCGGTGTTGGCGTGGGTCGGCCGCTCCACCGCGCCGAACATCGTCTCGTAGGTGGCGCGCGGCGACCGGCAGGCCAGGGGGAAGACCGCCTTGACCAGAGTGCGGCGGTCGCGCCAGTCGAGGGTGGTGTCGAACTCCAGATGGTCGGATCCGGCATCGAGGCGCACCGTCTGGCGCATGGCGTTGGCCTTGCCAAGGCGGCGCTCGAAGCGGGCCTCGGCGCGCAGAGGCCCTCTGGCGACCACCGAAACCTGGTGCGCGGGCGGCGCGCCCCGCGCCGTCTCCAGGGCGAAGGGGTCGATGTCCCAAGCCTCGTAGGCGGTCGGCCGGTCGTCGAAGAGGACGATGCGGTTAGCCTCGCCGGCCAGGGCTTCGCGGCCGGTGGGGTGGTGGATCAGAGAGCGCACCGCGCCGCCGGGGGTCAGAACGGCGGTGAGCCGCCCATTCTCCATCGGGATGTCGCCGCTGGCCTCCGGCGTCAGGCGCACGCTCTCCGCCAGCGGCGCCACGCGTCCGGCGGCGAAGGCCGGGGCGACGACAAAGCACGGCTCGCCGTCCGGCCCCAGGGCAACCTCGGCGCGAGGAAAGCCGAGGGTGTTGATGGGCGCCGGTTTGTCGGGCGAGCCACCGGGACCGGTCAAGGCGACCAGGAGGCCATGGGTGAGGGCGTCGACCTCGCTCGCCAGAGCGCGCAGCTCCCGGTGGGTGCGCTCATAGACCGCGGCGATGCCGCTTCCCGGCAGAATGTCGTGGAACTGGTTGACCAGCAGGACGCGCCACAAGGCCTCGATGGCCTCACGGCTGGGAGCGGCGAGGCGGGCCAGGGTCGCGACGGTCGCCAGATAGTCGAGGGCCTGCAGGGCGCCCTCGTTCTGGCGGTTGAGCCGCTTGACCTCGGCCTGGCTGGTGTAGGTCCCCCGGTGGTATTCGAAATAGAGTTCGCCCTCGATCACCGCCAGATCGGCGCTCGCGGTCTCCAGGCGATCGAAGAAGGCCTCGGGGCCTCGCATCGTGGCGCGCGGCGCGCCCAGTAGATCGCCGGTGCGGCTCAGGGTCTCGATCATGCCGGCGGTCGGCCCGACGTCACCCGGAACCAATAGGTCGCCCATAGCGGCCCCAGGGTCTGGCCGATCTCCACCGGCCGATAGTCGAGCCGGCTGGCATCCTCGAAAGAAATCCGGTCGGTCGGCCCGGCCATCTCGATCGAGATCACGTCGGCGCGGATCGGATAGATGGCGCGGCGCAGGCGGCGCGAAAAGGCCGCCAGGCGATCGCGGGTGTAGCCGGGATACCGGCCCCGCGGGCGGGCAAGATCGCTTAAACCGATGGTTTCGTCGTTCACGGGAAACTCGGGCGGGCGTCGGTCGCGGTACACTGCCAGCGCCGCGACGCCCGCGCCAGAGCCGGCGCGTGCGGCTCGGTCTGAATAGGGTGAAGAAGCGGCAAGCGAACCCTGGTCAGCGCCACTTTCGGCGGAAAACGGGACGAAAGTTTTCCTCATCGCGTCGGAAGTTGGAACGCAAATGCGCCGGTGACGCCAAAACATATCGGCGTTATCGTCTGTCCCTGGCCTCCGCGCGCCGGGCATGCGTAACCAACGATTTCGGTGAAGGTCCCACGGTACTTCAAGCAATTCCCGAGGTGCGCCATGTCCAAGAACGCCGCCGTCTCCCCGACGCTACATGATCCGGTCAGCAACGTCCTGAAGTGGATATTGCTGGCGACCGCGGTCATCACCTTCTCGGTCATGGCGTGGGCGACGACGGTCACCTACCGCACCACACCTCCGCAACCGGCGCGCTTCGTCTCCGCCAGCGGCGCCCTGATCATGTCGGGCGAGGATGTCGTGGCCGGCAAGGGCGGCTTCCAGAGAGCTGACCTGATGGACTACGGCAGCCTCTATGGCATGGGCTCCTATTACGGGGAGGATTATACCGCCAGCACCCTCGTCAGCCTCGCCAAGGGGACGGAGGACGCGATCGCTTTGGCCCGTTATCAAAAGCCGCTCGCGGCCCTCGCGCCGGATGACGCCGCCGCGGCTCGGCGGTCGGGCTGGTGTCGCGCAAGCTGGCCGAGCGCACGGTGTTTTTCGAACTGATCCTGATCTTTCTGGGCGGCGTGCTTGGCACGGCCACCATCTTTATTGGGTCGGCGCGACCAGCCTTTGGGCGCCGCTCGGCAGCATGTTCTCCTTCATCGAGGTGCTGCCGCTGGTGTTGCTAGTGCTCGACGCCATTCAGCACTACCGGCTGATCAACGCGCACAGGGAGTTCAAATACGGGGTCGCCTACACCTATGTGATCGGGGCGGCATTCTGGAATTTCGTCGGCGCGGGTGTGTTCGGCGGCGGCACGCTAAACGCCCCGCTCGTCAACTACTATGAGCACGGCACCTTCCTGACCCTCAATCATGCCCACACGGCGCTGTTCGGCGCCTTTGGAGAACTCGCCATCGGCCTGGTTTATTTCTGTCTTCGCTATGTCACCGCTGGACATGTACGGTTCAAACCGGGCCTGGGCCTTATCGCCTTCTGGCTCTACAACGCCGGCCTAGTTCTCTGGGTCACACTCAACTTTTTCCCGATCGGCTGGCCGCAGTTGATGGCCGTCTACGAGCATGGATTCGCCTGGGCGCGCAGCGAGGATTTCTACAAGACCACCCTGCTGTGGCAATGGATGCGCATGCCCGGCGACATTGTTTTCGCCGCCGGGGCCCTGTTGATGGCGGCGGACTTCCTCATCAAACTCGGCCCGCTCTACCCGCCGCTCGCCCATCTGTTCGGACAGGATCGCGCTGTGGCGGTCGTCGGCCAGCCAAGCCATCGTGGCCTCGGCGTGAGGAATCCCACGAGTGAAAAAAACATGAGATAACGTGCGGTGACCTCACGCGACACGCTTTTGAGACGAAGATCGCCGCGCGGGTGAAGGGGCAAGCGAGGATGTTTGACGCCGGCGTCGGCGCGGTCACTATTCGATCGAAGCTAGGGAGACCATGAAGTTCGCGATTGGCGCCGCCGCTCTCGCCTTGACCCTCGTGACCGGAGATCCCCCGGCCCAGGCAGCGACCACGGCGTGGGTGCAGATGACGGCGGGGGGCGCTCGGGCGCGGGCGGTCAGCGACGCGGGCGCCTGCCCCCGCATCGTCGTCGATGGCCGCTCCCGGCGGATGACGGAGCGGGCGGCGCCGAGCGAGACTTTCCCCAACCGCGTCTGCGAAGCGGCGTTGCCGACGGGGGCGCGGCGGGCCAGGATCGGCGCCATCGCCCTGCCCGTCCCCATGGCGCGGCCCAGGCGGTTGGTCATTCTGGGCGATTCCGGTTGCCGGCTGAAGGGGCCGGTGGTCCAGCACTGCAACGACCCCAGCGGCTGGCCGTTCGCCAGGGTGGCGGCCCTGGCGGCGGCGAAAAAGCCCGACCTGGTGATCCATGTGGGCGACTACTACTACCGCGAAACCCCCTGCCCGGCCGGCGACGCCGCCTGCGCCGGCAGCCCCTTCGGCGACCGCTGGGCGACCTGGAAGGCCGAGGTGTTCGACCCGGCCGCGCCGCTGCTGGCCGCCGCCCCCTGGCTGCTGGCGCGCGGCAACCACGAGGTATGCGAGCGCGGCGGCGCGGGCTGGTTTCGGCTGCTGGACGCCGCGACGCCGGCCAAGTCCTGCCCGGCCCAGGCCGACACCTTCGCGGTGGATATATCGGGGGCGCGGCTGTTCATCGTCGATAGCGCCGACACCGAGGATTTCACCGCCCCGCCGGCCCTGGTCGCCGCCTTCGCGGCGCGCCTCGCCCCGGTGCGCGGGAAGGCCGGCGGCGCGCCGGCCTGGATCGTCACCCACCGGCCGATCTGGAACGCCACCCGCCTGGGACCCTTCCTGGCCGATGGGATCGTCAACCGCACCGAGCGCGCCGCGGCCCGGACCCGCGACCTGGCCGGCGTGCAACTCATCGTCTCCGGCCACGTCCACAATTTTACCAGCCTCGATTTCGCCGGCGCTCGGTCGCCTCAACTGGTGGTGGGCACGGGCGGCGATCTGATGAGCGCCAACGACACCCCGCCGCCGGCCGCCGGCCAGGTCCATGTCGATGATCTAACCGCCCAGGCCTTCACCATGGGTCGGTTCGGCTATTTCCTGTTCGACCGTCAGGGCGCCGACTGGGTGGGAACCTTCCACGACCTCACCGACGCCGTGGCGGCGACCTGCCGTCTCCATGGCCGCGAGCTGACGTGCGCGGCGGGGGCGGGGGGCTCTACGGCAGTTTCGCGCCGCCGGGCGGGGGCTTGACGACCAGCTTGTCCTCGGGCGGGATGAGGATCGGCTTTTGGCCGGCGGCGGCGCGGGCGGCGTTGAGGGCGGCGAGGTCGCGGTCGCGCTCGGCTGTCCAGGCGACCCACAGGGCGTCGATCTCGGCCCCGGCACGCCGGGCCGTTTCGACCTGGGCCCGCGTGGGCGCCAGGTCGGCGGTTTCCAGGTCGGTCTCGATGGCGGCCAAGGTGGCGCTTGCGGCGGTGAAGCTGGGGCCCGACGATGGCGGCGCGGTCTTTTCGGCCAGAGCGGCGGCCCCTGGCGCGGCGAGGCCGGCCAACCCGGCGTGGACCGCCGCCATTTCGCCAAAGCCGCGGCGGGCCAGGGCGAGGCTGGCGCCGATGGTTCGCGACAGGGCCAGAGAGGCCTGGAAGTCGGCGGCCGGAACGCGGGTGCGCGGATCCTGCTCGAGCTTCAGGGTCGCCCGCCGCGTCTGGCCATCGACGCTCAGGGTCACCTGGTAGTCGCCGGGGGGTGCGAAGGGACCGGCGGGGACGACCGGGGTGTCCCGCCCGGCGACCGCGGCGATGGAATAGTCGTAGGCGATGGCGGCCGGCCGAGCGTAGCGCAGGTTCCACACCGCCCGGTGCATACCGGCCGCCCGCGACAGAACCGGCGCCGGCCGTGTCCAGCTCTGGGCGAAATAGCGTTCGGCGTCGGGGGCCGGCTGGGGCTCGCTGGTCAGGCGCTGGACCAGGGCGCCGACGGCGTCGCGGATGTCGAGGATGACCGGGCCCTTGGCCGGCGCGCCCAGCCAGTAGTCGATGATCGCGCCGTCCGGCGGGTTCTGGCCGGCCGGCTCTTCCGGTGGCAAGGGAGTGTCGTGATTGTTGTCGGGGCGCGCCCGAACGGCCGGAGCGGGGGCGAAGAGATGGACCGCCTCACGCGCAATGGCCGGGCTCGCCTGGCGCAGGGGGGTCAGGTCGTCCAAAACCCAGATCGCACGGCCCTGCGTGGCGGCGATCAGGTCGTCGCCGTGGATAAGGAGGTCGTTGACCTGGGCGGTGGGCAGACCGTTTTGCAGGGCCGTCCAGTGAGCGCCGTCGTCGAGGGAGACGAAGGCGCCGACTTCCGTCCCGGCAAAGAGCAGGCCCTTCCTAACCGGATCGGCGCGAACCGCCTCGACGAAATGGCCGGCCGGCAGATCGCCTGTCGCGTCGCGCCAGGTCGCGCCATAGTCGCCGGTGGCGAGGACGCGTGGCGCGAGGTCGGCCTGCCGGTGATTATCCACCGCCGCATAGGCGACGCCGTCCTCGAGCGGCGAAACATCGATGGCGGCGACCTTGGCCCAGACCGGCACGCTAGGCGGCGTGACATTGGCCCAGTGAGCGCCGTCGTCACGGGTGAGCTGGATCAGGCCGTCGTCGGTTCCCACCCACAGCTCGCCGGCGTGGCGCGGCGAGGGGGCCAGGGTCCAGATGCCGCCGTAGCCGCAGGCCTTGACGTCGGCCACCGCCACGGCGCCGCCGCAGCCTTTGGCCCCGGAGACCTTCCCGGTGAGGTCTGGGCTGACGACGGACCAGAGAGCGCCGCGATCGGTGGAGGCGAACACCACCTCGCCGCCGATATAGAGGGTGGTGGGTCCGGCGCGCGACACCGCCATCGGGGTCACCCAGGTGAAGTGGTGCGCCGTGGTGGTCTGGCGCTCGCCATAGTTGGGTTCTGGGAAGGGGGTGATGTTGGCCACCTGGCCGGTGCGGGCGTCCCAGCGGCTGATCCGGCCGCCCAGGCCCGAGCCATAGACGATCGTCGGATCGTCCGGGTCGGGGATGTCGTAATCCCGCTCGTCGCCGCCCACCGGCGTCCAGTCGCGATAGCCGATGGCGCCATAGTCGGAGCGGCTGGCGATGCCCACGGTGCCGGAGTCCTGCTGGCCCGAATAGACGCGGTAAGGAAAGCGGTTGTCCGCCGCCAGATGATAGAACTGGCCGGTGGGCTGATTGTACCAACTTGACCAGGTCTTGCCGCCGTCCACCGAGACCACCACGCCCTGGTCGCTGGCGGTGGCCATATGGTCGGGATGGGCCGGATTGATCCACACCTGATGGTAGTCGTCGCCGCCCGGCGCGCCCTTGACGATCACGCAGGTCTTGCCGCCGTCCGAACAGCGACGCATCGATTGGCCGACCAGATAGACCACATCCGGATCGTTCGGGGCGACGGTGACGTGGCTGGCGTAGTAGCTGCTGAACGCCGGATCGCCGTTGACCAACGCCCACGACGCGCCGCCGTCGTCGGAGCGGTAAAGGCCGCCGCCCTTCTCGGCCTCCACCACCGCATAGAGGCGAAGTCCACCGGCGGTGCGCGTGGCGGCGAGGCTGATACGCCCCAGCGGCCCGGCCGGCCAACCGGCGCCGCCGAGCCGCGTCCAGGTCGCCCCGCCGTCGGCCGACTTGTAGACGCCACTGCCGGGACCGGCGACGAGGGTAAAATAGCTCTGCCAGGGATATTGCCTCGCCTGCCAGGCGGCGGCGAAGACGGTGTCGGGGTTGGCGGGATCAGCGGCCAGGTCGACCGCGCCGGTGGCGTCGTCGATCTTCAGGGGCTGCGACCAAGTCGCGCCGCCGTCGGTGGAGCGGAACACGCCCCGCTCGGGGTTGGGGCCGAAGAAATCGCCCACCGCCGCCACCAGAACGCGGCGCGGGTCGCGCGGATCGATCCAGATACGGCCGATGTGGCGGGTTTTTTCCAGGCCGAGCGCCCGCCAGGTCCGGCCGCCATCGGCGGACTTGAACACTCCGGTCCCGCCGGCCACATCGTAGCGCGGCTCCGGCTGGCCGGCCCCGATGTAGAGCGTGCGGGGGTCCGACGGGGCCACGGCGATCGCCCCGATCGGCGCGGTCGGCCCCTGATCGAAGAGGGGCGTCCAGGTTCTTCCGGCGTTGGCTGAGCCCCAGACCCCGCCGCCGGCGGCGGCGAAATAGAAGGTGTCGGGCGCGCTCGCCACGCCCTCGACCATCTCGCCCCAGCCGCCGCGATAGGGCCCGATAAGCCGCCAGGCGAGGTCGTCCAGCAGCAGGGCCGCGGCCGTCGGCGGCTTGGCGACCGCCGCCGGGGCGACGGCGGCGATGGCGACGACCGCCGCGATCAGACGGACCGGAAAGCGACGAGAACGCATGCACACCTCTTAGCGGAAAGAGGCGTCACCTTGTGGCGATTTGGACCGGCTCCGCAAGGCGGGAGGCGCCGGCGCCCGCCCTTTCGGGGCGGACGCAAGCGTCGATTATTGTGGGGCCGGGCCTTCTTCGGGCGCCGATTGGGCGGCGGCGGCCTTAGCGGCCTTGCGCTGGGCGCGCTGGGCCTTGGCCGCCTCCATGGCGGATCGGCAATCGGGCGAAACATTGTTCATGTGCGCCTTCATGCATTGCTTGGTCTGACGCTTGTCCGCCCCGGCGGTCGGGCACAGTCTCTGGGCATCGGCCGAGCAGGCCTGGCTCATCTTGGCATGGGCGCCGGTGACGCCGAGCGCAAGCATCGACGCCGCGGCGGCCAGGGAGGCGATGGTCGTGGGTTTCATGATTTCGAGTCTCTGCGTTGGAGCTTATGACGGCCCGGCGCCGCCGACATCGATGGTTGAACGCCGTCAGCCGCGCACTCCGTCGCTCGCCGCGCATCGGGGGCCTTCTAACGACGCATGAAGGCCAGACGGCTCAAGCCGCCGGCCGCCACCACGGCCCACGCCGCCTCCATCAGAAACGCCGACAGGTTGAAATCCTGGGCGAGGGACAACAGGATCAGGCAGGCGCCGGCGAGGTTCATCACCAGGGAAGGGGCCTTCAGCGGATCGAGCCGGCGGGCCTGGGCGCCGGCATAGGCCACCAGGATCATGGCGACGCCGACCAGGCCGGCGACGTCGGCGAGGGAAGGCGCGGCGATGGCGGTCAGGACGGCGCCGCCGCCCCCGTGCCGATGCCGTAGATCATCTCGGAGGTGTCGGCATTGCGCTGGGAGGGCGAGCCGTCGGCCTTGCGCTTGGTGGTGAGCACCAGCGCCAGGTGTTTGCCGTCTTCGTCGTGTTCCCAGGACCGGGTGGTGAATTCCTGTGAACCCAGAACGTTCTTGTCGTTGCGATAGAGACTCCAGTCCCGGGTCACCGCCGCCCAGTCGTGCAGGGCGACAACGATCGGGGCAGCGGGCGCCACCGGATCGATGGGATGGACGATATCCACGTGGCACTGGTTGGGATTGGAGCCCTGCGCCAGCAGGGTGAGTTGGTAGGTCTTCTGCTTCATCACATAGTTGTCGCCCGACTTTTTGAAGCCGGCCGCCTTGGCGAGCTTGGCGAAATTGCCGCCATTCACCAGGGGGACGCAGATGGTGTCGAGCGCGTTCAGCACCCCGATGGCGGCCGGGTCGGTAGAGGGCGCGGGCGGCGGCGGCGGGGCTTCTGGAGCGGGCGGCGCGGCGGGGGTGACCGTGGCGCCAGGCGTTGATGGGACGGCCGGAGGGGGCGTCGCCGGGGGAGGGGTCGCGGGAGGAGAGGACGTCGGCGGCGCCGGCGTGGGCGCGACCGGTGGCGCGGTCGCGGTCGGCGCCGCGGTCTGAGCAAAGGCCGCCGGCGCGAGGCCGGCGATGGCGATCAGGCTGGCGAGTACGAGGCGCATGGCGTCTTCCTTCCCTTTGTCCTGCCGGCGCGGCCCGTTGGATGAGCGTCGCGACCGTCCGTCGAGATTTCTTCTAGTCAATCTTTTTCGCCGGCGCGAGACGCGCTTCAGACAACCTCGCTGGCCTGTTCGGCCAGGATGTTCAGGCCCTCGGGCGTCACGTCGGCGAACCCGCCCCGGACATCGAAGGCGCGGGTGTCGCCGTCGTTGTAGAGCTTAACCCGGCCGGCCTTGAGCGCGGTCATGAACGGCGCGTGGCCGGCCAGCACCCCGAAGTCGCCTTCCGAGCCCGGCGCATCGACCTGATCGACCTCGCCGTTGAACAGTTCGCGCTCCGGCGAGACCAGGGAGAAGTGGAGCTTGTCGGCCACGCCTCTTACGCCTCCGCCGCCAGCTTTTCGGCCTTGGCCACCGCCTCCTTGATGCCGCCGACCATGTAGAAGGCGCTCTCGGGCAGATGGTCGTAGTCGCCGTCGCACACCGCCTTGAAGGAGGCGATGGTGTCCTCGAGCTGGACGAAGACGCCGGGCTGGTTGGTGAAGGCCTCGGCGACGAACATCGGCTGGGAG
>JBBRPN010000017.1:0-41622 GCA_038227925.1 Caulobacterales bacterium | reverse complement strand
CGGCCAGGATTCCCGGGCTCAGCCGGCCCCGGCCGCCGTCCAGCCGGGCGCGGCCCAGAGCGCCCCCCCCAGCCTCGACGACCGGCGGGTGCGCTCGACCATTCTGCCCGGCACGACCACCGCGCCGCCGGCGGCGGCCAGGGCGAGCGCCCCGGCGCCGGGCGATGTCAGCCTCAACTATCCGCAGGTGGACATCCAGGCGGTGGCCAAGGCGATCCTCGGCGACATCCTGGGCCTGAAATACACCATCGATCCCCAGATCCACGCCGTGGTCACCGTTCAGACCACCACCCCCATCGCCCGCGCGGCGGTGCTGTCGGTGTTCGAGGAAGCGCTGCGGGCGGGAAACCTCGCTCTCACCCAGCGCGGCAGCGTCTACGCCATCATCCCCTTGAGCATGGCGCAGGGCCAGGCCGGCGTGGTGGGACCGGCCGACACGGGCTTTGGCACCGAGACCGTCGTCCTCAAATACGCCAGCGCCGAGGAGCTCAAGAAGCTGCTCGACCCGATCGTGCCCGGCGCCATCGCCCAGGCTGACACGGCGCGCAACCTGCTGATCGTCCAGGGCACGACCACCCAGCGCAAATCGATCCGCGCGCTGGTCAAGCAGTTCGACGTCGACTGGCTGAAAGGCATGAGCTTCGCCCTGTTCGTTCCCCAGCGCACCGACGCCCGCCTGATCGCGCCGGAGCTCGACAAGATGCTCAACGGCCCCGGCTCGCAGACGGCGGGCATGGTGCGGCTGATCACCATGGAGCATCTGAACGGCATTCTCGCGATCTCGAACCAGCCGGCCCTCCTGGACGATGTGGGCCGGTTCGTCGAGGTGCTCGACCGGGAAGGCGAAAGCTCCGAGAAGCGCATCTTCGTCTATCATGTCCAGAACAGCCGCGCCGCCGACCTCGGCAAGGTGCTGGACGGCGCCTTCGGCATCGCGGTGAAGACCACCGGCGGCGAGACCAACGCCGACAGCACCGACCGCACCGGCGGCGTCGCCTCGCCGTTCGGTACGTCATCGACGCAGATCGGCGGGCTGGGCGGCACGCCGCTAGGCGGCGCCTCGGCCTACGGGACCCAGCTTCCGCCCCCCTCCGGCGGCGGACCCTCGAAATCTCATCAGGACCAGACGTCCGGCCAGAACGATCAGACCAACGGCGAGCCCAACGGCACGACCATCACCGCCGACGAGACCAACAACGCCATCGTGGTCTTCTCCACCCCCCGCGAATACGCCCTGATCGAGGACGCGCTGCGCCGACTCGATGTCCCGCCGCTGCAGGTCTATGTCGATGCGGTGATCAGCGAGGTCACCCTCAACAACAACCTGCAATACGGCGTCCAGTGGTATTTTCAGAGCCAGGGGAACAGCGCCGGTTTCACCCAGGGAACCCCGACCACGACTCCGCCGAGCGCCCCGATCCCGACGCAGATTTTTCCCGGCTTCTCCTATCTGTACCAGAGCGCCAACGCCGCGGCGACCTTGAACGCCCTGCGCACCGTCACCGATGTCCATGTCCTCTCGGCCCCCAAGCTGATGGTGCTCAACAACCACACCGCCACCATCGAAGTGGGCGATCAGGTGCCCATCTCCACCGGATCGGAGGTGGGCGTCAGCGTCCCAGGGGCGCCGGTCATCAACTCCATCCAGTACCAGCAGACCGGGGTGATCCTGAAGGTGACGCCCAGGGTCAACGACAACGGCCTGGTGCTGCTCGATATCGACCAGGAGGTCAGCAGCGCTTCCACCACCAACACCTCGGCCATCGTTTCACCCACCATCCAGCAGCGCAAGATCACCACCTCGGTGGCGGTGCAGGACGGAGAGACCATCTCCCTGGGCGGCCTGATCAAGAATTCGATCACCAAGACCAGCAGCCGGCTGCCTTTCCTGGGCGATATTCCGATCCTCGGCCAACTGTTCGGCAGCACCGGCAACATACTCGACCGGACCGAACTGGTGGTCTTCCTGACCCCGCGGGTGATCCGCGCGCCGGTGGACGCAGACGCGATCGTCAAGGAGCTGAAGTCGAAGATCGAGATGGCCCCGCCGCCCCCCCTGCCGCCGCCCCCGCCGGTTCCCAAGCCGACGCGCTCGCGCCATGGCTCGTGAGCGGCCCCCTGACTGCACCCGTGACCGCGGCTACGCTCTGGTGGCGGCCGTCACCGCCGTGGCGGCGTTCGCCTATATCGCCTTTCAGGTGCTGGCCGCCGGTCGCGGCCAGATCGCCGGCGTCGGGGCGCGGGTCGAGCAGGCGAAGCTGCAGGCGGCCGCCGACGCCGGGATGATGATCGCCATCCACGCCCTGGGCGATCCCGATCCGACCCGTCACGGGCCTCTCGACGGGACCTTTCGCCGCGGTGATTTCGACGGAACCGCCCTGGCCATTTCCGTTCAGGACGAGCGCGGCAAGGTCCCTCTCGACGGGGTGAACGCCACCCAGTCGCGGGCCCTGTTCGAGAACGCCGGCGCGTCCGGCCCCCGGGTCGACGCCCTGGTCGCCGAACTGACCGATTTCCAGTTCGGCGACGAGGATTCGGATTCCGACACCCCGGCCGCTCCCGTCGCGCCCGGCCCCTACGGGACGGTCCGCCACGGCGGCTTTCGCACGGTGGGCGACCTGATGGCGCTCAAGGACATGGACGTAGCCCTGTTCGAGCGCATCGCGCCGGCGGTGACGGTGTTCTTCGAGGAGAGCGGCCCCTTCCAGCCGAACAACGCCGGGGCGCTGGCGCGGTCCACCATGACCGCCGAGGAGCAATCGACGCCCGATCTGTTCGCCCGGGAGAACGCCGACGCCGACCAGTCCGGGGACGCGCCGCCGCCGCCAGAGGACCTCGACGTGATCGGCCGCACCCTGACAGTGCAGGTCGTCGCCGTCGATCGGCGCGGCGCGCGGGCCCATCGCATGGCGATCGTCGAGCTGACCGGCGACAGCCGCCAGCCCTACTGGGTCCGCTATCAGGAATGACGCCGGTGGCTCAAAGGGTGAAGGCCCCGTAGAGCCACACGATCCAGATCGCCAGGCAGAGGGGCGGCCCGAACGCGGTCCGGACGCGCAGCGTGGCGTGGCCGCGCCGCGCCGCCCGGACCGCGATCCAGGCCAGGGCGAGGAGGCAGGCGGCGATCAGCACCGACGGCAGGGGGCGCCAGCCGAGCCACGCCCCGCCGGCGGCCAGCAGCTTGGCGTCGCCCAGGCCCAGGGCCTCTTCGCCGCGCCGGCGCCAGAAGGCCCAGCCGATGGCCGCCAGGACCGCGTATCCGGCGGCGGCGCCGGCCAGATGACCCAGGATCGGCGCGCCCGGCAGGACGAAGGCGGCCGCCAGCCCCGCGCCCAGCAAGGGCACGGTCAGGCGGTCGGGCAGGCGGAACACCCGCGCATCGACGACGGCGAGGGTCAGCAGCGTCCAGCCGAGAACCAGGCTCAGCGCCAGGACCAGGCCCGGCGGCGTCGCCGCCGCCGCCCAGGTGAACACCACCAGAGCGGCGGCCGTCATCGCCGCCAGGGGCGGCGCCGGCTGTTCCCCATAGGCCCGCGCCACCCGCGCCGCCGCCCAGCCGGCCGGAACCGCGGCGGCCAGCGCCCCCGCCGCCCAGGCGATCTGATTCAATTGCGGCGTCACGGTCCTGGTTGAAACGGCGCGTGTCTCCCGCCCCCTCCACCCCTTCGGGGTCCCCCTCCCCCGTGAACGGGGGAGGATCGCGGCGGCCAAATCCTCCTCCGCGAAGCGGGGGAGGGGGACCGCCGAAGGCGGTGGAGGGGGCGGCCGCGTCGCGATTCCATCAAATTCGATTCCTGTTCTTCCCCATAGAGGGGAGGCAGGCATTAGGCCATGGCGCGAGGCGCGCGGGTGGAGTATCCCGTCGGCGAGGGGCGAGACCTCCGCGGATGCGGGAATGAGCGGCGACGCGCCTTGAGCACCGGAATTCCTTCGAGACGAATCCCTTCCAGACTGGGCCTCGTCGCGGCGGCCCTCGCGGTTCCGGCCGTGATCGTGGCCCTGCCCCTGGCCGGCCACGGCGGCCGGTCGGCGGACACGCTTCGGCCAATCGTTCGCGCGCGCCCCCCCGCCTCTCCAGTACGCTCAGTCACGGTGGAGATGCGGGCGCGCGAGAGCGTGGCCGGCGCGCTGGCGCGGGGCGGCCTGGACGCCGCCCAGGCGGAGCGCGCCGCCGCCGCCCTCGGCGAAGACTTCGACATCGTCAATCCGCATCCGGGCCTTGCCCTCGACCTGACGCTTTCGGCGACGCCGCCCGACGGACGCCCCCGCCTGATCCGCCTCGCCGTCACCATCGGCGACGAGCGGCGGCTGACCGAGTGGAGGGACAAGAACGGCGCCTTCGAGGTGCGGAACGCGCAAACCGCCATTGTCTCCGTCCCCAGCCGGATCGCCGGGACGGTGGACGGTTCGCTCTATCTTTCCCTGGTCGATGCCGGCGTGGACCCACCGGCGGCCGCCAAGGTCGTCTCCCTGTTCGGCCGCCGCCTCGACCTCAGCCGCGACGTCGAGAGCGGCGATCGCTTCGCCCTGGTGTTCGAGCAGCCTCGGCGGCCGGATGGGACGGTGGTGGCGGACAAGAGCCTTCTCTACGCCGAGGTGGTCGCCCGGACGGGCCCGAGCCGCCTCTACCACTTCCAGCCGGACGGTGGCGGCCCCGCGGACTATCTGGACGGCGAGGCCGGGCCCAGCCGCGCGCTGCTGCTGCGCACCCCGGTGGACGGGGCTCGGATCACCTCGTCCTTCGGCCCGCGCCTGCATCCGATCCTCGGCTTCACCCGCATGCATCAGGGGGTGGACTTCGGCGCCGCCCTGGGCGCGCCGGTCCTGGCCGCCGGCGACGGGGTGGTGGAAGAGGCGCGTTGGTCCGGCGGCTACGGGCGTTGGCTGAAGCTGCGGCACGCCCAGGGCCTGGAGACCGGCTACGCCCATCTGTCGGCCTGGGCGGCCGGCATCGCGCCGGGGGCGAGGGTGCGCCAGGGCGAAGTGGTCGGCTTCGTCGGGGAAACCGGCCTGGCGACGGGGCCCCATCTGCACTATGAGGTGTTCGCCGGCGGCCGGCGGATTGATCCGCGGCTGGCCGCGCGCGACGAGCGCCCCGATCCCCTCCGCCAGGCGGCCTTCCGGGCGGACAAAGCGCGCATCGACGCCGTCGTGGCGGCCGCCGGCTGAAGGCGGGGCGGGGCGGGGCGGGGCGGAAACTTGCCCGCTCCTGGCCGACAATGAGGCGCCATCGTTCGATTTGGGGCGAGTTTGTGACGATCAGTGCTTTACAGTACCGGTATTTTCGGATTGGGTGCCGCTGGGTGCTGGACCGAGACCTGCTCCGGCCGTGGCGCCGAACAAGGGAAACGCCACATGTCAAAATTTTCCTCGCTTTTCTGTGGAACGGCGTACGGCAGGGCGTCCAGCCTGCTGCTGGCCTCCGTCCTGGGCGGTCTCGTCGCCGGCCAAGCCGCCGCCGCGCCCGCCGCGCCGGTGCAACCCAAGCTGGTATCCATGAGCCACGTGGCCGCGCCGCAGCGTACGGCGGTCAAGGTGAATCTGCGGGTCCTCGGCGAAGCCTCGGCCCGCGACGCCGCCAAGTCGGGCTCGGCCCCGCAAGCCAAGGGCGCCGGAGAGTATCGCAACATTCCGCTGCGCACCCCCCGGCCGCGCCATATCTTCACCCAGGCCCAGGCCGCCGTCGGCGCGCCCAACGCCACCTCGGTCAGCACCCTGGTCGCCGCCCCTCCTCCCGGCGCCAGCTTCGTCGGCCTCGACCATTTCGACCAGCGTAACGCCGATAACGGCAACCAGTTCTCCCTCGAGCCGCCCGATCAGGCGCTCGCGGTGGGCAAGGGCCGCATCGTCGAGGTCGTGAACAGCGCCTTGCAGGTCTATGACACCAATGGCGCCGCCCTCCTCGCCGCGCCGGTGTCGGTGAATCGTTTCTTCGGCCTGCCGTCGGAATTCGATCGCACCACCCTGATCCGGGGCCCGTTCATGTCCGATCCGCGCGCCTATTACGATTGGGCCACCCAACGGTTCTTCGTCGCTGATTTCGCGTCGGCCGTGGACGCCAACGGCGTTGACGTCGGTATTTCGGTGCAATACTTGGCGGTGAGCCAGACCTCGGACCCGACAGCGGGGTGGAACATCTACAGCTACGCCACCACCAACGGCAACGTCGCCGGCTGCCCCTGCCTGCCCGACTATGACCAGCTCGGCATAGACGCGAGCGGGGTCTATATCAGCAACAACCTGTTCTCGTACGCCGACGGCCACTTTGTCGGCGCCACCATCTACGCCTTGCCCAAGACGGCTCTGGAATCCGGCGGTCCGGCCAACGTGCTGCAGTTTCCGGTGATGCCCGGCAACTTCACCGTTCACCCGACGGTCTCGCCGCCGCATTCGCGCACCGCCCTCGAAAACGGCGGCACGGAGTATGCGCTGGAGAACGTGGCCGATTTCACCGACAACGGGATCGGGAGATTTCTCAACGTCTTCGCGATCACCAACACCCGGTCCCTAGCGGGGTCCGCGCCGAGCCTGGGCCTGCAGGAGGTCACTCTGCGCACCCAGACGGTTTCCGCTAATCTGCCGCCGGCCATCCAGATGGACGGGCCGCGGCCGTTGGGCGGACCGCAACCGGGCGGCCTGAACGAGCCGGTGCCGATGCTGGAAAGCCTCGACGGCCGCTTCGCCTCGAACCCGGTCTATGTCAACGGCACCATCTGGGCGGTGACCCCCACCGCCGTCCGTGAGGGCCACCACAGCGTCCACGACGGGGTGGCGTGGTATCAACTGACGGCCTCGGGCGGGGCCAACTTCTTCAACGTCACCCTCGCCAACCAGGGCATCATTGCCGGGCCCCAGAGCACCGACCTCATCATGCCGGCGATCGCCATGAACGCGGCCGGAACGGGCTATATCGGGGTGACCATCACCGGGTCCACCCGCTTCCCCAGCAGCGCCACCATCGCCATGCCGCAGTTCGGCGGCCCGCGGGTCAAGCTGGCCGGGGTCGGCGCCTTGCCCGATGACGGCTTCACCGCCTATCCGGAGTTCGGCGGCAACGGCGTCGGACGCTGGGGCGACTACGGCGCCGCCTCGATGGACGAGTTCGGCAATTTCTGGATGGCCAACGAGTATATCCCCAACACCAACCAGCATCCCCGCACTCAGTTTGCCAATTGGGGCACCTACGTCCAGCGCCTGGCCCCCTAAAGGGCTCGCCTGGGGCCCGGAGACGGGTCTAAAATTGTAGCGATAGACTCAGGCGGACGCCTGCAACGTCCGTCTGAGTTGCTTTTTGGCGAGGGCCTGCAGCGTTGGACGGGGCCGGACGCGCCCTACCCCCCCCAGGCCCTGGCGAACGCCACCACCTGGGCGGCCACCGTCTCCACCTGCCAGGCGTCCTTGGGATCGAGGAAGGCCCCGCCTGCATCGAACAGGCCATGGCTGGTGTTCAGGGCCGCGCCCAGGGGGGTGGGCCAGCCTCGCAGGGCGTGGACGATGGAGCGCAGGGCCGCCAGGGTCGAACCGCAGGCCTGCCAGCCGGTGGCCGTCACCACGCACCCCACCGCCCGCCCGTCGAAATAGGGCCTGGGATCGTCGCGCAGGCCTTCCAGGCTGTCGAGGGTGTTCTTCACCAGGCCCGAGATCGAGCCGTGATAGCCCGGCGTGGCGACGATCAGGCCGTCGGCGTGGCGCACCGCGTCCAGCAGCCGGTCCCGCTCGGCATGGGGACGCGAGTCGTCGGGGTTATAGAGGGGCAGGGCGGCCATGAACTCGCCGCCGAACAGCAGGGTGCGGGCGCCCAGGGCTTCGGCGGCGGCCAGGGCCTTGACCAGGGCCATCTCGCTGGTCGAGTCCGGGCGCGCGGTGCCGCCCAGGCCGACGATCAAGGGGTGGGGCTTCGCGCTCACGCCCTGACCGGCTCGGCCTTCCCCGCCGCGCGGCGCTTCCCGAGTTCAGCCAGTTTGCCGGCGTATTTTTCGGCGGCCGCCTGGCGCAGCTTGGGGATGTGGTAGGCGGGGAAGAGGTCGTTGTCCGCCTGATAGTCGCGCAGCACCTGTTTGGCCACCGTCACCTTGTGAACCTCGGTGGGGCCGTCGGCGATCCCCATCACCAGGGCGCCGGTGATCATGCCCATGAACGGCATCTCGTTGGAGACGCCGAGCGCGCCGTGGATATGCAGGGCGGCGGCGGCTATGTCGTGATAGACCTTCGGCATGGCCACCTTGACGGCGGCGATGTCCTTGCGGACCAGCTTGTAGTCCCCCAGTTTATCGATCTTCCAGGCGGTGTGCAGGACCAGCAGGCGGAATTGCTGGAGCTGAATCCAGGCGTCGGCGATCTGCTCCTGGACCATCTGCAGGTCGGCGAGCCGCCCGTCGCGGGTCTGGCGGGAGACGGCGCGCCGGCACATCAGATCGAAGGCGTGCTGGCAGGCCCCCACGGTGCGCATGGCGTGGTGGACGCGCCCGCCGCCCAGACGAGTCTGGGCGATGATAAAGGCGCCGCCCCGCTCGCCCAGCAGGGCGTCCTTGGGAACGCGGACGTCGTAGTAGCGGATATAGCCGTGGCCGCCCTCGCCCTCGTGGTCGCCCACCGCGATGTTGCGGATGGTCTCGACGCCCGGCGTGTCGGCGGGGACCAGGAAGATCGAGGTGCGCCGGTAGGGGTCCTTGACCTGCGGATCGGTGACCGCGCAGACCACCAGCAGCTTGGCCCAGCGCGAGTTGCTGGAAAACCACTTTTCGCCGTTGATCACCCATTCGTCGCCGACCCGTTCGGCGCGGGTGGTGAAGGTCAGGGGATCGGAGCCGCCAGCGGGCTCGCTCATGGAAAAGGCCGAGCGGATGTCGCCGTTCAGAAGCGGCGCCAGCCATTTTTCCTTCTGTTCGGGGGTTCCGTAATGGGCGATGATCTCGGCGTTGCCGGTGTCCGGCGCCTGGCAGCCGAACACCGTGGGGGCCAGGGCGTTGCGGCCAAGCTTCTCGTTGATCAGGGCCAGCTTGAGCTGGCCGAAGCCCTGGCCGCCCAGCTCGGGGCCGAGATGGCAGGCCCACAGGCCCTGATCGCGGACCTTTTGCTGCAGGGGCTTGACGAAGGTCTCCCGGCCGGCCGCGCCGTGAATGGCCATGCCCAGATGGGAGACCGGCTCGACCTCGTCGGCCATGAAGGTGTCGATCCAGTCGAGCTTCTTCTGGAACTCCGGGTCGGTCTCGAAATCCCAGGCCATGGCGCGTCTCCTCTCGAGGGGTCCGACCTTGACGCCTCATTGGCGGCGCGACAACCCGGCTCGAACCGTTCAATCGGCCGCGCTTTTCAGGCGCGGAGCCAGCCGCTGGGGCGGCGAGCGGGTTGAAGTCCTGGACGTAGGCCGCGATCCTGTCGAGGTTGGAAACAGCCTCGTCCGCCCAGGTTATTCTCCGCACTTGGGCCGAGGCGACCGGTTTGGCTTTCCCCAGGACATCAGCCATCGGCTCACCGCGTCATGGCTGACCACGCGACCAGCGTCCGCGTCGGCCTCGCCGCGTTTGAGGGCCTGTTCGTCGGCTTCGTCGTCAGGCTGATCGAAAATCGAGATTTCGGATTTCGCCGTTTGGGGACTCTATCACACTTGGCGGGACGACGGGAGGGTCGCCGCGCTATAGGAACCGGGCATGCCGCCTTCCGACGCCACGACGCAAGACCGCTCCGACCGCGCCGGCGCCTGGTTCGAGGAATTGCGCGATCGCCTCGTCGTCGCCTTCGAGGCCCTGGAGGACGAGGCGCCGGCCGAACTCTACCCGGGCGCGCCCGGCCGTTTCGCCCTGACGCCCTGGGCGCGAGAGGGCGGCGGGGGCGGTGTGATGGGCCTGATGCGCGGGCGCTTCTTCGAAAAGTGCGGCCTGCACGTCTCGCGGGTGCATGGCGAGTTCAGCCCCGAGATGGCGGCGACCATGCCGGGCGGCGCCGACGACCGGCGCTTCCTCGCCACCGGGATCAGCCTGATCGCCCATATGGCGAGCCCGCGCGTGCCGGCGGTGCATTTGAACACCCGCTATCTGGAGACCGCGCGCGGCTGGTTCGGCGGCGGGGCGGATCTGACGCCGCTCTATGCCGAGCAGCGAAACGAGGGCGCCCCCGACGCGGCGATGTTCCACGCCGCCCTGCGCCGCGCCTGCGACGCCCACGACCGCGACTGGTACGAGCGCTACAAGGCCGAGTGCGACCGCTACTTCTTCCTGCCGCACCGAGGCGAGCCGCGCGGGGTCGGCGGCGTCTTCTACGACCGGCACGACAGCGGCGACTTTGAGCGCGATTTCGCCTTCACCCGCGATGTGGGACTGACGGTGCTGGACGTCTTCCCCACGATCGCCCGCCACCGGATGAGCGAGCCGTGGACCCCCGCCGACCGCGAGGAACAACTGGTACGTCGCGGTCGCTACGTGGAGTTCAACCTGCTTTACGACCGCGGCACCCTGTTCGGCCTCAAGACCGGCGGCAATATCGAGTCGATCCTCTCCTCCCTGCCGCCGGTGGTGAAGTGGCCGTGAGGCCTCGCGCCTAACCTCCCAGAAATCCTCCGATCCAGCGTCCCAGCCGGGCGCGGTCGTCGGGCGCCGTCAGGGAGGCGATCGCCGCGTCGGCCTGTCCCTCGCCGTAACGCCCGCGCCGCAGCTCGATGAGCGCCTGGGCGTAGGCCGGGTCGAATTCGGGATGGAGCTGGATGGAGACGGCCGGCTGGTCGTCCCAGGCGAGCATGCCCAGGGGGGTGAAATCGCTGCCGGCCAGGACCGTGGTGTTGGGGGGCGCCTCGACTACCTGATCCTGGTGCGAGGCCGGCGCGGCGACGCTCGCCGCGTCGTCCATCCACGACCGGCGGTGAAAGACCTCATAGCGGTGCAGGCCGACGCCCCAGCCCTTGGGCGATTTGATCACTTGGCCGCCGAATGCCTGGGCCATCAGTTGATGACCGAAACAGACACCGACCAGGGCCGCCTTGCCCTTGGCGTCTCGCAGGAAATGCTCGGTCGCGCCGATCCAGGGCAGGGGGTCGTAGACCCCGGCCGCCGAGCCGGTGATCAGATAGCCGGCGCAGGCCGCGGGCGTCGCCGGCAGCTCGCCGGCCTGGACATTGAAGTGGACCCACTCGAACGCCGTCTCGCCCAGCAGATGTTCGAACATGACTCCATAGTTGCCGAACCGGACGACGAGATCCGCCGGCGGGACGCCGGTCTCCAGAATGCCGATTTTCAATAGATCATTCCCTGGACCACCGATTTGAGCCGCTCGACCACCGACAGTTTATCGACGGTGAAGTCATTGTCGATCCACCACGCCTCGACCTCGCGCAGCACCGCGCCGACCAAGGGGCCGCGCGGAACGCCGGCCGCCACCACCTCCTCGCCGGTGAGGGGCAGAGTGGGCCTCGGCCAGCCTCGCGCCATGGGCAGCAGGGCGCGCCACTGGATCGCCGCCGCCGGCCGATCCGACGCCGCCCAGGCCAGGGTGGCCCGGTCGCAAAAGGTTTCCGCGCCCAGCCGGTAGACCGCCTGCCGCACCTGGCGCGGACTCATCCAGGAGACCAGCGGCGACTCGTCGCCCAGCGCCGCGACCAGCCGGTCGCGCTGGGCGTTGGAGAGGCGCAACCGCGCCGCCGCCGCCTTGCCCACCACCGGATCGGGCGGGAGGAGGGCGGCCAGGCGCAGGAGGGCGTCATCGGTGAACAACATCCCGGTCTCGATGGCGACCAGAGCCTCGAAGTGGGCCAGGCCCTGGGCCTCCGGCAGAACCACCCCCAGGACGCCGGTCTCGGCCATCAGGGCGACGGCGTGGCGCGGGTCCTCGGCGGCCAGCAGGGTCAGCAGTTCCTTGGCCACCCGCTCGGCGGAAAGGCTGGCGACGAGATCGCGCAGATCCCGGCATGCCTCCAGGGCGACGCCGTCGGGCTCGCCGCGCCCGTACCAGGCCACGAAGCGGAAGAACCGCGGGATGCGCAGAGCGTCCTCGGCGATGCGGGCACGGGGGTCGCCCACGAACACGATCCGGCCGGCCAGAGCGTCGGCCACGCCTTCGCCGGTGGGATCGAACAGCCGCCCTCGCGGGTCGGCGTAGAGGGCGTTGAGGCGAAAATCGCGCCGCGCGGCGTCCTCGGCCCAATCGTCGGTGAAGGCGACCCTGGCGTGGCGCCCGTCGGTCTCCACATCGCGGCGCAGGGTGGTGATCTCGAAGGGCCGGCCGTGGGCCACCGCGGTGATGGTCCCATGCGCGGCGCCGGTGGGGACGGCCTTGAGGCGCGCGTCCTTCAGGGCGACGGTGACGTCGCCCGGCGTCAGGGCGGTGGCGATGTCGATGTCGCTCACCGGCCGCTTCATCAGGGTGTTGCGCACACAGCCGCCGACGAAGCGGGCGCTGTCCTCGCCGCCGGCGGCGGCCAGGGCGGCCATGACCTCGAGAGTGGCCGGATCGGTCATCCACGGCTGGATCGGCAGGGTGTCGGTGGACTCAGGCAACCGCCGCTCCATACAATCGCTCGTAGAGGGCGCGCAGGATGCCCGCCGTCGCCCCCCAGATGAAACGGTCTTCCCAGGTCATGCCATAGAAGCGCCGGGTGACCCCGGCCGGGATTTCCCGTTCGTGCTCTTCGTGATTGGCTGGGTCCATCAAAAAGCCGAACGGCGTCTCGAAGACGTCGGCCACCTCGGCGGGATTTAGCGTCAGGGTGAAGCCCGGCGCGATGAATCCGACCACCGGCGTGACTTCATAGCCGGTGCCGGTGGGGTAGGGCGTCGATAGTCCCGCCAGGGTGACGAGCGCCGGATCGAGCCCGATCTCCTCGTCCGCCTCGCGCAGCGCCGTCCGCCAGACGGTCTCGCCGGGATCGCAGCGACCGCCGGGCAGGGCGACTTGGCCGGTGTGTGAGCGCAGGGTGTCGGCGCGGCGGGTGAGGATCACCGAAGGGCCCGCCGGGTGTTCCACCAGGCCGATCAACACCGCGGCCGGCGTCAGGCCGGCGTCTCCGGGGGCCGACCGGGCGGATTCGAGGGGATCGAGATGGTCGGCGATCCAGGCGCGCAGGGCGTTCACGCCCGGCCGCTCCCGGGCGGCCCGATGGCGAACCAGGCGCCGTTCGAGGAAACGCACGGCGTCGGCCCGCCCGCCAGGTCGCGATCCTCGGCCATCGCCGCCAGTTCGTAGAACACCGGCCGGGCGATCAGCGCCTCCAGGCCGGCGCGCACATGCACATAGGGCCGAGGCTCGCCGGTCACCGGATCGAGGCTCACCCGGATGGCGTTGCGTGGCCCCGCCTCCACCACATCGCCGACATTGGTCGCGAATCTCAGCGCCTCGCCGACCCTGTCCACCCGCATCGCGATGAACGGCACGTCCTCCACCGTGATGGCCAGCTTTTCCACCGGCGTCACCAGCACGAAGCCCTCGGGATCCTTCCGCAACACCGTGGAAAACAGCCGCACCAGCGCCTCGCGCCCGATCGGCGTCCCCTCGTGAAACCACAGGCCGCTCTTCTTGATGACGATGTCGATCTCGCCGCAATGGGCCGGGTTCCACAGATGCACCGGCGGCAAGCCCCGCCCCGGCGCCCGCCCGACCGCCGCGACCACCCCCTCCAGTCCGTCCCCCGCCGCCGCCTCGCTCATGGGCCTAGAGGTAGGCTCGGCGGCGGCCCGGCTCAAGCGCCGGTTGAAGCGCCAATTTCACGACCCCCGCCGCTCGTCCCCGCTCAGGGTGGTGGTCCACGTCTGGCCGTCCTTGGACGTCTGGATATCGAAGTGGATGCGGTCGGGGCCGAAGAACTGGTTGAGTGTGCGCTCGCGCAAGGGGTGGTCCTTGTCGCCGGCGGCGCTCGCGGCATAGACCCAGCGGTCGCCGTCGATGGCCAGATGATACCAGGGGTGTGGCGGCCCCGCGTCGGTGGTGAGCGCCTGGGTGCGATAGGTCTGGACCTCGGCCGTCTTGCCCTGGGGCAGGAACACCACCAGGGCCGCCGGCTTGCCGTTCACCACCTGCTCGCAGGCGTAGAAAAGGCCGGTGCGGGCGCAGTGGTTTTCCAGATGCGTGGTCTTGCCGTCGCTGGAGACGACCGTCCAGGCCCCGTCGTAGAGCTTCAGCGGCATAGGGGTCATCCGCCTGGGCCGCCGTCGCGCCGACGGGGCCGAGCGCGCAGAACGCGGCGAGGGCGCAAAGGGCGCGGCGGTTCGATCGGCGAGTCCGTCGTGTTTTCCATTGACCTTTATTTGCTCCGTCTCTGGCAAGGGCGGGTTAGGGCCGGTGGCCCGCCGGGTCAACGCCGCCGTTGCGACACCGCCGGCGGGCGCGCTATGGCCCATCATGTCCGACCCGGCCAGCGTCCTGCCCTCGGCCAGCGCCCTGCTGCGCGAGGGCGACTACATGCGGTTCTGGGCGTCGCGGTGGATGGGGAGCCTCGGCTCGCAGATCCAGAGCGTGACCATGGGCTGGCAGGTCTATGAGCTTTCGAGGCGGACCCTGGGCGTCGGCCAGTCGGCGTTCAACGTCAGCCTGATCGGCTTGATCACCTTCGCGCCGCTATTTTTCCTGGCCCTGCCGGCGGGGGAGACCGCCGACCGCCACGATCGGCGAGCGGTCCTGCTTGTCTGCTACGCCGGCGAGACCTGCGCGGTGGCGATCCTGGCGGCGGCCTCGCTCATGCACTTCGCCACCGTGCCCTTGCTGCTCGGCGTGGCGGTCCTGTTCGGGGCGTCGCGGTCGTTCTTTTCCCCGGCCATGTCGGCGCTCGGGCCGATGATGGTGCCGCGCCAGCTTCTGCCGCGCGCCATCGCCTGGAATTCCCTGGCCTGGCAATCGGCCTCGGTGGCCGGGCCGGCGGCGGCGGGTCTGCTGATCGCCGTCTCCACCGGAGCCGCCTACAGCGTCACCTTCGGCCTCTATCTCGCCGCCGCCGTCTCGCTACTGCTGATCCGGCGCGGCACCCGCCCGCGTGCGCAGCCGGGATCGCGCGTTGCCTTGGTCAAGGAGGGCCTTGCCTATGTGTGGGGGCACAAGGTGATTTTCGGGGCCATTTCGCTGGATCTGGCGGCGGTGATCCTGGGCGGCGCGAGGGCGCTCTTTCCCGCCTTCGCCCGCGATATCCTGCATGTGGGGCCGCAGGGGTTCGGCCTGCTGCAGGCCGGCCCCGCCATCGGCGCGACGGCGGTGGGCCTATGGCTCGCCGCTCATCCCATAAGGCGCCGCGCCGGGGCGATCATGTTCGCCGGAGTCGCGGTGTTCGGCGCGGCGACGGTGGTGTTCGGCCTCTCCAAGCTTCTGTGGCTGTCGGTGATCGTGCTGGCCGTGCTGGGCGGGGCCGACATGCTGAACGTCTTCGTCCGCCAGACCCTCATCCAACTGATGACCCCCGACGCCATGCGCGGGCGGGTGGCGGCGGTCTCGACCCTGTTCATCAGCGCCTCCAACGAACTGGGCGAGTTCGAAAGCGGGCTGGCGGCGCGGTTCCTGGGACCGGTCGGCGCAGCGGTGTTCGGTGGGGTGGGGGCGTTGATCGCCACCGGCGTCTGGGCTCGGTTCTTTCCCGCCTTGCGCAAGGCCGACCGTCTGGAATAAGGCGGTCGGATCCTTGATGTCGTCCTACTCCGTCGTCTCGCGGCCTGCGGGCCTCACCCCGACGGCGCCTCCCCCAGCTCCGCCAGAAGCTCGTCGGTGTTCTCGCCGAGCCTCGGCGGATGGCGGCGGATGTTGGCCGGGGTGGCCGAATATTTCACCGGCGGGCGCAGGCTGACATAGGGTCCGGCGTCCGGGTGCTCGTAGCGCTCGAAAAGGCCCACGGCGGCCAGATGCGGATCGCCCTGCAAATCCTCCAGCCGGTTCATCCTCACCACCGGAATCTGCAGGGGCTTCAGAAGCGCCAGCCATTCGTCGGTGGTGCGGGTGGGGGTGATCTCTTCGACGAGGGCGTAGAGCTCGCGCACATGCCGCGCCCGGGTCTTGTAGTCGGCGAAGCGCGGGTCCTTGCCGAAGGTCTCGGCCCAGCCGGCGGCGGCGAAGAACTGGTCCCATTGGGCGTCGGTGTAGGGGAGCAGGCCGATATGGCCGTCCTTGGTGGGGAAGGGCTTGCGCTCCGGGTTGGCGACCCGGGTGTAGGCCCAGGGCCCGGTGGGCGGGTCGTAGACGTGGCCGAAGAAGTGCTCGGCCAGGGTGAAGGTGGTCACGCATTCCAGCATCGGCACCTCGACGAACTGGCCCTCGCCGGTCCGCTGGCGGTGGAACAGGGCGGCAGTGATCGCCTGCGCCATGAACAGACCCGCCACCTTGTCGGCGACCAGGGTCGGGATGAGCCGGGGCGTCGGATCGCCATCGACCCGGCCCAGCAGATCGGCCAGGCCCGAGGCCGACTGCACCAGATCGTCATAGGCCGGTTCACCGGCATAAGGGCCCTCCGATCCGTAGCCCGCGCCATGGACATAGACGATATCGGGCCGGATCGCCTTGACCGCCTCATAGTCCAGGCCCAGGCGCCTGAGGCCATCGTAGCGCACCGAGGCGGCGAAGACGTCGCTGGTGGCGATGAGCGCCTTCAGGGCCTTGGCTGCCTTCTCCTGGCGCAGATCGAGCAGCATGGAGCGCTTGTTGCGGTTGATGGTCATGTAGATGGGGCCCAGATCTTCGGGCGCGCCGGCCGGGGGATGGCCGGCCCAGCGCATGATGTCGCCGCCGCCGCCGCGCCGGCCGGCCGGAAACTCGATCTTGATCACGTCGGCCCCCAGATCGCCCAGCATCGCCGTGGCGTAGGCGCCGAACACCACGCTGGTCATGTCCACGACGCGCACGCCCTTCAGGGGCCCGGTGGCCTGGTCCGCCAGTTCGTGGGTTTTCGCCAACTTCACCTCCTGGACATGACGCCCGCCTTTTCCACCCTTACAGTGATCGAGCGGCCGGCGAAAAGCGCCGACCCCAGAGAGCGCGCATGGACTTCGAGCTTCGCGAAGAACACCGGATGCTGGCCGACCTCGCCGGGCGGTTCGTCGATGACGAGCTGATGCCGCTGGAAGCCGCCGTCCTGGCGCGGGAGGCGGCCGGCGAGGGTCTGGGCATCGGCGAGGCCGCGCGGCGGCGCATCGACGAGGTTTCCAAAAAGCTCGGCCTATGGGGTCTGGACGCCCCGGAGGACGTGGGCGGCGCCGACCTGCCGCACGTCGCCCTGATCGCCGTCAACGAGCATCTGGGGCGCACCGTGACCCCCTACACCCTGCCGCCGGACTCGCCCAACCTGCGCATGCTGATGGCCACCGTCACCGAACGCCAGCGTGAGGCCTATCTGGCCCCCTATGTGCGCGGCGAGACCGTCTCGGCCATCGGCATCTCCGAGCCGGGGGCCGGGGCCGACCCGGCCGGCATGATCACCCGCGCGGTTCGGGACGGCGAGGACTGGGTGATAAACGGCCGCAAAATCTGGATCAGCCGGGCGGCCGACGCGGATTTCACCATCCTGATGGCGGTGACGGACCGGGAAAAGGGCGCGCGCGGCGGCATATCGGCCTTTCTGGTCGACAAGGGAACGCCCGGCTTCAACGTCCTGCGCCGCATCCCGATGATCGGCGGAGCGGCGACCTACGAGATCGCCCTGGAGGGCTGCCGGGTCGAGGGCTGGAAGCTGCTGGGGACCGAGGGCCAGGGCTTCGCTCCCATGCAGATAAGACTGGGCACACGGCGCCTGGAGATGGCGGCGTGGTCGATCGGCATGGCCGGGCGGGCGCTTTCCATGATCTGCGAATACGCCCCCCAGCGGGTCACCTTCGGCCAGCCCCTGTCGCAGCGCGGCGTCGTCCAGGGCTGGGTGGCCGACGCCGCCACCCAGATCCACGCCGCCCGCCTGATGACCTACGACTGCGCCTGGAAGCTCGACGAGGGTCGCGAGGCGCGTCAGGAAATCTCCATGATCAAGGCCTTCGCCACCGAAATGGCCTGGACCGTGGTCGATCACGCCATGCAGGTCTTCGGGGCCATGGGCATGACCAAGGAACTCCCGCTGCAGCTCATGGCCGCCCGCCTGCGCACCATGCGCATCTACGACGGCCCCACCGAAGTCCACCAGTGGGTGGTGGCCCGCAACCTTCTGGGATCGAAGCGATGAAAGACCAGTACGGGGACATTTCTTTCCGCCGCGACGACCACGTGGCCCTGCTCGAAATCGACCGGCCGCCGCACAATTTCGTCAGCGTCGAGATGATGCGGGATCTCGCCGACGCCCTGGAGGCCATCGACGGTGAGCGCGACCTGCGCGCCACCGTGCTGGCGTCGGCGGGCAAGGCCTTCTGCGCCGGGGCGGACCTGGCCTCGCCCACCGGCGTCGGCGGCGAGGGGATGGCGGGCATCAATCCGCTCTACGTCGAGGCGGTGCGCCTCTTTTCCACCCGCAAGCCGATCGTGGCGGCGGTGCAGGGCGCGGCGGTGGGCGCGGGGCTGGGCTTGGCCCTGGTCGCCGATTTCCGCGTCGCCGCTCCTGAGGCGCGCTTTGCCGCCAACTTCGTCAAGCTGGGCTTCCATCCGGGCTTCGGCATCACCCACACCCTGCCGCGCGTGGTCGGCGTCCAGCGCGGCGCGCTGATGTGCCTGACCGGCCGGCGGATCAAGGCCGAGGAAGCGCTGGGCTGGGGCCTGATCGACCAGATGGTCCCGCTCGACGAACTGCGCGACGCGGCCCTCGCCCTCGCCCGCGAGATCGCCGAGGCCGCCCCCCTCGCCGTCGAATCCACCCGCGCCACGCTGCGCGCCGGCCTCGCGGCGGCGGTGAAGGCCCAGACGGACCTCGAACTCATCGAACAAACCCGTCTGCGCCAGACGTCCGATTTCGCCGAAGGGGTGCGATCGGTGAACGAACGGCGGCCGGGGGTGTTCGTGGGGGCGTAAGACGCGAGACGCCCTAAGCGCTAGACCACGCGTGCGGGCGGGCGCAGTTCGCCTCTTTCATCCTGCACATGCAACTGGACCGGCAAGCCGGCCGACTTCTTCGCCAGACGGCGGGCGGCCCTCTCGGCGCCCCGCCTTGTCTCGTAGGCGCCGAAACGCAAACCGGCCCCGATGATCGTCCAAACGCCGTCTTGCCGGACGACGCCGTAATGCACTTCCTCCACGGCGAACTCCCTGACTTCGGGTCCTATTGGCTGGGCGCCGTGTCCATACTGAGGCGCCCTCTGGTTTCAATCGCGACCCGACCTTAGGATCGGGCCTTCAAGGGAGACCGCGGCTCGTGCCCACACTCAATCGCGACGGCGTCGATCTCTACTACGAAGTCCACGGCGACGGCTCCGCCCTCCTGCTTAGCCACGGCTATTCCGCCACCTCTCAGATGTGGCGCGGACAGGTCGAGGCCCTTTCCAAGGCCCACACCCTGATCGTCTGGGACATGCGCGGCCACGGCCAGTCCGACTCGCCGGAGGACCCGGCCGCCTACAGCGAAGCCGCCACGGTGGCGGACATGGCGGCGCTACTGGACACGGTGGGGGCGGAGGAGGCCGTGGTCGGCGGCCTGTCGCTCGGCGGCTACATGAGCCTGGCCTTTCACCTCGCCCATCCGACGCGGGTCCAGGCGCTGCTGATCTTCGACACCGGCCCGGGCTATCGCAACGACGAGGCGCGCGCGGCCTGGAACGCGCGCGCGGCGCGTACCGCCGCCCGTTTCGAGAGCGAGGGCCTGGAGGCGTTGACGAGGGCGGGCGCGGAGACGCGGGCCGGCGCCCACCGCTCGGCCGAGGGCCTGGCGCTGGCGGCGCGCGGGATGCTGGCCCAGAAGGACGCGCGAGTGATCGACAGCCTGCCGGCCGTCGCCGTTCCCACCCTGGTGGTGGTGGGCGCCGACGATGCGCCCTTTCTCGCCGCCTCCGACTACATGGCGGCCAAGATTCGCGGCGCGAAAAAGGTGGTCATCCCGAACGCCGGCCACGCCGCCAACATCGACCAGCCGGAAGCCTTCAACGCCGCCGTGCTGGAGTTCCTGGAGGAAGCGGGCCTGTGATTCCTCCCTCCCTCCCCTTTATGGGGAGGGTGGATGCGAGCGCTTGCGAGCAGACGGGTGAGGCTCTCCGGGGCAGGGCGCGTTGTGGCGGTCGCCGTTCCCCACCCCGGTCGCTTCGCGACTCGTCCCTCCCCATGAAGGGGAGGGGGGCATTTGTCCTCACGGCGCCCAGAGGACACGGACCGGCGTCTGGTCCTGCCTCAGGATCGCCGCCACCGGGGGGGCGTAGGCCGGCTCGGCCATCACGCGCTCGATGACGGCGCGCTTTTCCGCGCCGGTGATCAGAAGAACGATCAGGCCGCAATCGAGCAGGGCGCGAACGGTCAGGCTGATCCTCGGCACACGGGGTTCCTCGCCGGCCATGGCCACGCCGACGCAGAAGGCCTCGCCGGCGGGGTCCAGAGCCTCGGCGAGGCCGGGCGCGCCGGGAAAGAGCGAGGCGACGTGGCCGTCCTCGCCCATGCCCAGGAGCACCGCGTCGAAAAACTCGAGGGCGCGCAGGGCGCCGTCCGCCGCCGCCGCGTCCTCCGCCGGCGTGGCGTGGCCGCTTCGCAGCGGCAGGAGGCGCGCGGCGGCGGCGGGACCGACCAGCAGATGCTCGCGGACCAGCCGTTCGTTGCTGTCGGGCGAGGCGGCGTCCACGAACCGTTCGTCGGTGAGGGTGACGGTCACCCGCCGCCAGTCGAGGGCGGCCTTGGCGAGGCGGTCGTAGGTGGGCCCGGGCGTCGTGCCGCCGGTGGCCACCAGGCTCGGCCGGTCGGCGCCGATCAGGGCGGCGGCGAGGGCCTTGGCCGCCGCGTCGGCCACCGCGTCATGGTCGGCGAAGGCCTCGATCCTGATCATTCCAGCCATGTCCGCTCCGTGCGCTCCAAGAGGGCGAAGGCGCCCGGCGGGCCCCAGCTTCCGGCCGCATAGGGTCTGGGCGGCGAATCGAGGTCGGCCCAGGCGTCGGCGACGCCGTCGATCCACGTCCAGGCCAGCTCCACCTCGTCGCGGCGCACGAACAGGGCCGGATTGTCGGCCACCACATCGAGCAGCAGGCGCTCATAGGCGATTCGCCGCCGGCCGCCGCCGTCGAGATTCAGGCTGAGCGGCAGGGCCTGCAGGCGCGTCCCGGTCAGGCCCGGGCGGCGATTCATCAGCAGAAGAGAGATGTCCTCGTCGGGTTGCAGGTCGATCACCAGGCGGTTGGCGATCAGATCGTCGCGCGCGCCCGGCCCGAAGATCGAGTGCGGCAGGCATTTGAACTGGATGACGATCTGGGTGCGGCGCTTGGGCAGACGCTTGCCGGTGCGCAGGTAGAAGGGGACGCCAGCCCACCGCCAGTTGTCGATGTCGGCGCGCAGGGCGACGAAGGTTTCGGTGGCGCTCGCCCCGCCCTTTTCCTCGGTATAGGCCGGTACGGATTTTCCGCCCGCCACGCCGCTCCGGTATTGGCCGCGGACGCTGGCGTCGTGAGCGGCGGCGCGGGTGAACGGGCGCAGGGATTTGAGCACCTTGACCTTCTCGTCGCGCACCGAATCGGCCCCGGAATCGGCCGGCGGCTCCATGGCCACCAGGCAGAGAAGCTGGAGCATGTGGTTCTGCACCATGTCGCGCAGGGCGCCGTATTCGTCGTAGTAGCCCCACCGCTCGCCCACCCCGTCGGTCTCGGCGATGGTGATCTGCACATGGTCGATGGCGAGGTTGTTCCACAAAGGCTCGAACAGGGTGTTGGCGAAACGCAGGGCCAGCAGGTTCTGCACCGTCTCCTTGCCCAGATAATGGTCGGCGCGGAAGACCCGGCGCTCGTCGAACGCCTTGGCCACCTCGGCGTTGATGGCCCGGGCGCTGGCGAGATCGTGGCCGATCGGCTTTTCCAGCACGATCCGGCAATCGCCGCAGGCGAGGCCCGCCGCCTCCAGCCCCGCGCAGGCCGCTCCGTAGCGACTGGGCGAGAGGGCGAGGTAATAGACCGTCGGCGCGCCGCCGAGGCGGGCCGCCAGCTCCTTCAATCCTTCCGGCTGGGTCACGTCGGCGGCGCAGTAGTCGAGACGGGCGGCAAACCTTTCCCACGCCACCGCGTCGATCCCCTCGGGCCGCGCCTCCAGGCCGGAGCGCACCCGCTCGATGTAGGTCTCGCGGTCCATGGCCGAGCGGGCCGAACCGATCACCTTCACCGCCGCCGGCAGCAGCCCGTCGGCGTCGAGAAAATAGAGGGCCGGCAGCAGCATCCGCGCCGCCAGGTCGCCGGTCGCGCCGAAGATCACCAGGCGCTCGATCTGTGTTTCGCTGTCGGCCATCGGTGGCGAACCCATGACCGATGGCGGCGGGTCCGTCCAGAGCGGAGAGCGGTCGCGGCAGAGCGCCATTCGCCCGACGCACTCCCTTTTCCCGTTGACCGGTTGAAAAAGATCGGGACGCGCTCTAAGCGAACGCCCATGACTCGCGCGGGACAGGACGAGGGTGATCTGAAGGTGGCCGACAGCGTGGCGCAAGCCGCTTCAGAGCAGGGCGCGCTCGCGCCCGAGCCGAGCCGGCGCGATTTCATCAACATCGTCGCGGTGACCGCGGCGGTGGGCGGCGCGGCGGCGGTGGCCTGGCCGCTGATCGATCAGATGAACCCGGCCGCCGACACCCTGGCCCTGGCCTCGCTGGAGTTCGACCTGACCAAGGTGGCGCTCGGCCAGGAGGTGACCATCGCCTGGCGCAAGCAGCCGGTGTTCATCCGCCACCGCACCCCCAAGGAGATCGCCGCCGCGGTGGCCGACGACCACGCGCCGATGAAGGATCCGGCCACCGACGCCTCGCGGGTCAAGCCCGGTCACGCCGAATGGCTGATCGTCCTGGCCAGCTGCACCCATCTGGGCTGCGTGCCGACCTTCGCCCAGGGGCAGTACGGCGGCTGGCTCTGCCCGTGCCACGGCTCGGTCTACGACACGTCGGCGCGCATCCGCAAAGGTCCCGCGCCCAAGAACCTCTACCTGTTCGACTACAAGTTTCTCAGCGACACCAAAGTCAAGCTCGGATAGGCCCCCAAAACCATGAGCGGACCCTCGACCTACGAGCCGAAATCGGCCATCGAGCGTTGGCTCGACGCCCGCCTGCCGATCGTGCGCTTCAGCGCCGACCTGATGAGCTTTCCCACCCCGCGCAACCTCAACTACTGGTGGACGTTCGGCGGCATCCTGGCCTTCTGCCTGGGGGTGCAGATCGTCACCGGCATCGTCCTGGCCATGCACTACGATCCAAGCGGCGCCGGCGCCTTCAACAGCGTCGAGCAGCACATCATGCGCGACGTGAACTACGGCTGGCTGATCCGCGGCCTACACGCCACCGGCGCCTCGATGTTCTTCATGGCCGTCTACATCCACATCCTGCGAGGCATCTATTACGGCTCGTTCAAGCCGCCGCGCGAGGTGCTGTGGCTCTTGGGCTGCGTCATCTACGTGCTGATGATGACGACCGCCTTCATGGGCTACGTGCTGCCCTGGGGCCAGATGAGTTTCTGGGGGGCCAAGGTGATCACCAACCTTCTGGGCGCCTTCCCCCTGGTCGGCAAGACCATCACCACCCTCTTGTGGGGCGGCTATTCGGTGGACAGCCCGACCCTCAACCGCTTCTTCTCCCTGCACTATCTCCTGCCGTTCGTGATCGCCGCCGTGGTCGCCCTGCACATCTGGGCCCTGCATGTGCCCGGCAACAACAATCCCACCGGCGTCAACGTGAAAAGCAAGACCGACACGGTGGCATTCCACCCGTATTACACGGTCAAGGATGGTTTCGGGATTTCGGTGTTCCTGATCCTGTTCGCCGTCTTCGTCTTCTATCTGCCCGAGGCCCTCGGCAAGGCGGACAACGCCATCCCCGCCAATCCCCTGGTGACCCCCGCCCACATCGTGCCCGAATGGTATCTGCTGCCCTTCTACGCCATCCTGCGCGCCATTCCCGACAAGCTGATGGGGGTCCTGGCCCTGGGGGCGTCGATCCTGATGCTGTTCATCCTGCCGTGGCTCGACACCTCCAAGGTGCGCTCCATGCGCTATCGGCCCACGGCGAGACTCTATTTCTTCATCTGGATCGCCGCCTCCCTGGCGCTGGGCTGGTGCGGCTCGCAGGAGCCGCAGGGCCAAGTGATTCCGGGGGTCACCGGACCCATTCTGATCGACTACGACATCAACAGCGTGACGTGGCTCAGCCGCATCGCGGCGCTCTACTATTTCACCTATTTCCTGGTCATCACCCCCATCCTGGGGCTCAGGGAGACACCCCTGCCGGTCCCCGATTCCCTCTACACCCCGGTGCTCGCCCACCCTCCCGCGGCGCCGGTCGGCGCGGCGACCGCGGCGGCGGAATAGGGCGAAACCCATGGCGCGCACTGCTTCCCTTTTCGCCGCCCTGATCGGCGCGCTCTCCCTCGCCGGACCGGCGTTCGCCGAATCGACGGAGCTGCCGCCGCCCGATATCCACTGGTCCTTCGAGGGGCCGTTCGGATCCTACGATCAGGAACAGCTGCAGCGCGGCTACAAGGTCTATCGCGAGGTCTGCGCGTCCTGCCACTCCATGAACATGGTCGCCTTCCGCAACCTGGGCGATGCGGGCGGGCCGTTCTGGGACCCCAAATATCCCAATCCCAACGACAATCCGGTGGTGAAGACCATCGCCAAGGACTACCAGATCGCCGACATCGATTCGGAGACCGGCGACGCCATCAAGCGGCCGGGAACCAGCGCCGATTACTTCCCCGCCCCCTACGCCAACGAGCCGGCGGCGCGGGCCAGCAACGGCGGCGCCCTTCCGCCGGACATGTCGCTGCTGGCCAAGGCGCGCGAGGGCGGGCCCGCCTACATCTACGGCATCGTCACCGGAGACACCGCCGGCGCGCCCCATGGCCTGATCGTGCCGACCGGCAAATACTACGATCCCTACATCGCCGGCGACATGAGCGCCTATTGGAAGGGCGATCCGGCCAGGACGCCGACCGGCGGCTTCATCGCCATGCCCCCGCCCCTCACCGCCGGCAAGGTCACCTTCGACGACGGCACCAAGTCCACCCTCAAACAGGAAGCCAAGGACGTCGCCGCCTTCCTGCAATGGGCCTCCGACCCCAAGATGGAAGAGCGCAAGGAGGCGGGCTTGGCGGTGATGATCTTCCTGCTGATCTTCACGGGGGTGCTTTACGCCAGCTATCGGCGGGTGTGGCGGGAGGTGGGGCACTGAAGGCGTTTCGAGTCCGACGTAGGTATCATGTCGCCGCGTTTCTGGCTCGCCGGCCGGAACAGCAAGCGTGATTTTGGATCATCACACTAACCCCTTGGTAACCACCAAAGCGACTGCGCCACACGTCACCACATTACAAACTTGGCGTGAACGGGGACCGCGCAAACGACCCCCGCTTCTCAGACCCTAAAATCCAATCACTATAAGTGAAAAGAATCCATCGGACGCAAAGGTCCCAGACCCAGAGCCCCAATTTAGCACTTGAACACTCCCCACACTCTTGGTGGGTTGGTATATTGTAGCCTCGCCAGCTCCATTGTTGCCTGTAGTAGTAGCGACAGCAGCATAGTTCGCGTCAGCGAAGGGTGCCGTAAAGTTAACGGTATAGTTTCCTATCGCGTTTCGCACCACCGATGACACTCCGCTCTCACCATTAATAGTGCAGCCGGACGACGTGCATGTCACATACGCAAAGACCGTATGCAATGGGTTTCCGGTCGCAGTAATTCTCCAAAAGCCATTTCCATCACCTGACAGTGCCACTTGCTGACGGGGGTGCAAAACAGTTCCGAAATCACTTCCCTTTGGATACGACAGCGTTACGTCGTATTGACATCTATTGTTAAGCCAGAACGTACCACCGCTCGTCGGAAATGTTATGGTAACGCCTGATGCTGATCCGCAAATCAACAAGTTCGCACCACCGTCGGTAGCCTGACTAAGCGTGTGATCGGTAGTAATTACACCCTGGCCACTGGACTGCATAGTGCCTCCGACGGCGTACGCTGCAGCGGGAGAGAGAAGTATTGTCGAATAAATAATAACCCTTAGTATTTTCATTTGGGCGTTCCTTCGGAGGTAAACATGCCGGTTCATAGTCGCCGATGGCGTCCCGGGTTTGCTCCACCTGAGCTCGTGATGTGTGGGGAAGAGGTTGCGCGCGATGGGAAGAGAGAGGACGAGACTCGCCCCATTATTATCAAGACCGCAGTTAACCTCGGCGACCGCCTTGCGCGTTTCGCCGTCTGCAACGTCAGGCATTCCGCTCGGCCAAGTCGCTGGTCCTGCCAAGTCTGTCAGTTCGTCTTGCGCTCTGGCAGCGGCGGATATCGGACCCACCCATGCTCCAGATTCCGCCTGCGCGCCCATTTTCTATCAATCCTCGGATCGATATACCTGTTGCGTGTGACACCGGTGTGTCTCGACCACCGCCGAAAGCAGATTGCCGGCCTCGCGGGCAACCTAGATCAGGTGGACATGATGATGGAGGCTCCGTCAACCCATTCAGGCAGACACGCTCATCTCTGCGCAACCCTCCGCCATCACCTCGCGACGGCCCCAATCGCCTCGTTCGCTGAAGGACGCTCGTTCGCCGCGCCTTTCCGCAGTGGGTGAATTGGCGCACCGGCCTTTAAGCCCCACATGGGCCATTCGCGCCATTGGAACCGCTGTCCGTCGTATGTGAGACGAAATCGATCATAGTTATCCTCAGGGTTATCTGATCATCTGACGCGGCCCAATGTGCAAGGAGACCGAGAGATGTGGATTTCTCTCGTTGCGGGGCGCGCAAGATTTGGCAGTATGGATGGCGTGTGCGCCGAAAGGAATCGAAATTTGCCTGCAACTTTTATTAACCGCTGCTTATACTGCACTTAAGTATGAAAATTGTCCTTATCGGCAAGCGCGGAAGTCTGACCAATTGGCTCGAAGACGCGGCCAGGACTTTTCGAGCGGACGGACATTTGATTGAACTTGGGATCGTTCGTAATTCGAATATAAACATTAGAATTGAAGAACAATTTATTACCATCATCGTCAAACATATAGAGAGAAAGATACGTCGGTTGCGACCCGATATGATATTGTGTATCGGGGCATATCATGTGCCGTTAACTGCCTTGCAATGCATTGCCGCGCTCGGCGATAGGCCTCCGATAGTGGGATGGGTGGGTGATATTTTCGGAGACGATATCCAAAAGCGCGCAAATTTGTATGACGTTGTCGCTTATACAGACAGCGCCTTCATGCAACGACACAAGGACATGGGCCTGACTGCCAAGCCGCTGTTCCTTCCGCATGCCGTCGACCCCCGTATGAGGAAAGCTGTCGATCTTCGGGACAAGCGCATCCAGATGGCCTTCGTGGCAACGCCGACGCCGGAGCGGGAATTCATCGTGCGAAACCTCGCCGCACCCATCAGCCTCTTTGGCCCGAACTGGCGGCAATCCCCGACCGTGGATCATGAAATCCATCCACGCCGACTGGCCAAGAGGGCTCTGCCAATGATCTACGGATCTCATTTGGCCGCGCTGAACATCCGAAACGAAAAAAATGTCCTGGCCGGGCTCAATCAAAGGAGCTTCGAGCCTGCATTGGCCGGCGCGGCGCTGGTAGCGGACAATCAGATCGATCTACCCCGCTGTTTCGATCCCGGGCGGGAGGTGTATGTCTGGAACGATATCGACGAACTCAATGATCTATATGCGAGAATATTGCGAGAGCCCGGCGACGCGGCGAAAATCGGCGAAGGCGGTCTTAAACGGGTGCTCGCTGAGCATACCTACTCCAATCGCCTGAAATCGCTGGCGGCACTGATTTGACATGTTCGACGCCGCTCACATATGCGTGCGGTCCAGCTGCGTTCAATCATATAGATAGGCTTTCTCTCGACCGACCCGCCGCCGCGCCTAATCCGGTAGGAGCAGCGCCAGCCGATTTGTTTTCTCGCGTGGGATGAACATCCCGCTCATATAGGTAACGCCGTATTGAAATCGACAAAAGGTGTAGGCCGATTTCGTGATTCCAGATAATAGGCCGGTGCAGTTCCCAAAGAACTCGTAATCTTCGAGTATCTCTCTCAAATTAATGTCGGGACGATTGTTTTCTGACAAAATCTCCATAATAATGACCGGCCGGTTTTGTGCTATTAAATTTCTCATTCCCAATAATACGCTGTGCTCATGTCCTTCCACGTCAATTTTTATGAAATCGATGTCTTTCATAGCATATTTTGTCGAAATGTCGTCTCCGGTACTTACGTCGGCACCAAAATTTGGTTGTCGGCCCTCCAACTCGAAGGAGGATGAACCGCTCGCATTACTGTCTATAAAGAAGGGTAGTTTGCCAATCACCGACGATAGTCCAATGTTCAAAACAGACACATTCGCCGCCATCGTCAGTAATGCTCTCGCCCGATTATACTCGACGGGATTAGGTTCAAAGCAATACAACTCCCTACAATGAAGTCGCATGAATGCCGCATGGTTGCCCCGATTAGTACCGATATCCCAGGCCGTTCCGCATTTGAGTCTTTCCATAACCTGCTCCAGTACAGCGACACCACGCGCGTCACTCCGACCAAGCAAATATATATCGCGGTCCGTGCCATCCGATAAATCGAGATCGACGGGCAAGCCGGCAAGTGTCGATGGGAACACCATCGAGTGTTTCGATGAAGCGCAAAGGCGAGACAGGCGTCGTCTGGCCCATGCACGTGTTATGGGAATGCGCGCAAGCTTCCTGTAGAGCGCGGCCCGTCCCCAGAAGGTCGTGACGATAGCCGCGGTTCCCTCTGCCGCTGCCGTCCGCATCAGATCAGGTTCACCCATCCATGGTCGTCCGCTCCACGGGATTCCGGATTGCGGCGACATGATACCTAATACCGCGCCGGCGATGGGTCAAAGGATCTGAGCTAGAAATAGCCGTAAGAACGTCGGATGAGCGACGAGAGGCAGTCCAGTTAATTTTTACCCATCACTTCAGCTTTTCTCTTAGACAGCTGCCGACTGGGCTGGTGCGACGTCGGGCGTTGAAGAGCATCCTTAAGCTTCAGCCAACCGCGCCCGATCGCCAGGCGCAGATGAAATCGTGACCACGCCGCATTGCCGATGGCGCCCTCCAACCCCGGCGGCGCATCCGGCGACAGTCCGGCCGGCGTCTGCTCGAAAAGGGCGCCGGCGAGAGAAAGGGCGCGCAGGCGGGCGGGGGGCGTGTCCCGGTCGGCGGGATCGACACCGGCCGGCGGGGGGCGTGACAGGGCGGCGCCGGCGATACGGGTTCCGGCCGACGCCGTGTCGATGGCGAACAGGCCCTTTCGGCTGACGGCGCCGTCGGAAATCGCCGCCTCGACCGCCGGAACGCCCGCCACCTCGCGCACCTTCAACCTGACGCCGCCGCTCAGATGGGCGGGGCGCCCGCGTCGCAGGCGAACCCTGCAGATCGAAAAATCGATGTCGGCCGTGAACGGGGCCAAGGCGTCCGCGCCCAGCACGCCGGCGATATTGGTCGTAAAGCCGTGCGAGCGCGCGTCCAGATCGGCCACGTCCATGGCGAACCCGCCAATCCGCTCGCCCGCCAGCCTCAGATCGGCGCGCGCGTGGTCGGCGGCGATGCCGGCGCTCCGGGCGCGGGTCACGTGCAATTGACTCTTCGGCGCGGAGGCATCGAGGACGAAGTCGCCGGCGATGTCGCCGAAGGCGGCCGGAACGACCAGGGCGCCGTTCTCGAACCAGCACCGCGTCTCCCCCGCGCGGACGCTCCCGGCGATCAGGACCAGGGCGATGCAGAGGCTCGGGCGCCATTTCACGGCGCCGACCATAGCCAAGTCGCGGCGCCTCGGCGATAAGGCCCTGGCGGACGGTCGGCCGCGCGGGAACGAGGCGAGGCATGGCGGCCTGGAAACTGGGGGTGATCGGCGGATCGGGGGTCTATGACATCGACGGCCTGAAGGGCGCCCGTTGGCAGACGATCGCCAGCCCTTTCGGGGCCCCATCGGACGATGTCCTCACCGGCAGCCTGGGCGGCATCGATCTGGTTTTCCTGCCCCGCCATGGCCGCGGACACCCCCTGCCGCCGACGTCGGTCGATACGCGGGCCAATGTCGATGTGTTGAAGCGCGCCGGCTGCACCGATGTCCTGTCGGTGTCGGCCGTGGGCTCGCTGCGCGAGTCCCTGGCGCCGGGCGATTTCGTGGTCGTCGATCAGTTCATCGACCGCACCTTCGCCCGCGAGAAGAGCTTCTTCGGCGCGGGCCTCGCCGCCCATGTCTCCATGGCCCAGCCGGTCTGCCCCCGCCTCTCGGCCCTGGCGGCGAACGCGGCGCGGGCGGCGGGGGCGCGGGTGGTCGAAGGCGGCTGCTATCTGGCCATGGAGGGGCCGCAGTTCTCCACGGCGGCCGAAAGCGCCCTCTATCGCTCCTGGGGCTGCGATGTCATCGGCATGACCAACATGCCCGAGGCCAAGCTCGCCCGAGAGGCCGAACTGCCCTACGCCAGCGTGGCCATGGTCACCGACTACGACTGCTGGCACGAAGCCTTCGCCCACGTCGAGGTGGCGCAGATACTCAGCGTCCTGGCCGCCAACGCCGACAAGGCCCGCGCCCTCATTGGCCATCTGGCCGCCGCCCTGCCCGAATCACGCCAGCCTTCGCCCATCGACACCTGCCTCGACGGCGCCCTGATCACCGCGCCGGCGGCGCGGGATCCGGCCATGATCGCCAAGCTGTCGGCCGTGGCCGGCCGCGCCCTGAAAGGCGGTGCCTGAAATGAATCTCGCCGACGCCATCCGCGCCATCCCCGACTATCCCAAGCCGGGCATCCTGTTCCGCGACATCACCACCCTTCTGGGCGACGCGCGCGCCTTTCGGCGGGCGGTGGACGAACTCGTCCAGCCCTTCGCCGGCCTGAAGATCGACAAGGTGGCGGGCATCGAGGCGCGGGGTTTCATCCTGGGCGGGGCGGTGGCGCACCAGCTCTCGGCCGGCTTCGTGCCCCTGCGCAAGAAGGGTAAGCTGCCGCACCAAACCCGGGCCGTGGAATACGCGCTCGAATACGGCGTGGACGCCATCGAGATGCATCTGGACGCGGTGCTGGAAGGCGAGCGGGTGATGCTGGTCGACGACCTCATCGCCACCGGCGGGACGGCCCTGGCGGCCATCCAACTGCTCTCGCAGGCGCAGGCCCAGATCGTGGCCGCCGCCTTCGTGATCGATCTGCCGGAACTGGGCGGCGCCGATCGCCTGCGCGCCGCCGGGATCGCCGTCTCGGCCCTGGTCACGTTTGGAGGCCATTGAAATCGGCCCGGCCTGGCGACTGTTTCGGCGCATGCAGGACAGCCTCGCCGCCGCGGCGGCGCTGATCTACGCCGCCTGCGTGGTTAACGCCTGGCGGGTGCTGCCCGGGCCGGCCACGCTCAAACTGCAGCGAACCCTGATCTTCCCCGGCCTATTCCTGCTGATTTCCCTCCTCGCCCCGCTCGCGATCCCGTTTCTGCGCCGGGCGCTCAGCCGCCATCTTTGGATCAGCTATCGCGCCGGCTTCGGCCAGAGCGTGATTTCCGTGCTCGGCGGGATTCTGGTGCTGTTGTTGGTGGCCGGATTCATCGTCTGGCAGGTTCACGCGGCGACGCACGGAGGCCGCTATCCGGGCGGCGCTTTTTCAGGCTACGGGGCCGGCATCGGCCTGTTGCTCGCCCAGGCCATCCTCGTGCGCCGCCTCGAACGCGAACGCGGCCCGAACGGCGAAGAATGAAGCGCGAGACGGGCTAGAGCTCGCCCCGACCTCCGCCGTTGCGGGCGAAGAGTTGCAGAGTGCGCAGGTGGGCCAGGCGGGCGGCGTCAGGTGAATAGTCGCCGCGCTGGTCCGCCGCGAAACCGTGGCCGGCGTCGTAGAGATGAATAGGGATCCCGGGGTGCGACTCATCGATCGCGGCTACGACGCTTGCCGGGATGCTGGCGTCGCGGCGCCCTATATGGAGAATAATCGGGCAGCGCGGCGTCTCGCTGATCAGTTCGGGGATGCGCCGGCCGTAGTAGCTGGAGACGGCCGACACGCCCTCGCATCGGCACGCCGCCAGCCACGCCGCCGTTCCACCCCAGCAGAAACCGATGACGAACACCGGCGCCGCCAGGGCGTCCACCGCCGCGTCCAGGTCGGCGGCGACCTGATCCCAGGGCGTCTGCTCCGAATAGCGGCGGCCCAAGGCCACGCCCGCCGCGTCGAGGCCGGCCTCGAAGCCATGTTCCAGGCGATCGAAGAACGACGGAGCCATCGTCTCGTAGCCGTCGGCGGCGAAGGCGGCGGCTTGGCTTCGAATCTGATCGGTGACGCCGAAGATTTCGTGGATCAGCACCAAGCCGCCGCGCCGGGCGTCGGGCGGCGCGACGCGCCAGGCGCCAAGGGAGAAGTCGTCGAGAGGACTGGCGAGAGAAATCGCCTCACCCACGTCAGGCGCCGAAGAGTTCGAGGGTGCGCCGGCGGGCGAGGTCGGCGGCGGCGGCGTCGTACCGGGCGGGATCCTCGTTGTTGAAGCCGTGACCGGCGTCCTCGTAGATGTAGACCGGCACGCCGGGATTGGCGTTCTGGACGGCGGCCTTGACCTCGTCGGCCGGGATGCCGGTATCGCGTCGGCCCAGATGAACGAGGGTCGGGCACTTGGGCGTCAGGCCGGCGTTGGCCTGGACCAGGCTGCCGTAGTAGCTGGACGCGCCCGCAAGCCCGTCCAGCTTGCAGGCCGCCAACCAGGCCAGTGAGCCGCCATAGCAGTAGCCGACGATGAACACCTTGCCCCGCGGGGCCAGAAAGTCGCGCGCCGCCGCGATATCGCACAGGGCGTCGTCCAGGGAAGTGGCGCGGGCATGGGTTATACCGGCGGCCATGCCGGCCTGGTCGTGAGCGGCGACGAACCCCGCCTCCCGACGGTCGAACAACGACGGCGCCAGGGCCTCTCGTAACCCTGGGAGGCCCAGCGATCGCCGTCGCGGCGGACGTGCTCGTCGAGGCCGAAGATCTCCTGGATCACGATCACCCCGCCTTTGCGCTCACCGCTCGGCGCGGCGTGATAGGCGGAGAAGGCAAAGCCGTCGGCCGCGGTGCTTTTGATCTTTATGGTTTCGCCCATGGCTCGCGTCCTCTTGTCTTCGCTCACACGTTGAACCTGAAATTCATCACATCGCCATCGCGCACGACATAGTCCTTGCCCTCGGAGCGCATCTTGCCCGCGTCCCGCGCGCCCGCCTCGCCGCCCAGGGCCACATAGTCATCGAAGGCGATGGTTTCGGCCCGAATGAATCCCTTCTCGAAATCGGTGTGGATCACGCCCGCGGCTTGCGGGCCGGTGGCGCCGACGGGAATCGTCCAGGCCCGCGCCTCCTTCGGCCCGGCGGTGAAATAGGTCCGCAAGCCCAGCAGGGCGTAGGCTTCGCGGATCAGGCGATCGAGGCCGGGCTCGGGGATACCCAGGGTCTCCAGGAATTCGGCGCGCTCGGCGGGCGCCAGCAGGGCGATCTCGCTTTCAATCTTGGCCGAGATCACCACCGCCTTGGCGCCGTCGCGCGCCGCGCGCTCGGCCACCTCGGCCGACAGCGCGTTGCCCGATCCCGCGGAGTCTTCGTCCACGTTGGCCACATAGAGGGCCGGCTTGGCGGTCAGCAGCTGCAGCATGCGCCACGCTTTTTCCTCGTCCGCCTCGACCTTGGCCGCCCGCGCCGGCCGGCCGGCGCCGAGCTCATCCAGGGCGCGCGTCGCCAGGCGCAGGGTGAGGCTGCTTTCCTTGTCACCGCCCTTGGCGCGTTTTTCCAGGGCGCCGAGCCGCTTCTCCAGGCTCTCCAGATCGGCCAGCATCAGTTCGGTATCGATGATGTCGAGGTCGGAGAGGGGATCGATGCGCCCCTCCACATGGGTGACATCGCCGTCCTCGAAGCAGCGGGCCACCAGGGCGATGGCGTCGCAGTCGCGGATGTTGGCCAGGAACTGGTTACCCAGCCCCTCGCCCTTGGAGGCGCCGCGCACCAGGCCAGCCACATCGACGAAGGTGATCCTGGCCGGGATGATTTCCTTGGATCTGGCGATCGCCGCCAAGGCTTCCAGGCGAGGCTCTGGCACCGCGACCTCGCCGACGTTGGGCTCGATGGTGCAGAACGGATAGTTGGCGGCCTGCGCCGCCGCCGTCTGGGTGACGGCGTTGAACAGGGTCGACTTGCCCACATTGGGCAGGCCGACGATGGCGACTTTCAGGGCCACGCGGTTTCACACCACTTTCAAGGAAGACGCGCGACCTAACACGACGCGCCAACCGTCCGCCAGAGCGCGCACCGCCGATCAGTCGGCCTTGCCGCGCGGGTCGAGCTTGGCGGAGGGCGCCAGGCGCATCACCTCGGCCTGATAGCGTTCGTCCTCGCCGGCCGCCAACAGGGGCAGGGCCTCGACGCAGGCCTCCACCAGGGCTCTGACCCAAGGATGGTCCGCCTTGTGGAAATCCGACAGGACATGGCCGTGGACCAGATCCTTGTGGCCGGGATGGCCGGTCCCCATGCGGGCCCGCCGGAAGTCGGGGCCGACGCGGGCGGCGACAGAGCGGATGCCGTTGTTGCCCGCCGCTCCGCCGCCGGTCTTCATCCGGAAACGTCCCGGCGCCAGGTCGATCTCGTCATAGAAAACCACCAGGTCGGCCGGGGCGAGCTTGAAGAACTTCAGGGCTTCGCTCACCGCCCGGCCGCTCTCGTTGTAAAAGGTCTGCGGCTTGAGGATGAGGGTGCGGACCGCGCCCGCCGCCGTCGCGATCTCGCCCTCGCGGGCGAGGCTCGAAAACCGCCCGCGCTCGCGAGCGAAGTCCCAACGCCGGGCGATGGCCCCCACCGTCATGGCGCCGATATTGTGCCGGTTGTTGACATATTGGGCGCCCGGATTGCCCAGGCCCGCCAGAATCAACATTGCGCCGCGCCGTTCTTAAAGCGCGCGGCCCTAGGCTTCAGGCTCGGCTTCGGGGGTGGCCTCGGCTTCGACCGCGGCGGCGGCCGCCAGCTCCTCGTCTTCGGCCTGCATGGCCGACGAGGTGGCGATGGAGGCCACGGTGGCGTCGCGGTGATGGGCGGTCACTTCGACACCCTTGGGCAGATCGACATCGCCGGCGCGCACCGCGTCGCCGATTTCCAGGCCCGTGAGGTCGATGACCACCTCCTCGGGAATGGCGTTGGCCGGCGCCATCAGCTCCAGTTCGTGGAGATTGACGTTGAGGGCGCCGCCGCGCTTGAGGCCTGGCGAGGCGTCATGGTTGCGGAAATGGACCGGCACCGCGATGCGGATCAACTGGTGGGCATCGACGCGGAACAGGTCGAAGTGGACCGGCGTGTCGGTGACGGGATGAAATTGAACGTCCTTGGCGATCACCGGCTGAACCTCGTCGCCGTACTTCAGGGTGACCAGGTGCCCCAGCAGCTTGCCGGTGTGCAGCGCCTTGCGGAACTCTCCGGCGTTGACGGCGATCGACACTGGATCCTTGGCCCCGCCGTAGAGGATGCCGGGCACCAGGCCCGCGTTGCGCGTTTCCCGCGCCCCGCCGGTTCCCGACCGGGACCGCACTTGAACATTCAGGACGATATCAGCCATGGCCTTGCCTCAAAATGGAACGGCCGCGCGGGGGGTGAGCCTCCGCGCGGCGTACGCCCTGGAGGACCCTCGATGGGTCCGATCGAAAAGGTGCGGCTAGATACACGGCGGAGGACGCCGATGCAATCAGCCCTGCGCGGCGCGGCGGCGGGCCGTGATGGAATGCGCCGGCGGCACGCTCAGGCGCGCCGGAACGATTTCGATGGGGATGGTGACGCCGGCGTTCTTGGCCAGGCACGATCCGGTGTCGGCCAGGGCGTGCTGGCCCATGCAGAAGATGTCCTCATAGTTGGGTTTGGCCACCGCCAGGCACTGATAGAGATTGAGCTTGGCGATATGCAGGCAGGTGGTGGTGTTGTCATCGACGGCCACGGCAGCCAACTGATCGTAGGCGTCGTCGCCGGCCTCTCCCAGCGCGGCGATGGCGGCGACCTGAAGCGCCCGGGCGACCAGGGGCGTATAAGGCGGTTCGGCCGGCGGGGCGGTGATGGTCAGGGGCTGGGCGCCGCTGGCCGCGCGCTGCAGGGCCGGCACCTGGTCGTCGGCGCGCCCGATCGGGTCGGCGGACGAGGCTTCCACCGCCGCCAGGCGCCCGCTCCGATCGGCGATCTCCTGCTTCGACCAAGCCTGATGCTGCACGTCGTAGGCCGACTGCTTGATCGTCTTGCCGGTGGCGTTGAGGCGAAGGCCGGCGCCCCCCAGAGCCTCTTTCGCCAAGCCCGCCGCCCGGTCGGAGGCGCTGAAGTTGATGATCGCATAGGCTGGATCGGCGATGATGTAGCTCACCATCAGGCGCCGGTTCTCCGGGCTGTTGCCCGCCGCGCGCAGCTGGGCAACGAAGGTGGGATCCTCGAGCGCAGCGACGGCGGCGTAGGCGACCGCGCCGCGAATGAACGCCCTGGGCTCATAGGCGGCGCCGGCTTTCAGGGCTTGCTCCACCGATACGCCGCTGGTGAAGCCCGGCGAAGTGGCCGTCGCCCGATCCAGATAGGCCTCGTAGGCGGCCGCGTCGCTCAAAAGGCGGGTCGGTAAGCCCACTGGGCCCGCCGGCTCCGGTGGCGGCGGGGGTGGCGGAGCCTCATAGACGGGCTGTGGTTTCGGCCGCGCCTCACCGGTCAACGCCGGGGTGGCGACGGCCGAGGCGACGGCCAGGATCGCCAGGGCGGCGCGGGTGGGGCTGAGCCGGTGCATGCTTCTTCGAACGACCTCCTGGACCTTGGCGCGGATCGTTTGCGTCACCGAATCGGCGAGAATGTGACGATACGCCCCTATTCGGGATTCAGTCGAACAGCTTAGAGACCGATTCTTCGTTGGCGATGCGACGGATGGCCTCGCCGATCAGGCGGGCGCAACTGACCACGCGAATCTTGCCGCCGGCCCCGATGCGGCCGTCGGCTTCGATGGAATCGGTGACTACCAGTTCCTTCAACACCGAGGCGTTGACCCGCTCGATGGCCGCGCCCGACAACACGCCGTGGGTGACATAGGCCGAGACTTCCGACGCTCCCGCCTCGACGAGGGCCTGGGCGGCGCCGCACAGGGTGGTGGCCGAATCGACGATGTCGTCGAAGATGATCAGCCGCCGGCCATCGACGTCGCCGATGATGTTGGCCACCTGCGAAAGGCCCGGTCCCTGGCGGCGCTTGTCGACGATGGCCAGGCCCGCGTTCAGCCGGCTGGCCAGCGCCAGCGCCCGCACCACGCCTCCGACGTCGGGCGAGACGATCAGCAGATCGCCGGTCTTGGCGTAATGCGCCTGTATATCCACCGCCATCAACGGCGCCGCCTGCAGGTTGTCGGTGGGGATGTCGAAGAACCCCTGGATCTGCCCCGAATGAAGATCCATGGTCAGCACCCGATCGGCGCCGGCGCGGGTGATCAGGTTGGCGACCAGTTTGGCCGAGATCGGGGTGCGCCCCTCGGTCTTTCGATCCTGCCGCGCATAGCCGAAGTAGGGAGTCACCGCGGTGATCCGCCGCGCCGAGGCCCGCTTGAGCGCGTCCACGCACACCAGCAGCTCCATCAGGTTGTCGTTGGCCGGATAACTGGTGGACTGCAGGACGAAAACGTCCTCGCCGCGGACGTTCTCCTCGATGGTCGCCCAGGCTTCGTTGTCGGGAAACCGCTTCACCTGGGCGCGCGTCAGGGGCACGTCCAGGGACTGGGCGATCGCCTCGGCCAGCGGGCGGTTGGAGTTGCCGGCCAGCAGCTTCATCGAACTCCGTCCCCCGCCGCCGTTTTCCTGATTGCCCACGCCAGAGGCTTCTATCAGCGCCCGGCGGCGGGGCAAGCCCCCGGCGGCGGCGAATTGAGCTCACGCCTCCAACACGATCGCCGACAACAATCGTCCGTAATCGCCCTCTCCGCGCCGGAGCGCGCGGCGGTTGGAAAAGAAGGCGTCCTCCTCGGCGCAGGTGTCGCGGCCGATCCATTCGCACCGCGTGACGCCGGCCTCGCGCAGGCGTGCGAGAACGAAGGCGGGCAGGTCGAACTGGCGCGTCTCGGGACTGGCGCCCGGGGCGAAGAAGCGCGCGGCGCCTGGCGCTTCGGTCTCGAACCGTTCGAGGAAATCCACGCCCACTTCGTAGGAGGCCTGGGCGATGCACGGGCCGACGGCGGCGAACATTCGGGCAGGCTCCGCCCCCAACGCGGTCATCCCTTGGACAGCCTGCTGTACGACTCCGGCCAGGGCGCCGCGCCAGCCGGCGTGGACAGCGGCGACGATCCGCGCCTGGCCGTCGGCGATCAGCACCGGCGCGCAGTCGGCGGCCAGGGCGCCACAGATCAGGCCGGCGCGCGACGTGATCACCCCGTCGGCTCGCGGACGCGCCTCCCCCCATGGCGCCTCGGCGATCAGCACCCGCGCCGAGTGGACCTGATAGCAGGTGTTCAGGGCTTCAAGCCCAAGCCCGAACACGGCGGCGGCGCGGCGCCGGTTATCGGCGACATCGGCCGGCGCGTCGCGCGAGCCGCGCCCAAGGTTGAGGCTGTCGTAGATCCCCTTCGACACCCCGCCGCGACGGGTGAAGAAGGCGTGGCGAACGCCGGGGACGGCGGCGAGCAGGGAGGATGTCAGGACCGGTGGGCCGCTCATGGGGTCGCCTCGAAACCGGGCGGGACCAGGCCCGGAGAATGAACGCAGACCACCTTGAAGAGATCGCCCATCTGGTCCGCCGCGGTCAGCCGCGCCAGTTGGCGGCCGATGACCTCGGCCCTGTCCGGTCGGGCGGCGGCCAGGGCCGCGGCGCGGGTCTCGATCCCCAGGGCGCGCAGAAAATCGCCCTGGGAGCGGATCGACGCGGCCAAGGCGCCGCTTCGGCGGGCGGCGGCCAGAAAGGCGGGAAAATCCACATGCGCCGTCAGGTCCGCCTCGCCGGGATGGGCCAGCGGGCTTTCCTTGCCGTGTCCGCGCAGCGCCTGGAGGGTGTCGCCGTATCCCGGCGCCTCGCGGCCATAGTCGATGAAAAGGGCGGCGCCGCCGGCGCGGGCGATGAGGTCGCCGATGGTTTGGCCGAAGGTGGTCAGATCGTTCGACCATTCCATGATCGCCCCGAGCGGCCGGACGCCCCCTCCGTCGCGCGGTAAGGAAGCGCCGCGCGCCGCCTCTCCCGCTTCGCGGGGGAGGAAAGAGAAGGCGAGCTCCCCGCCCGCGTCCAAACCCACCCGCCGCTCCATCCAACCCTCGTGAGTCAGCGTCGCTTGGCGGATCGGCAGGCAATCGAGAAATTCGTTGGCGAGGACGATCAGCGGCGCGTCCGTCGGCACGGCGGCGAGACTTTTCGCCCATCGAATCCGCGTCCCCGCCAGGGTGGTTTTCTGCAACGCCCGGAGCGGCGCGCTCTTCTCCACCAGCCAGACCTCGAGGGAGGCGAGAAACCCCGGAGCCGCCCTGGCCGCCCGCAGCAAATCGGTCATCATGGTCCCGTCGCCTGGGCCAAGCTCGACCAGCCGCGCGCACGGCGGCCGGCCAAGCCGGTCCCACACTTCCGCCGCCCACAGGCCGAGGAGTTCTCCGAACATCTGCGAGACATGCGGGGCGGTGATGAAATCGCCGTCCGCGCCCAGTCGGGGGCGGGTCGCGTAGTAGCCGCCGTCGCGATCGTGCAGGCAGGCGGTCATATAGTCGGCCACCGACATCGGCCCGCCCTCGGCGATGGCGGCGATCAGGCGCTCACGCAGGTTCATGGACCTCCGGCGCCGGCGGCGACGTCTTCAGTCCGCGCCACATCAGCCACCCCCCCGCCAGCGCCATGGGAACGGAAAGCAGGATGCCGACCGTCAGCCCGAACGGCAGGTCGCGCAGGCCGGCGTCCGGCATCCGCACATTCTCCAGCGCGATGCGTATCAGGCCGTAGCCGACCAGGAAGAGCCCGGTGACCGCGCCGCGCCGCCGCAGCCAGCCGGCCTTGTGGGTGGCCAGGCGCAGGATGAGAAACAGCGCTAGGCCCTCCAGGCCCGCCTCGTAGAGCTGGCTGGGATGGCGGGGCAGGGCGCCGGCGACGCAGGCGCCGTTCGCATAGGTGGCTATGGTGCGACCGCAGAAAATCACGCCCCATGGCGCCGTGGTGACCCGCCCCCACAGCTCGCCGTTGATGAAGTTGGCGATGCGCCCGAAGAACAGGCCGATGGGCGTGCAGGCCGCAGCGATGTCGGCCAGGCGCAGCAGATCGATGCGCTGGGCGCGGGCGAAGGCTGTCAGGGCCACGATCACCCCGATCGTCCCGCCGTGAAAGCTCATCCCGCCGTGCCAGACGCGAAAGACCTCCAGCGGATCGGCGATGAGAACCGCCCGCTGGTCGGCCACGGTGAGCATGTAGAAGAGGACATAGCCCAGCCGCCCGCCGACGATGACGCCCAAGGTCACCCACAAGATGAGATCGTCGATCTGCAAGGGTGTGGCCGTCGGCGCCCCGCCGCCCCACAGCCGCGGGGTCTTCACCAGGCCTACGGCATAGCGCCAGCCCAGCAGAATTCCGGCGATATAGGCCAGGGCGTACCAGCGGATGGGAAACGGCCCCAGGTTCAGGCCGCCCCCGTGCAAGGCCGGGATCGTGAACACGTCGGGACGAATATCGGGGAAGGATAAGGCCATGGCCCGCTTTAGCGCCGCCTCGCGCCAAAGTGTAGCGGCCTGGGCGCGGGTTCGCTTTCGCGCCGCTTTTGGCCTATGATCGCGACATGCAGACGCAAAACCCCTTCCTCGACGAAATGGCCAAACTCACTCAGGCGGGCATGGGCCTGGCCCAGGCGGCGGCCGAGGAGGCCAAGAGCGCCTTCCGCGCCCAGACCGACAAATGGGCCGCCGACCTCGACCTCATCCGGCGAGAGGAGTATGAGGCCCTCAAGGCGGAGGTGGCGAGTCTGCGCGCCGAGATCGTCTCCCTCAAGGCGGCGCCGCCCGCCGCCGAAAAATAGCTCGATGCCTGGTCGAGACGAACGGCGCGAAGCAGATTAGCTTAAGGGCCCACGTCGATGATTCACCCGCGCGGGCGGCGCGACACCGCTCACGAGCCTTCAAGGACGCCAAAGGCCCCATGGACATCCCCCGACCGGAAGAAGACGACACCCTTATCGCCCTCGATCCGCTGGAAGTGGTCGAGCACGTGCTGGCGTCCGAAAATCTTTCCTTCGACCGTACCGACGACGGCGATCTCGCCTTCGCCCTGACCGGCGACTGGAAGGACTATGAGCTGTGGTTCGCCTGGCGGCCCGAGGCCGACTGCCTGCAGCTCTGCCTGTCCATCGACCTCAAGGCGGGCAAGGCCCTGCGCGGCGCCGCCCAGGAACTGGTCAATCTGATCAACCAGCGGGTCTGGCTCGGCCATTTCGAGGTGTGGGCCGAGGACGGCGAGGTGGTGTTCCGCCACGCCATGGCCCTGCCTGAAGGCGACCGTCCGAGCCTCGCCCAAACCGCCTCGATGATCGACGCCGCCATGGAAAGCGCCGACCGCTTCTATCCCGCCTTCGACTTCCTGATCACCGGCGACAAGACGCCCGCCGAAGCCATGGCCGCCTGCATGTTCGAGACGGTGGGGCAGGCGTAACCGCGTCCTGGCCATG
>JBBRPN010000016.1:0-41952 GCA_038227925.1 Caulobacterales bacterium | reverse complement strand
GTCTACAAGAAGATCGTCGGCATGCAGATGCTGGTCGAGGGCCTGGCCATGGGCGCCTTCGCCACCTTCTACCAGAAGCTCAACGACCCCCTAGGCCGCAAGCTGATGCAGCTCGTCATGACCGACGAGGCCTTCCACCACAAGTTCGGCAAGATCTGGGCCGACCGCACCGTGCCGCATCTCTCCCCCGACGAGCACAACATCATCGAGGACTGGGCGGCGCACTGCTTCCAGACCCTGCTGTTCAACCTGGTGGCCCCATCCGAACAGCGCGACCTCTACGAGGAATTCGGTCTCGATCCCGATATCGTGATCGCCCAGTTCGCCGAGATCGCCACCGACGAAGCCCGCCGCGAGGACATGAAGGAAGCCACCAACATCTTCCGGGTGCTGATCAAGACCCTGCTCAACGCCGGCATCATCACCGAGCGCACCCGCGCCTTCTACGCCATCTATGTGGACATGGATGAGCTGAAGGGCGAGGGCGACGGCATGGTCGGCGACGCCATCGCCGAGGACGGCATCGCCTATCTGAAGACCATCAACTTCCGCGACCGCGCCGGCTCGGCGCTCAAAATCGCGGCGGAGTAGGCGGCTCGCGCTCCTCCCCCATCCCTACAGTGGGAATTTCGGTGACACTGCACTTATCTCGCGAGCGAGCGTGGAGAATCCGACGGTGTTTGACGAGATAAGTGCAGTGTCACCGAAATCCCGAAATCCGAAATCCGAAATTCGGAGACGTCGTGAATATATTTAGACGCCCACCGAAGGACTCTCCAACCCATCGCCGCCATTGACCTCGAACGAAAGCGGAACAAGATGGCCGCCGTGGAAGTCGTCGTCCTTTCCTTCGCGAGGCCGCAGACCACCGGCGCGGTCACCCGCGGGGCGGCGCGGCTGTTGGTGGCGCTGAACCATGCGCCGCTCCTGGAGGTCTGCCTGCCCAACGGCCGGCGGGCCGACATCATGGCCCTGGGGCCGCGCGGCCAGATCGTGGTGGTCGAGGTCAAGTCCAGCCTCGAGGACTTCCGCGCCGACCGAAAATGGGGCGACTACCTCGCCTATTGCGACGCCTTCTACTTCGCCGTCGGCCCGGAATTCCCGCGCCATGCCCTACCCCCCGAACCGGGCCTCATCGTCGCCGACGCCTTCGATGGCGCGGTGCTGCGCGAGGCGCCCCTGACGCCGCTCTCCGGAGCGCGGCGCAAGGCGCTGACGGTGGCGTTCGGCCGGCTGGCGGCGATGCGGGCGATGGGGAATTAAGGGGGAGTTAAGGGGACACAATACTTAATTCGCTCGCTGAATCGAAGGCGGCTCGATCGAGCGTGAATTAAGTATTGTGTCCCCTTAATTGCACCCGCGCCTTGACCGCCTCGCCCATGGCCGCGAAGCCGGCGCGCAGGGGGCCGCGCATGCGGCGGGCGATCGTGGGGCCGAGGAGGCCGTCGAACATCTCGCCGTTGGAGAAGATGCAACCCGATTCGGTAAGCTGTTCGATCTCCAGGTAGCGGATGGATTTGATCAGGCCGCCCAGCATCGAGAGCTTCCACAGGATCTGTTCGTTGGGCACCCAGTCGGAGACGGTGGGGCGGATGACGCGGGGCTTCTGGCCGGGCAGGGCGACCTCGAGGACCAAGGGGGCGCCGATGCGCAGCGCCCCCTCGGCCTTGGTGTAGAGCGGGTTCCAGGTCGGCCAGGCGGCGATGTCGGCGATCGCCGCCCAGATCGCCTCGGCCGGCGCGGGGATGCCCAGGCGGTGCTCGATTTTCAGGCGCATCAGGCCCGCTCCTTGAGCTTCCACGTCGCCCCGCCGGCGCTGTCCATGACCTCGACGCCCAGGGCGGTGAGTTCGGCGCGGAGGCGGTCGGCGGCGGGCCAGTCGCGGGCGGCGCGGGCGGCGATGCGCGCGGCGATCAGGGCGTCGATGCGCGCCGTGAGGGCGACGTCGGCGCCGCCGTGAAACCACGCCTCCGGGTCGGCCTGGAGAAAGCCGACGAGGGCGCCGGCGGCCAGAAGTTCGCCCTTGGCCCGGGCGCGTTCGGCCAAGGTCCCGCTCTCCAGCCGCCGGGCGATGGCGAAGAGTTCAGCGTTGGCCTTGGGGGTGTTCAGGTCGTCGAAGAGGGCGTCCATGAAGGCGGCGGACGGTTCCTCCCCCTCCGCCGGCACGTCGGCGCCGCGGCGCATGGCGCCGTAGAGGGTGTCCAGCGCGCTCCTGGCCTGACCCACCACCTCGTCGGTCCAGGCCAGGGGCTGGCGGTAGTGGGAGGCCAGGAGGGCCCAGCGCAGGGCCTCGCCGGGGGCGCGGGCGAGAAGGGTGTGGACCAGTTCCACATTGCCCAGGCTCTTGGACATCTTTCGCGACCCGGCGTTCACGAAGCCGTTGTGTAGCCAGTAGTTGGCGTAGCCCGAAACGTGATCGGCGCACAGGCCCTGGGCCCGCTCGTTCTCGTGATGGGGGAAGATCAGGTCATTGCCGCCGCCGTGGATGTCGATGGGAAGCCTGAGGGTCTCTTCGATCATCGCCGAACATTCGATGTGCCAGCCGGGGCGGCCGGGCCCGAAGGGGCTCTCCCACACCGGCTCGCCGGGCTTCGACGGCTTCCAGAGCACGAAGTCGGCCGGATGCTGCTTGTAGGGAGCGACCTCGACCCGCGCCCCGGCGATCATGTCATCCAGCGATCGACCCGACAGCCTGCCGTAGTCCGAATAGGCCTGGGTGTTGAACAGGACGTGGCCTTCGGCGGCGTAGGCCGCGTTGCCCAGCACCAGCCGCCCGATCATGGCGATGATGGCGTCCATGGTCTGGGTCGCCCGGGGCTCGAAGGTCGGGGGTAGGGCGCCCAGCGCCGCCATGTCGGCGTGATAGGCGTCCAGATAGCGGGCCGTGATCGCGCCGATGGCGACGCCCTCGTCGGCGGCCTTGGCGTTGATCTTGTCGTCCACGTCGGTGACGTTGGCGGCGTAGAGGACGTGATCCTCGCCATAGAGGCGGCGCAGAAGGCGGAAGAGGACGTCGAACACCACCACCGGGCGGGCGTTGCCGATGTGGGCGTAGTTGTAGACCGTCGGGCCGCAGACATAGAGGGTCACCCGCGCCGGATCGACCGGAACGAAGGGCCGCTTGCGGCGGGCCATGGTGTCGTGGAGGCGAAGGGTCATTCGGAATGGGCGAGAGGTGAGTGTTGCGGGGCCATGGCCCCGGCCCATATAGAGACTGGCCGGCCGCGAAGCCATTGGGGCGGCGGCGCGCTCGAAGGCCCTGGAAAGAACCAATCTGAAATGGATGCCTTGACTGGCGAGCGGCCCGGCGTCGGCGGCGAGGCCGATCTGGACGCGGTGGCGAGGCCGTCGCGCGAAGAGGCCATGGCGGCGGTGCGCACCCTGATCGCCTGGGCCGGCGACGATCCGCGCCGCGAAGGGGTGGTCGATACGCCCGGCCGGGTGGTGGACGCCTACGGGGAATGGTTCGCCGGCTATCACGCCGACCCGGCCCGCGAACTCGACCGCACCTTCGAGGACGTCCAGGGCTACGACGACATCGTCATGCTGCGCGACATCGAGGTGGAGAGCCATTGCGAACACCACATGGCCCCGTTCCTCGGCAAGGCCTATGTCGCCTACATGCCGACCAACAAGGTGGTGGGGATCTCCAAGCTGGCGCGGGTGGTGGAGATCTTCGCCCGCCGCCTGCAGACCCAGGAGACCCTGACCCAGCAGATCGCCGACGCCATCGTCGATAGCCTGCGGCCCGCCGGCGTCGCGGTGCTGATCGACGCCGAACACCAGTGCATGACCACCAGAGGCGTCAATCACCGCCACGTCTCCACCATCACCACCCAGTTCACCGGGGTATTCAGGTCCGACAAGGAACTGCAGCGACGGTTCCTGGATTTCTGCAACCGGAAGTGAACGGGCGGGAGGTTAGGCGCGTCAAATTGGCCGACGGCGGCAAGCGCCTCGACCGCGCCCTGGCCGACGCCGCGCCGGATCTGTCGCGCGCCCGCGTCCAGGCCCTGCTCGCCCAGGGCGCGGTGAGCCTGAACGGCGGGATCGTGACCGACGCCTCGGCCAAGGCGCTGCCGGGCGTCTATGAACTGCGCATCCCCGCGCCCCTGCCGCCCGATCCGCAGGCCGAAGCCATCGAACTCACCGTCCTGTTCGAGGACGACCATCTGATCGTCATCGACAAGGCCGCCGGCATGTCGGCCCATCCGGCCCCGGGGAGCCACGGCGGAACCCTGGTCAACGCCCTCATCCACCACTGCGGCGCGAGCCTTTCCGGAATCGGCGGGGTGGCGCGGCCGGGGATCGTGCATCGGCTGGACAAGAATACCTCCGGGGTGATGGTGGCGGCCAAGACCGACGCGGCGCACCGGGGCCTCAGCGCCCTGTTCGCGGCTCACGACATCGAGCGCAGCTACATCGCCCTGACCCGCGGCGCGCCCTCGCCGGCCGTCGGCACGGTGACGACGCGCCTCGGCCGCTCGACCGGCGACCGCAAGAAGATGGCGGTGCTGCGCTCCGGCGGGCGCGAGGCGATCACCCACTATGCGGTGGCCCGCGCCTTCGGCCCGGCGGCAAGGCCCTTGGCGGCGCGCGTTTCCTGCCGTCTGGAAACCGGCCGCACCCACCAGATTCGGGTCCATCTGGCCCACAAGGGGGCGCCGTGCCTGGGCGATCCCACCTACGGTTCAGGCCCGCCGGCGCCGGCGGTGCGCGAGGCGATCGTCGCCGCCGGCCTGAAGCGCCAAGCGTTGCACGCCGCCGTGCTGGGCTTTACCCACCCGATCACCGGGGAGGCGTTGAGGTTCGAGACCCCCCCGCCGCCCGACATGGCGCTGCTGGAAGCGGCGCTGCGGAAATTCTGACAGGACCGTCAGAAAGCTTGGGGCCGCCGCCGTCTTAAAGACGCCGCAACGATTGCCTATCTAAGGGGTTCAAAGGGGGAGGGCGGTCGCGCGCCCAGAATCGCGCGCTGACTCGACGAGGCCTTTTTCAACGAGGGGAACAGTTAGAACCATGGCGGCGGTGAATACACTTTCGGTCATGTCGCCGGACGGCGGCCTGTCGCGCTATCTGACCGAGATCCGCAAATTTCCGATGTTGGCCAAGGACGAGGAGTTCATGCTCGCCAAGCGCTGGCGCGAGCACGAGGACCCGGCCGCCGCCCATCGCCTGGTCACCTCGCACCTGCGCCTGGTGGCCAAGATCGCCATGGGCTACCGCGGCTACGGCCTTCCCATCGGCGAGGTGATCAGCGAGGGCAATGTCGGCCTGATGCAGGCGGTCAAGAAGTTCGAGCCCGACCGCGGATTCCGCCTGGCCACCTACGCCATGTGGTGGATCCGCGCCTCGATCCAGGAATACATCCTGCGCTCCTGGTCCCTGGTCAAGATGGGCACCACGGCGGCGCAAAAGAAGCTGTTCTTCAACCTGCGCAAGGCCAAGAGCGAGATCAGCGCCCTGGAAGAAGGCGACATGCACCCCGACCAGGTGCGCCAGATCGCCACCAAGCTCGGCGTGCTGGACGCCGAGGTGATCTCCATGAACCGCCGGCTGTCCGGCCCCGACGCCTCGCTGAACGCCCCCCTGCGGGTGGACAGCGTGAACGAGTGGCAGGACTGGCTGGAGGACAAGGAGGCGGTCAGCCAGGAGACCCGCCTGGCCGAGGACGAGGAGAAGTCCCTGCGCATGGGCCTGCTGGAAGAGGCGATGACCGAACTCACCGACCGCGAACGCCACATCCTCACCGAACGCCGGCTCAAGGACGACCCGACCACCCTGGAAACCTTGGCCTCCGAATACGGCGTCAGCCGCGAGCGGGTGCGGCAGATCGAGGTCAGGGCGTTCGAGAAACTGCAAAAGGCCATGCGGGCGGCGGCGATCGAACAGAACATGGTCAACGCCTGAGAACGAGGGTAGGGCGCGCCCCTCGGGCTCGCTACCGCGAACAGGCTACCTGTGGCCCCGCCGGCGTCGTGTAGATGACGTGGCTCCCATCGACCTTGCCGGCGCCTGGATACACGATCTTCTTTCCGCTCAGACCGCCGCCGATAATCCCCTTCTTTTTGAGAAGGGCGTAGAACTGATCGATGGTGGTGAACAAGGCGGGGGAGAACGCGACATCGTTGGCCGGCCGAGTTCCCAGGTTGCGATTGGCCAGCAATCGGTGTTCGGCCTCCTCGGCGGCGAATTGAAAGTTGGCCTTGACCAGATCGACGCGGGTTTCCCGCACGAAGGTCGGCATCGCCGCCATCGACGCGGCGATCGCGGCGTCTTCGAGTTCCACCAGATCCTTGAACAATGCCAGTGGATTGCTCAGAATTGCGGGTTCGGCCAAGAAGAAGGTGTCGGTTCGTAGTTGACCGCCGGCTTTCAGAAAAAAGTCGAGGTGAAATTGTTCTTGGGCGCGTACATTCGTGAGAACCTTTTGGACATTCTCCGGCATCGCGGGCGTATAGGCGCCGTTCTTGGCGTAGTCGAGAACGGTGCCGATCAACGTCACGCCGAAGGCCTCCTGCGTCGAAATGATGTCGAGGACATCCTGAAGGCGCTCTCTCGGCGCCTCCCCGGCGATCGCGCTCGAACCCAAGAGTCCGCCGGACTCCGCGAGAAGAACGGCGACGCCCAGCGCGCCGGCCGCATTGAAGAGTGTTCGACGCGACAGATGCGCGCGCGCAACCTGCTCCAGTTCGTTCATGACGGTATCCTTTCGTTGACGGCAATCGCTCGCATCCGGCGCTCGGCGGTTACGGACGCAGATGTTTCAGGTCGGCCGGATCGATGGCGCCGGGTCCCGGATAGGCGATCGGCGCGCCTCCGCCGCCAATGAAGCCCAATTTCCTCAGCTCGGCCGCCGCGGCGCCCACGCTGGCGAATTTTGCTTTTTCCCAAGCGATATCGTTGGGCGGGCCTTCCAACATTCCGGCATCGACCGCGAAAAAGCGGGCAAGAACCCGATGCTCGGCTTGCACCGCTCCGATCGCCAGCGAATGTTGAACCCATTTGGTCTGGTTCAGGAGAGCGAACGCCTGGGCGGCCGCCAGATAGGCCGCGACCGCGAGTTCTTCGAGTTCGATCATCGCCTTGAGGAACGTCTCGGCGTTCGTCACGATGCCGGGGTCTGGCAGGGTGAAGCTTTTCGTCGATGGCCGCGCCCCCGCCCCGGTCAGGAAAGCGTAGTGCAGCTGATCGGCGGCGCGCCCCGCCTTGAACGAAAGACTCTGTTCGGGGTCGAGCGCGAGTTTGCCGTTCGCGGCGCTCTCCAGCGCCTCCCCTAGCAGGGTCACCGCGAATGCTTCCGCGGTCGCCAGCGTATCAATGATGTCCTGAACTGATTCACACGGCATGGGTTTTTCCTCGCAATCGCCAATCTGCATACAAAGACTGGATTTTTCGCGATTTATTCCATGGTGCGATTATAAATTCTCTCTTCGGAACTTTTCGCGTCCGCGATTGTTGTAATGGCCCGTGGTGTGACTTGGATGCCGGGGCGGAGCGTTCCGCCTCACCCCCCGAACGGGTCGCGCAGCAGGATGAGGTCGTCGCGGTCGGGGCTGGTGGAGACGAGATCGACGGGCGCCTCGATCAGGCTCTCGATACGGCGGACATAGCGGGCGGCGGCGGGCGGCAGGTCGCTCCAGGCGCGCGCGCCCCTCGTACTTTCGCGCCAGCCGGCCATTTCCTCGTAGATCGGCTGGACGGCGGCCTGGTCGCTCGGGCCGGCCGGCAGATAGTCCAGGGTCCGCTCGCCCAGGCGATAGCCGACGCAGATGTTCAGGGTGTCGAAACCGTCCAGCACGTCGAGCTTGGTGAGAACGACGCCCTGAACGCCGCCGATAGCCACCGACTGGCGGGCCAGCACCGCGTCGAACCAGCCGCAGCGCCGCTTGCGCCCGGTGACGGTGCCGAACTCGTTTCCCCGCTCTCCCAGGCGCTCGCCGGTCTCGTCGGTGAGCTCGGTGGGGAAGGGCCCCTCGCCCACCCGCGTCGCATAGGCCTTGACGATCCCCAGCACATAGCCGCTCGCCGCCGGCCCCACGCCCGACCCCGCCGCCGCCTGGCCGGCCACGGTGTTGGAGGAGGTGACGAAGGGATAGGCGCCGTGATCGACATCCAGCATGGTCGCCTGGGCGCCCTCGAAGAGGACCCGCCGCCCGCACCTGATCGCCTCGCCCAGCACCCGCCAGGCCGGCTGGAGATAGGGGAGAACCCTGGGCGCGACGGCCAGAAGCTCGGCCAGCAGGGCGCCCGCTGTCACTTGCCGAAGGCCCAGGCCGGCGCGCAGAGGCTGGTGATGGGCCAGCAGCCGCTCGATCTTGCCGGCCAGGGCGCCCTCGTCGGCGAGGTCGCAGAAACGGATCGCCCGGCGCCCGACCTTGTCCTCATAGGCCGGGCCGATGCCCCGCCCGGTGGTGCCGATCCTGTTGGCCCCGGCCCGCACCTCCCGCGCCGCGTCGAGGTCGCGGTGCAGGGGAAGGACCAGGCAGGCGTTGTCGGCGACCACCAGAACCTCCGGGGTCACGGTCAGGCCCTGGGCGCGCACCTTGTCGATCTCGCCGAGCAGCGACCAGGGATCGACCACCACGCCATTGCCGATGATGGAGAGCTTGCCCTGGACCACGCCCGACGGCAGGAGGGAGAGCTTATAGGTGTTGTTTCCCACCACGATGGTGTGGCCGGCGTTGTTGCCGCCCTGAAAGCGGACCACCACATCGGCGCGGTCGGCCAGCCAATCGACGACCTTACCCTTGCCCTCGTCGCCCCACTGGGCGCCGATCACCGTCACATTGGCCACGTCGCATCGTCTCCCGCCGGGAAAGGCGGGGCGGCCTTTCCGAGGCCGTGTAGCGTGGCGGGGGCGGAATCTCCAGTGGCAATGTCCTCTATCGCACCCGGCGATCCATAGTAAGGTGCGGGGTCCGCAAACAGGGGGTGAGGAATGCCAGAACCGATCATCGTCGAGAAAGCCAATGCATCGCCGGTGCTGAATATCGTGGGCGAGCAGGTCACCGTGCTCGCGTCGGGCGCTCAAACCGGAAGTTACGAGATCTTCCATCAGGCCGGCCCGGAAGGCGCCGGGCCGCCGCCGCATAGCCACCCATGGGACGAAGCTTTCTATGTGATCCGGGGCGAGATGGCGTTTGGCTTCGGCGCCAAAGAGTTGGTCGCCCGACCCGGCACGCTCGTGCATCTGCCGGCCGGGACGACCCATTGGTTTCGGTTCGGCCCGGGCGGCGGAGAAATGGTGTCGATGCCTCACGTGAAGGCGCATCGCATATGTTCACCGATTTCGCTCGCGAGATCTCGCCGGACAATCCCGACATCGGCAAGCTCATCACGCTCGGCGAGCCGTATGGACTGAAGGTCGCTGTCCCGACGAACTGAGAACCGTTCCCCCCGGCCCGAGCCGCACGGCGCGTCGTGCGGTCATCTTAGGCGGCCTGGGCCAGGGCGGGCGCCGCCGAGGCCGTTTGGCGCCGCGGCCGCGCGCGCTCTAGCAAAAACTCAATTCAGATATTATGGTCATATGGATGTGACCAGAATCGACCCGAGGGCGCCATGCTCGAGAACCAGACCTTCACCGCGACCGAGTTCAAGGCCAAATGCCTCGACATCCTGGATCGCTTGGCGGCCCACACGCTGACCCGCGTGGCGGTGACCAAACGCGGCAAGGTGGTCGCCATCCTCACCCCGCCGGAAGTCTCCGAGGCGGCGGCCCGCGACCTCCATGGCTTCATGGAAGGCACGGTCATCGCGCCGGAGGGCTTCGACTACACCGCGCCGGTGCTGGACGAACCCCTGTCGGCGGAGCGCGGTGACATCCATCTATGAGAGTCGGCGCCGCTTCGCCGGCCGTCATGCTCGACACCTGCGCGGTGATCTGGCTGGCGACCAAGGCGGCCATCGCGCCCGAGGCGGGCGAGCGAATGGTCGAGGCGGCCATGGCCGGCGTGATCTTCGTCTCGCCGATCTGCGCCTGGGAGATTGGTCTGCTCAGCCGGCCGCGAACCGGCCGAACGCATCAATTCCTCCCCGACCCGGCGACCTGGTTCGCGCGGTTCATGGCCGGTCCGGGCATGAGGCCGGCCCCGTTCACCGCCCAGATCGCCATCGCCGCCTCGCTGCTCCCCGAGCCCCTGCACGGCGATCCGGCCGACCGCCTGCTGATCGCCACGGCGCGCGACATGAACCTGCCGATCGTGACGCGCGACCGAAAGATCGTCGACTATGCCGTCGCGGGGCACGTTTCGGTCGTCGTGTGTTGATCTTGCCCTGTCACCGGTGGATCGCCCCCATCTTGACCACTTCGAAGTCCGACCCCTTGACCTGCCCCAGCTCGCCGACCAGGCGGCTGTTGTTCCAGCGGTCGTCAGGAGCGCCGGATATGAACCAGGGCGAGCCGTTGTCGGCGACGAACATGCCGTAGGTCTTCAGCGCCGTCAGGATCGTCTTGGTCTGCGCGCTGAAGCCGGCCGGAATCCGGTAGCTGGCCTTGAGGCGCACCCGCATGCCCATGGGCGGCAGGTTGTGGCTGGCGTTCGACGAGGCCCAGTGGTTGGCCGGCAGCACATAGGCTCGGCGCGTCTGGGCCACGGTGAAGCGCAGGGCGTGGGGGATGAGGCCGGCGGACGCCTCCTCGTAGCGCGCCAGGCCGGGAAAGATCGGCAGGCCGGCCGCGTCGGCGCTGGTCCAACCTGGCTTGGCGGTCGGCCGCACGTCGTCGGAGTCGAGATGGAAGATCGCCCCCGCCGCCGCCTTCCAGCTTCCGTCCAGGGCCGGCTTGCTGGCGAACATTTCGTAGAGGCGGTTGGCGTCGCGGTCGATCACCAGGACATGGCGGTCGCCGCCGATCTTGCCGCCGCCGGGCCTGGAGCCTTCGATCGGCGCGTCGGGCGGCACGGGGTAGGGGCCAGGGTCGCTCTGGTCGGCATAGGCCCCCAGGTGGATCGCCACCGGCGGCTGGGCGGCGGAGACGATCACATAGGGGATGCCGATGATGGCGCCGCGATAAAGGCCGCCGCCGAAATCTGGATGCAGGCCGACATTCAGGCCGATCGAGGCGATGAGCCTGTCGGAGTTCGGATCGACCGGCGCGGCGCTGATATCGGTGTTCCAGGCGTTGTCGGCCGGAAACGCCACCGCCCCGTTCAGGTTGGCGTTATCGCCCAGATCGGCCCCGGCCATGGAGCCGTAGGTCGGAGGGGGAGGAGGCTGGGCGGCGACCGGGACGGGCTTGAGTGTCGATATCGACACCGCAGCCAGGAGGAACAGAAGGGTCTTCATGGGCATCCCTTTCCAAAAGTTGTTTCAGCCTGAGCAACCGACTCTACAGTTCCAGCCCCTCTACAATTCCAGCCCGCCCCCCAGCGCCGCCTCGGCCATGGCGCAGTGCATGGCGATGCCGCGGGCCATGACGTTTTCGTCCAGGGTCATGCGGTTGGAGTGGAGGGAGCAGCAGGTGCGGTAGTCGCCGCCCTGAGGCGCCGCGCCCAGGAAGGCCATGGCGCCGGGGAGTTTCTGCAGGACGTAGGAGAAGTCCTCCGCCCCCATCAAAGGGTGGGCCATGGTCACCCAGGCCCCATCGCCGTAGAGGGCCTTGGCGGTCCGCTCGGCCAGGTCCACCACCCGTCCGTCGTTGACGGTGACCGGGAAGCCGTGCTCGATCTCCACCTCGGCGGTCGCGCCGTGGGCGGCGGCGATGTGCTCGGCCACCCGCCGGATGCCTTCGTGGGCGATGGTCCGGGTGTGCTCGGAGAGGGTGCGCAGGGTGCCCCACAGGCGGGCGTCCTCGGGAATGACGTTGTCGGTGGTGCCCGCCTCCATGCGCGGCAGGGTGATCACGGCCGGGTCGCTGGCCGCGATGCGGCGGGTGACGAAGGCCTGCAAAGCCAGGACGATCTCGCAGGCCACCGGAATGGGGTCGAGGGCGTCGTGGGGCATGGAGGCGTGGCCGCCCCGCCCGACCACCCGGATGCGCAGCTTGTCGGACGAGGCGAGCAACGGCCCGGCGCGGCTGGCGAACACCCCGGCCGGCATGTTGGGCGAGATGTGCAGGGCGAAGGCGGCGTCGGGCAGCGGGTCCAACAGGCCATCCTCGATCATGAACCTGGCCCCGTGCCAGCCCTCCTCGCCCGGCTGGAACATGAACATCACCGTGCCGGCCAGGGCTTCGCGCCGCTCGCACAGGGCCCGCGCCGCGCCCGCCAGCATGGCCACATGGGTGTCGTGGCCGCAGGCGTGCATGGCGCCCTTGGTCGAGGAAGTGAACGCCAGGCCGGTGTCCTCGACGAGCGGCAAGGCGTCCATGTCGCCGCGCAAGAGGACGGTGCGGCCGTTGGCCGGGCCGCGCAGGATGGCCATCAGGCCGCTGGTCGAGGGTCCCTCGCGGATCTCCAGCGGCAGGCCGGCCAGGGCCGCCTTCACCTTGGCGGTGGTCAGGGGAAGATCCAGGCCCAGCTCCGGCTCGGCGTGGATGGCCCGGCGCAGGGCGACGGCGTCGGCCAGCAGGGCCTCGCCGGCGGCGGTCCAGGTGTCGCGGTCGAGGGTGAGGGCGTTCATGGCGGGTCTCTTGGGGGCGATGGCTCGAGCGAGCGGCTACCTTGCGCGCGGGCCTTGCGATAAGTCCATGGCGAATGACCGTCACCCTGGCCGACATCGAGGACGCCGCCCGCCGGATCGCCGGCCACGCCGTGGTCACCCCGCTGCTGGAAAGCCCGGCGCTAAATGAGCGCCTCGGCGGGCGGGTGCTGATCAAGGCCGAGATCCTGCAGCGGGCCGGGGCGTTCAAGTTCCGCGGCGCCTACAACCGCCTCTCCCGCCTCGGCGCCGAGGAGAGGGCGCGCGGGGTGGTGGCCTTTTCGTCGGGCAACCACGCCCAGGGAGTGGCCCTGGCGGCGCGGCTGCTGGGGATGCCGGCCCTGATCGTCATGCCGGCCGACGCGCCCACGGTGAAGACGGAGGCGACGGCGGCCTACGGAGCGGAAATCCGCTTCTACGACCGAGCCAGCGAGAGCCGCGAGGCCATCGCCGCCGCCATCGCCGCCGAGCGGGGGGCGATCGTCGTGCCGGCCTTCGACGACCCCCTCATCGTCGCCGGCCAGGGCACGGTCGGGCTGGAGATCGCCGATCAGGCCAAGGCGGCGGGGGCCGCGCTCGATCTGGTCATCGGCCCGGTGGGCGGCGGCGGCCTGATGGCCGGATGCGCGGTGGCGATCGCGGCGCGCGTCCCGGGCGCCGAAATCCTCGGCGTGGAACCGGAGGGCTTCGACGATACGCGCCGATCGCTGGAAGCGGGGATGCGCCGCGGCGCCCCGCCGGCCCCCCGCTCCCTGTGCGACGCCCTGGAATCGCCGATGCCGGGCGAGATCACCTTTCCCCTGCTGCGGGCTCACCTGTCGGGCGTGCTGGCGGTGAACGACGCCGAGGTGGCCGACGCCATGCGCCACGCCTTCGCCACCCTCAAGCTGGTGGTCGAGCCGGGCGGCGCGGTCGCCCTGGCCGCCCTGCTGGCCGGCAAGATCGCCCTGGACGGCCGGACGGCGGCCATCGTCCTTTCCGGCGGCAACGTCGATCCGGCGCTCTTCGCGCGGGTGCTGGCGGGGGAACTTTAGAAGGGGAAACTCTGAAATGGAGAAATAGGGGCTTGAGCCCCAGGGGGGAACGGTAGCGCCTCACGACGGTTTAAGGTGGGAGTCGGTCGGGCGCTACTCGTCCGGCCAGAAAGGAATCCCCCATGCATGAGACCACCCATCGCCTCCAGGTGAGGCGACAGCCAGGGTTGTGGCGGCGACCGCGCCGCGCGTCGCCGAGCACGGGGTGAGCGTGGGCTGATGACAATTAGGGCGTATTCGGTCCAAGAGCGCCGCGCGAGCCTGACGGCCGACAGGGATCGCGCCCAACGCGCCTTCGAGGTTTTCAATGAGGGCGGCGGCTACACCCATCCCGATGGCAACAGGACGGCGAGGGAGTTAACCCACGACATTATGGAAAAGCTGAAAATCATCATCGCGGACTGCAACCGCCACATTGATGATCTCGACGCAGGCGTTGCCTAATCCGGCTTGCAAGCGCGACCCCAAGAGAGCGGACCACAGAGAGACGCGGCTGGTCACGGCGCGCTGCCGTTCTCCACGTTGTTCCGTTTCGGGATTGTCGAAGCTAGACCATGCGGACGCCACGGGCTCCTAGGAACGGTTCCGGCGTTCGCGGCGATTCGGTCGGCCGAGACGACAGGGCGACCGCTGGGACGCGCGGACTTCGTCGCCGACCTGGAACGTCGGCTCGGCCGGCCCATCGCCCGACGCGCGCCCGGACGCAAATCCGCCGCCCCCGCTATCGATCAACTTGCTCTGCTATAGGATAGGGTATGGTGCTCCTGTCCCCTGATTACCAGCCAGCCTGGCGCGCCAGAGCCTCGGCCTTCGTCGGCGCGCCACGCCGCCGCCCCAGCGCGCCCGTCCGCGCGGCATCCTTCCACTTGTAGATCAGCTGGCGGTGAACCCCGAACTCGCGGGCCAGGGCGGCGACCAACTCGCTAGCCGCCAGCCGCGCCAGCGCTTGGCGCTTGAACTACAGACCAAAACGTCGATGGGCGTCGGACATCGTTCTCCTCTCCCTAGAGAACTGTCCCCTATTTTCCCTGTCTCAGTTTGGGGGTCCACTCCATGCTCCTGTCCCCGATTCCAATGTCCCTTTCTTCACGTTGCCGCTCAGGTTTACAACCTTCCCGCGCCGTGGCACCTTTGCAACCATCGGTTCGTGAATTGACCAGCGGTTGGGAGAAAGCTATGTCTTCAGAATCCGAAGCTGAATTCAAAGAATGGGTGAGAGACGTCGTACACGTGGATGGTGCGCCACAGATATTGTCCCGTTATGGATTCAAGAAAATCGACTATGACGGTAGAAGATATCTTATGGCAATGACAAGAGAGGAATTGGGAAAGATATTATCTAAGATTGAGGGAATCGATGAAGAATCAGCATTAATGAAATTTGACGAAAAAGGGTGTGTTGGGGGAGGGCAATCTGATCAGTGTTATCCCATGGGAACCTGTAGGCAGTGTAGAGGCAATTTCATCAACGGATATTATTATTGCTATTGCATCGCATGACTAATCTTTCTAGGTATTAATCCTGAGAAGGCGGGGACAGGAGCAATATTTCCGTTTCGCTCGGTGTGAACCGGATCCTTCCGCCGGCCTCCGCACTCCCTGTGCGACCCCCTGGAACCGCCGATGCCGGGCGAGATCACCTTTCCAGGATAGAGGTCGAGGCCGCGCCAGCTTGTGTCGTCCCTGGCATTCTCTCGCCGACGTTTGGCGGCTATGAACAGGGGTGCGGCGCGGCGCGGCGCCCGCGATGGCGGCCTGGGAGGGTTTGAGCCTTGATCTCCGTGACCGGGGTGCTGAAGGCGCTGCTGGTCAGCGCGGCGCTGGCCCTGTCGGCCTATGCGGTGGCCAAGATCAATCTGTTCGGCCTCGAATCCGCCTCCGACCGGATGGCCGATCAGGTCTATCAGCGCATCACCGCCGCCGACTACGGTAAGGACCGCCGCGGCCAGAGCGCCGTGCGGGTGGTCTATCTGGACGAGACCTCCATCGAGAACATGAAGGGCTACGGCTGGACGCGCTTCCCGCCGACCTACGATCAACAGTGGACCATGCTGGACGACCTGATGACCGTCGGCGGGGCGCCGCCTTCGGCCCTCTATGTGGACTTCGTCTATATGGGCCAGGGCGGGACCGCCGACGGCTTTCCCGCCTTCCTCGCGGGCGTGGCCGCCACCACCCACGCGCGGGCCTGGGCCGACAAGCCCGGTTGCCTCGCCGACCCCCTGATCAGGATCGCCTGCGTCATCGCCGCGGGCGGCACGCCGATCGTTCTGGCCAAGCCGTCGCCGGCCGATCTGGACCTGTTCACCGATGTCCAGCGCCGCCTCGACAGGGTCGCGGTTCTGGCCCCGGCCCTGGTCAGGGTGGACGCCTATCCCCTGATCGTCGACTACCGCTTCGACAAGGCCAAGGCGGCGCGCCTGGGGGTGCACCGCTTCGACATTTCCCCGGCCATGGCCCTTTACACGGTCTGGTGCCTGCGCCGGAGCGATCGCTGCGGCGAGCCGGTGTTCGGGACCCTGGCGTCGCGCGCCAGGGCCGCCTTGGCCGGAAAGCCCGTCTCCGCGCCGGACCTGGCGCGCATCTTCGATGCGCCGGTGGATGTGGTCTGGGGATCGCGCCCCGATCCCGATTATCTGGCCGTCACCAAGGCGGTGACCGGGGCGCCGGCGCCCTGCCGCGGGCAGGCGTCCGGCTGGCGCGCCCGGCTGGTGGAACAGCTGGCCGGCCTGCGCGGCCCCGCCGCCGGGGCGCGGCAGGAATGCCCCTATGTCTACAGCTTGGGCTACGACCGCCTGGTGCTTGGCCAGGGCCTGCGGACCCGGGATCTGACCAATCTGCTGGCCGGCAAGATGGTCCTGGTCGGCGGTCATTTCCGCGCTTCCAACGACTGGGTGGAATCGCCGGTGCACGGCCAGGTGCCCGGCGTGCACTTCCACGCCATGGCCCTGGACAACCTGATCGAGGCCGGCGACGACTATCGGCGCAACGCCAACGCCTTCCTCGATTCCGACCTGCTCAAGAGCCTGATGATCTTCGCCCTGGCCTTTTGCGGCGTCATGGGCGTGATGGCCCGCAACAGCCTGTTGGACCGGGCCCAGGGTGAGAACCCGGCGCCGCCGCTGCGCGCCAGGGTTTATGCGCCCCTCTACCTGCTGCTGTTCTCCGCCTCGATCGGCGTCGTCCTGATCGCCACCTGGGTCGGGGTCGCCTATCTGCACCGCTCGCCGATCAACTGGATCGGGCTGTGCGGCGTCGCCATCGGCTTCCTGTTCTACGCCACCCGCCAGACCCTGCCGGCCGATATCGGCGGCTCGCTCGAAAAGATCCGGTTCGCGCGCCGGATTGTGCGCCTGCGGCGGCGCGTGATAGCCTTGCTGAAGTTCGAGGAGGAGCGGCTGGTGGGCCCGCGTCGCGCCCGACCATCCCGCGAGACGGCCGACTCGGCAGCGGAGGGCCCTACCCATGTCCAGGACTAAGAGCCCGATGACGTTGGACCAGAGAGATCTGACGTCTGAATCGGGCTCTGAATGTTTGAGTCTCGAGCAAGATTCAGACCCAAGACGATTCCGCCTTGGATCATCTTGCTCTAGCGTCGCCATCGCCATCGCCCTGCTGTTGCCGGGCGTCGCCCTCGCCGAGGGCCTCGGCAAGGTCACCCAGGCCCTGCGCCCCACCCTTCGGACCTTCGACGCCCACGGTCAGCCGCTGGGCCAGATCAAGGCCGGCGACCTGCATCTGCCGACCCCGATCGTCGGCCATGGGGTGGGTAACAGCATCGGGGTGCATGTGGGGACGGGCGTCGTCTACCTTCGCGGCCTGGATGTCCAGACCGAGGGCATGAACGCCACATGCAAGCCGGTGCAGACCGCCGCGCGCCCAGCCGGCTCGTCCTACGCCACCTCCAACATGGGCCTGGGCGGGGCCGCCGACTGCAGGCCGGCGGCCCGATGAACCTGGCGCGCCGATCGCGCCTCGCGGCGGCGATGGCGCTGATCGCCCTGAGCGGCCTCCAGCCTGCTTTCGCCGCCTCCGGCGGCGAGAAGTTCTCCGTCTCCGGCAAGGGCGGCCCGTTCATCAAGGCGGTGGCGACCCGCCGATTCGGTCAGAGCGCCGGCGGCGGACCCGCCCTGGGCCTGGCCTCCGACGCCCTCAACCGGGGCGATTACCAGGCCGCCCGCCTGCGCATGCCCCAGACCGAAGCCCGCGTCAAAGCGCTGCTGGATCGGATCGAGGCCAACTGGCCCTACGCCAAGACCCAGCCCGTGCAGGTGCGCATCGTCGGCATCGACTACTACAGCGCCTATTCCCTGCCGGACGGCTCGATCATGGTGGGCCTGGGCCTGCTGGAGCGGGCCCAGTCCGACGACGAGGTGAGCTTCGTCCTGGCCCATGAACTGGGCCACATCCGCCTGGGCCACTTCATCCAGAACGCCGGCCGCACGGCGCAGGCCGAAAAGAACGCCAGCCGCCTGGGCCAGCTCTACCTGATCGCCTCGGCCGTGAACGTAGGCGCCCAGGGCCTGGCGCGCGGCGGTGGCGGCGGAGCGGTCAACGGCGTCCTGGATCTGGCCGGTCGAAAGGCCGACGCCACCAGCGACTATCTGCATTTTCTGGCCAGCGCCATGGTCGAACCGGCGCACTCCCGCATGCAGGAGGACGAGGCCGACGCCCTGGGCTTCGACCTGTCGCAGATGTCCGGCTTTTCCGCCGAGGGCGCCTCGGCTCGGGTGTTCGACACCATCCAGGCCGACCAGAACACCCGCAAGGCTTTTCGTGACGCCCTGTCGGCGCAGCTGAAGACCCAGCTGAGCCAAGCGGTTAGTTTCAACACCGCCCAGAGCTTCCTCTCGGGCGGCCTGTCCGCGCAGGGCGTGCGACAGGGCCTCCTGGAAGGGGCCGGGCGCCTGGCCCTGGGCATGGCCGCCGCCAGGCAAGGTGACAGCGGGCCCCGCCACCGCACCCCGGAGGCCCGCAAGAAGGGGATCGCCGACTATTCCGCCGACGCCTATCCCGCCGGCCTGCCCCTGCGCGATGAGCAGACCCGTTGGCTCACCCAGGTGCGCGCCGGCAAGGAGTACCAGGACGGCGAGATCACCGTGACCGCCGAGCGCGCGGCCATGAAGGCGCGCGGCGATGGCGACTACGCCACCGCCGAAAGCGAGATCGCCAAGGCCGCCAGGACCCAGTTCGCCGGGGCGCCCCTGGTGATCAACGAGGCGGCCCGGATCCGTGACGACCTGCACGACACGGCCCGCGCCGACGCCCTGTTCACGCGCGCCGAACAGAGCCCCGACCAGACGGTCGATGGCTATCTGGACCATAGCCGCATGTTCTACCGCATCGGCCAGAACGATCGGGCGATGGCCATCCTCCAGCAGGGGATCGCCCGCTTTGGCGACGACGACAAACCCTTCATCTCGCTGGAGGTGGCGGTGTCGCGCCAGGCGGGGCACACCGATCAGGCCCGGGCCTATCTCAACAAATGCCTGACCTATCCCGATCCCGACCTGAAGAAGGACTGCCAGGACGCCGCCGGCGATCTCGCGGGCAACGCCCGCGGCGCCCAGCCCGCCAAGCACATGCCGCACCTGCCGAGCCTGCCGGGGTTGCCGTTCTAGGTCAGTCGGGAAGGATGCGCGGGTCGCCGGCTTGGAGGCGGCCGTGCTCGATCCAGGCCGCGCAGGCGGGCGAGAACTTGCGGCGCGCCACCGCCTGGTAGCGCGCGAGGTCGTCCTCGGTGAGAGCGTCCTTCCAGCGGCCGTTAGTCCCCTTGTTGAGGAAGCGCTCGGGACCGCGGTCGAAGGCCTCCTCGATGCCCGGCAGCAGGGCGTCGCCATCGGCCCGCATGTTGTCGAACCGCGCCGCCTCGGCCAGCGAGGTGAGGCGGTCGCCTGGGGTGTCGATATCGAGGAACCGGGAGATGCGGCCCATCTCGCCGGCGAGATCGGCCTTGAGATCGTTGTAGTGAACGAGAAGCAGGTTCTCGCGCCGCCGCTCGCTCCAATAGGTGTTCTCGAAGTCGAAAAAGGACAGGTCCTCGCCCGGCCCGACGCGGGCCTCGGCCTCGGCGCGGGCGATCCAGCCCTGGAAAAACAGTTGCGGATCGGCGGGCGGGGGCGACGGTGGGGGCGCGGGGGGAAGTTCGGGGTCCAGGGCGGCCAGGGCGCCGATGCGCTCCCTCATCTGGGGGGTGAAGCCCAGAAGGTGATTGTGCCACGACATGAAAGCGTCGCGGCCGTCGCGGGCCACATGGATGTATTTCACCTCCTCGTAGATCGGTAGGGCGTCGAACGGCAGGTGGCTCTTGATGAAGCGGCGATGGGTCTGCGCCTCCAGGGTCGCGATGTCGTCGGCGAGGGGGGCGAAGAAGCGCGCGTCGAGCCAGACCGACATCTTGAAGACCGGGCGCGGGGCGATGTCCTGAAACACCAGCAGATCGACGATCCGCTGCGTCCAGGTGGTGCCGCACTTGGGATAGGTGGCGATGACGATGTCGCCCTGGCGCGGTGCATGGGACGACCATCGCGTCGCGTCGATCGCGGCCGTCCGGAAGTCTCGCGTGGGCGCGCGCTGGAGCGTCGGCATGGATGGGACCTAGCCTGGTCGGGTGTTGTTCAGAGCTTAAGCATATTCCTAAAGACCAATATCGACCCGAAGGCGGGCGTCACGCTAGCCGGCGATAGGCCGTCGGCTCGCCGGCGCCCGCGGCGCGGATGCGGGCCATGGCCTGCGTCAGAGGTTCGATGGCGACGGCCATGTGGTGGGCGTTGGCGTGCAGCAGGCGATCGGCGTCGAGCATCATGCCCACATGGCCGCGCCAGAAGACCAGGTCGCCTCGGCGCAAAGCGTCGGCCGCCGCCGCCGCCCCCAGGGCCGCCTGCTGATCGCTGTCGCGCGGGCAGGCGCATCCGGCGGCGTAGAGCGCCTGCTGAATGAGGCCCGAGCAGTCGAGGCCCAGGCTGTCTCGCCCGCCCCACAGATAGGGCGTTCCCAGATACCGCCGCGCCACCGCGACCGGGTCGGCCGCGAAGGTTCCGATCGGCGCGAGGTGAACCTTGGCGATCCAGCCCAGGTTCGCCGCATGGCCGAAGGCGCCGTGGTCGCCATCGATCGACACCAGGGCGTTCAGACTGAGCGGGCCGCTCGCCGGCGCCTTGATCGAGGGCGCTTCGAAGGCGAAGGCGCGCAGGGCGGCGATCCAGTGGGTCGGGACGAGCGCCTCGCTCGACAGGGCGTCCGCCTCGACGAAGCCGACGCAGCCGTCGCGGCGGGCTTGGCCCCAGGCCTGGCCGTCCACGGTCTCCAGCCGATCGAACATCTCGCCATGGAGGAGTTGATCGACCTGCTCGGCGGCGGGATCGGGCGCGGCGCGGATGGGCGCCACCGGGACAATGAGCCGCATGACGGTCGTCCTGGCGAATTGCGTCGCGCGCAGGACGCCTTCCAGGCCGCTCGCCGCCAGATCCGGCCGCGCCAGGGTGATCCGCGGATCGTGCGCGATCATGGGTACCGGGCCTTCAACACCGCGTAGACGGCGCGGATGGCCTGCACCTCGGCGCCCACCGGCCAGCCGGGCCGGGCGTGAGGGTTCCAGGCGAAGATGTCGAAATGAACCCAGGCGCCCTTGGGCGCGAAGCGTTGCAAAAAGAGGGCGGCGGTCAGCGAGCCGGCCTGGGCCCAGGGGTCAGGATCGTTCTTGATGTCGGCGATGTCGCTTGCCAGGGCGCCGGCGTATCCCTGCCACAGCGGCATGCGCCACAGCGGATCCTCCTCGGCGGCGGAGGCGGCGGCCAGCTCGGCGGCCAGGGCGTCGTCGGCGGTGTAGAAGGGCGCGACCTGCGGCCCCAGGGCCACCCGCGCCGCCCCGGTCAGGGTGGCGAGGTCGATGGTGAGAACCGGCGACAGCTCGGCGGCGCGGGCCAGGGCGTCGGCCAGGATCAGCCGGCCCTCGGCGTCGGTGTTGCCGACCTCGATGGAAAACCCGCTTCGCGAGGCCAGCACGTCGCCCGGGCGCATGGCGTCGCCGGCGATGGCGTTTTCCACCGCCGGGATCAGGACGACGAGTCGCACCGGCAGGCGCGCGGCCATGACCATCCGCGCCAGGGCCAGGGCGTGGGCCGCCCCGCCCATGTCCTTCTTCATCAGCCGCATCCCCGCCGACGCCTTGATGTCCAGGCCGCCGGAGTCGAACACCACTCCCTTGCCGATCAGGGCGATCAAGGGGCGGTCGGCCTCGCCCCAGGCGATCTCGATCATTCGCGGCGCGCGCTCGGCGACCGCGGCCCGGCCGACCGCGTGGACGGCTGGATAGCCGGCCCCGATCAGGGCGTCGCCGACGACGACCTCGATCGTCGCCCCATGGCTCGCGGCGATCTCGCGGGCGATGGTCTCGATCTGGCGAGGCCCCATGTCGTTGGCCGGCGTGTTGATCATGTCGCGGGCCAGGGCGCAGGCGTGGGCGAGAGCGCGGGCCTGGGTCACGTCCGCCCCGGCGGGCGCCGCCAGCCTGGGCGCGAGATCGCCCCGCTCCTGTTTGTAGCGATCGAATCGATAGGCGCCCAAGGTCCAGGCCAGGGCGATCCGTCCCGGATCGAGGCCGGCCAACGACCCGTCGATTCTGTAGTCGCCCGGCGGCAGGCCGGCGGCGAGACCGCGAATCGCCATCGCCCCGGGCGTCGCTCCCTCGCCCAGACCGTAGAGGACCCGCACCACGCCGCCGTCCGCGCCCGCGACCAGCAGCACTCCCCCGGCCTGGCCGGTGAATCGCGCCGCGCCGGCCGCCGCCTTCACCGGCCCGGCCTGCCGCGCGGCGAACGCTTCCCAGTCCGCGCTCGCCAGAAGTTCGACGCCGACCGCGGCGCCCTCATCGGCGGAAAGGATCAGTTCGGACATTGTGGCTCCCGCGCCTCCATCCGGCGATTATCGCCATGAGACCACCGTTCGGCGGGAACCAAAAGATATTCGGCGAATTGGGTGGCCGACCGTGGAGAGGCGCGCGAAAAAGCGGCGAAGGAAGTGACGAATCGGCGCACGGTGAATTCGAACGGTTAGCTTTTTTTCAACCTTATGGGTCACTTTCGAGGCGTCGATTCGCAACCGCGAATGGATTGAGATCTTTGTTCGCCGAAAAGTTGATCGGCGCCGATTGATTGTATAGCCTCCTTCGCACGAGCGGTGAGGCGTTGGGTGGGGGTGCGATAGTCGCGCCTCGCCCCGAAGTGTCGATGGAAATGCCGCGCGGCCAGATGGGCCGATGGGAAAGGCAAGAAGGGGACTGACATGAAATCGAAACTTCTGGCCGGGGCCGCCGTCGCCACGGTGTTCGCCGTCTCGGCCGTCGCCTCGGGGGCGCTGGCGCAAAACACCGGCTGGTACGGGGCGATCGACGCCGGCGGCCACCACCAGGCCGATCTGCAATCCCAGTTCGTCTCCGGCGGCGGAAGCGGCGCGTTTCCGGGGACGGGCGGCTTCAACTTTCGGGTGCGGGATATCGACTACGCGGGATTCGCCCGCGTCGGCTATCGGATCACCCCCAATTTCCGCATCGAGTTGGAAGGCGGCTATCGCCACGGATCGCTGCAGTCGGTGACCGGTTTTGGCGGGAATGTGCAATTGTGCGCCATAGGGGCCACGGCGGACGTCTGCGGCAAGCCGGACGGCAACGTCAACGCCTGGACCGGCATGGTCAACGGCCTGTTCGACATCCTGCCCGCCTCGCGCATCGATCCTTTCTTCGGCGGCGGCGTCGGGGCCGACCACGTCAAGGTCCGGGCCGACGGCGATCTGGTCGCGACCGGCGTGGTGGGCTCGCTGCATGGCAACGTCGATGATTCGAGCACCAAGTTCGCCTATCAGGGCATCGCCGGCGTGGCGTTTCGGGTCAGCGAGCGCCTGAACGTCGATCTGACCTACCGCTATCTCAGTGGTTCGAAGATCAATTTCCTGGCGGTGGACCAGACCGACCAGACAACGGCGGTGTTGAGCGGGCGCTATCACGATCACTCATTGACCCTGGGGCTGCGCTACAGCTTCGCCTCGCCGCCGCCTCCGCCTCCGCCTCCGCCGCCGCCTCCCCCGCCGCCGCCGCCGCCTCCGCCGCCGCCTCCGCCCCCGGAAGCGCCGCCACCGCCGCCGCCGCCGACCTTCGAGACCCGCGACTACGTGATCTACTTCCCCTTCGATCAGTATGTGATCACGCCCGAAGCCCAGTCGGTGCTTCAGGACGCGGCCAAATACGCCACCGACGGCCATGCCACCCGCGAAGCGGTGGTCGGCTATACCGACGCCTCCGGTTCGGTGGCCTACAACCTTCGCCTGTCGGAGCGGCGCGCCAAGGCCACCGCCGACGGCCTGGTCTCCCTGGGCGTTCCCCAGCCCAGCCTGGACGTGAGCTGGAAGGGCAAGTCCGACCTCGCCGTTCCCACTCCCGATGGGGTGAAGGAGCCGCTGAACCGCAGAGCCACGATCCACATCCAGTTCTGATCGCGGCCCTTCTTAGTCCACGGCTTAGCGGAGAGTCCGGCCAGTCGGCCGGGCTCTTTGCGTTCAAAAGGCGCCGGGGAGGCGGCGACCGGATGGCTGAAAAGCGCGCAAGAAATTCAAAAAACCGGCCTGTTCAGCCTTTGATCACTTGCGCAATATGACAGAATATCGCACGGTGTGTCTCCGTGGACACTGCGCCGTCCCGGCGTTCTGGTATAAGGCCTTGGGATTGGCTTGAGCGCCCCAGAGGGCAAGGAAGGGAACTGACTATGAAACTGAGACTTCTGACTGGGGCCGCCGTGGCTGCGGTGCTCGCCGCCTCCGGTGTGTCCGCGCAAGATTCGGGCTGGTATGGCGCGATCGACGTTGGAGCGCACCATCAACGCGGTCTGGAAATGGGATTCGCCCCCTTGCCCGGCGACGCCGACGGCTTCAATTTCCGGGTGCCCGACGCCCAAATCGCGGCCTTCGCGCGCCTGGGCTACCGGCTTTCGCCCCACTTCCGTCTTGAAATCGAGGGCGGATTTCGGAATGGCAACATCACATCGATCAACGACTTCAAGACGCCCAACACACCCAGTCCCCTTGGCGATGACGGTGATCTCTGCGCAAAAGGCTCGGTCAGCGGAAATTGCCCCAATCCAGGCGGCGCGGTGCGCTCCTACACCGGCATGTTCAATGGCCTGATCGATCTGTTTCCCAACTGGTCGGTCGTGCCCTTCGTGGGCGCCGGCATCGGCTTCAACCGCGTCAGAGTGCAGTCTCACAATGTCGTCCTGGTCGGCAGCGGTTTTCAATCGCCGATTCCAGCCAACTTCAATCAGGTCGACACCAAGCTTGCCTATCAGGGGATCGCCGGCCTGGCGTATCGCCTCAACGACAGAATCAATGTCGATCTGACCTACCGTTATCTGAGCGGTTCGAAACTCAGCATCAGCAGCCCCGCCTTCGCCGCCGTCCAGGCGCCTGGCGACATACACGGCCGCTACCGCGATCAGTCGCTGAGCCTGGGGCTGCGCTACAGCTTCGCCTCGCCTCCCCCGCCGCCTCCCCCGCCTCCTCCCCCGCCGCCGCCGCCGGCTCCGCCGCCGCCTCCGCCTCCGGAAGCGCCGCCGCCGCCGCCGCCGCCGACGTTTGAGACCCGCGACTACGTGATCTACTTCCCCTTCGACCAATACGTGATCACGCCCGAAGCCCAGTCGGTGCTTCAGGACGCGGCCAAATACGCCACCGACGGCCACGCCACCCGCGAAGCGGTGGTCGGCTATACCGACACCTCCGGTTCGGTGGCCTACAACCTTCGCCTGTCGGAGCGGCGCGCCAAGGCCACCGCCGACGGCCTGGTCTCCCTGGGCGTTCCCCAGACCAGCCTGGACGTGAGCTGGAAGGGCAAGTCCGACCTCGCCGTTCCCACTCCCGATGGGGTGAAGGAGCCGCTGAACCGCAGAGCCACGATCCACATCCAGTTCTGATCGCGGCCCTTCTAATCCACGCTTAGCGGAGAGCCCGGCCGGTCGGCCGGGCTCTTTGCATTTAAGAGCCAGCCCGGCATTCGAGGGCCCGCCAACTCCGCGGCGCACGTTGGGGGTCACAGTCTCGTGAACCGCGCCGGCGGCAAAATCGCCAAAGCCTTGAAACGGCTGGCGTCGGCGCCGGCGCGTTAATCTTTGCTTTACAAAAAAGTCGCGGCCGAAGGCGTGGCCGACGGTTGACGCCCCCTCAACCATGTGACCCCATATAGTGGGGTTGAGGGGTGATTTGCCCACAACATATAGACACCGACCAAGGCTCTCCCGCCTTCAAGGGGTCGCAACCATGGGTCAGATGGGTCATGATGGGTAGGCAAGCGAAGATCGAGCCGGTCGCCAAAGGACGTGTCGGAGCGCCGCGCCTCTCCGAGCGTCCGCGGCTCCAACTGGTGCGCAAGGTCGAGATCGACCGCGCCCGCGACGACCTGCTCACCGATTTCGGCCGCACGACTCTGGAGGACCGCTATCTGCTGGCCGGCGAATCCTATCAGGACATGTTCGCCCGCGTGGCCACCGCCTTCGCCGACGACGCCGACCATGCCCAGCGCCTCTACAATTACATGTCCAAACTGTGGTTCATGCCCGCCACCCCGGTGCTCTCCAACGGCGGCGCGTCGCGCGGCCTGCCGATCTCCTGCTTCCTCAATGCGGTGGGCGATTCGCTGGAGAGCATTGTCGGCACCTGGAATCAGAACGTCTGGCTGGCGGCTAACGGCGGCGGCATCGGCACCTATTGGGGCGGGGTGCGCTCGATCGGCGAAACGGTGAAGGGCTCGGGCCAGACCAGCGGCATCATCCCCTTCATCCGGGTCATGGACAGCCTGACCCTGGCTATCAGCCAGGGCTCCCTGCGGCGCGGCTCGGCGGCGGTCTATGTGGATATCCACCATCCGGAGATCGAGGAGTTCCTGGAAATTCGCAAGCCGTCGGGCGACTTCAACCGCAAGTCCCTGAACCTGCACCACGGCGTTTCGATCACCGACGAATTCATGGAAGCGGTGCGGGACGGCGCCAGGTTCGCCCTGCGCTCGCCCAAGTCCCAGGACGTAGTGCGCGAGGTGGACGCCCGGGCGTTGTGGCAGAAGGTGCTCGAGCTGCGCCTGCAGACCGGCGAGCCGTACCTGATCTTCTCCGACACCGTGAACCGGGCCATGCCGGCCCACCAGCGCGAACTGGGCCTCAAGGTGCGCCAGTCGAACCTGTGCTCGGAGATCATGCTGCATTCGGGCCTCGACCATCTGGGAGAGGAGCGCACCGCCGTCTGCTGCCTTTCCTCGGTCAACGCCGAGATGTTCCTCGAGTGGCGCGATCACCCGAGCTTCATCGAGGACGTCATGCGCTTCCTCGACAATGTGCTGCAGGACTTCATCGACCGGGCCCCCCCGGAAATGGGCGCCGCGGCCTATGCGGCGATGCGCGAGCGCTCGGTGGGCCTGGGCCTGATGGGCTTCCACTCCTTCCTGCAAAGCCAGAACGTCCCCTTCGAGAGCGCCTTGGCCAAGTCGTGGAACATGCGGCTCTTCAAGCATCTGCGGCGCGGCTGCGACGCCGCCAGCCAGGTGCTGGCGGCCGAGCGCGGCCCCTGCCCCGACGCCGCCGAACGGGGCGTGATGGAGCGCTTCTCGCACAAGCTGGCCATCGCCCCCACCGCCTCGATCTCGATCATCTGCGGGGGAACCAGCGCCGGCATCGAGCCGATCCCGGCCAACATCTACACCCACAAGACCCTGTCGGGCTCGTTCGCGGTGAAGAACCCCTACCTGGAGCGCCTGCTCGAGGAAAAGGGCGAGAACACGCCGGCGATCTGGGCCTCGATCCTGGAGAACGAAGGATCGGTCCAGCATCTGACCTGCCTCACCGACGACGAGAAGAGCCTCTACAAGACCGCCTTCGAAATCGATCAGCGCTGGATCATCGATCTGGCCGCCGACCGGACGCCGGAAATCTGCCAGTCGCAGTCGGTGAACGTCTTTCTGGCCGGCGACGTGGACAAGTGGGACCTGCACATGCTGCACTGGCGGGCCTGGGAGCAGGGGGTCAAGAGCCTCTACTACCTGCGCTCCAAGTCGGTGCAGCGGGCCGCCTTCGCCGGCGCCGACATGGCCCAGGACAGCGCCGCCCGCGCCGCCGAGGCGCGCACCGACTACGACGAGTGCCTGGCCTGCCAGTAGGTCAGAGCCCGATGACGTTGGACCGGAGAGATCCGGCGTCTGAATCGGGCTCTAAATATTTGAGTCTAGGCGGCCCGTTCAGGAAACAGGCCGGCGATCCCCAACTCGCTGGCGGCGCAGAGGCCGCGCTCGGTGATCAGGCCGGTGACCAAGCGAGCGGGCGTGACGTCGAAGGCGAAATTGGCGGCGGCGCTGCCAGGCGCGACGATCCGCACCTCGGCCCGTTCGCCGCTCGCCAAGGCGCCCACGGCGTGGGTGACCTCGCGGCCGTCGCGCTCCTCGATGGGGATTTCGGCGATCCCGTCGGCCAGGCGCCAGTCGATGGTCGATGAAGGCGCGGCGACATGGAAGGCAATGCCGCTGTCGGCGGCGGCCAGCGCCTTAAGATAGGTGCCGATCTTGTTGGCCACGTCGCCGGCGCGGGTGATGCGGTCGGCGCCGACCAGGACGAGATCGACCCGGCCGCGCTGCATCAGGTGGCCGCCGGCGTTATCGACGATGACAGTGTGAGCCACGCCCTGCTGGCCCAGCTCGAAGGCCGTGAGCGCCGCCCCCTGGTTGCGCGGCCGGGTCTCGTCCACCCAGACGTGGACATCGAGCCCCCGCTCCTGGGCGACATAGACGGGGGCGAGCGCCGTCCCCCAATCGACCGCCGCCAGCCAGCCGGCGTTGCAGTGGGTGAGGATGTTCACCGGCGCTCCGGCCTTGCGCGCCGCGATCGCCGAGATCAGGGCCGCCCCGTGCTCGCCGATCGCCCGACAGGCGGCCACGTCCGCCTCGGCGATGGCGGCGGCCTCTCGAGCCGCGGCGGCGGCGCGGCCAGCGGGCGGCAGAGGCGCGATGGCGCGCCCGACCCGTTCCAGCGCCCAGGCCAGATTCACCGCCGTGGGGCGCGAGGCGGCCAGGCGCGCGCGGGCGCTGGCCAGGCCGGCGTCGGAGGCATCGGCGCGCAGGGCGAGGGCGAGGCCCCAGGCGGCCGTCGCCCCGATCAGCGGCGCCCCGCGAACCTGCATGGTGGCGATGGCGCCGACCGCATCGTCGAGGCTTCGCAGGCGGACGATCTCCACCGCATGGGGCAGCAGGGTCTGATCGATGATCTCCACCGCGCCGTCGGCGGCGGCCCAGATGGTCCGGGTAGGGCGCCCGTCGATCAGCATGGCTCAGGGCCCAAGACCACGAACTTCCTGCCTATTGAAATTCCCATTCCATCCACTATATCTTGCAGACCGCGCCGACATTGACGCTATATGTTGCTATCTTGGCCGCTTCCGCCGCGCCCTCCGCGATTCGCCCGCCCGTAAAGAAATCCCTCGCCGATGACATCGCCCGTCCCATCCCAGCCCGGCCTGCTTACGCCATCCTTCGCCTATAAACCGTTCCGCTATCCCTGGGCCTACGACTTCTGGAAGCGCCAGCAGCAGGTCCACTGGATGCCCGAGGAAGTGCCCCTGGGCGAGGACTGCAAGGACTGGGCGGCCAATCTCAACGATCGCGAGCGCAACCTTCTCACCCAGATCTTCCGCTTCTTCACCCAGTCCGACATCGAGGTGAACGACAACTACATGGAGCGTTACGCCACCGTCTTCAAACCCACCGAGGTGAAGATGATGCTGGCCGCCTTCTCCAACATGGAGACCATCCATATCGCCGCCTACGCCCTGCTGCTGGAGACCATCGGTATGCCGGAGGCGGAGTTTTCGGCCTTTCTGGAGTTGGGGGCGCTGAAGGCCAAGCACGACTACATGCAACAGTTCGGGGTCGGTTCCAACGCCGACATCGCCCGCACCCTCGCCATGTTCGGCGGCTTCACCGAAGGGTTGCAGCTGTTCGCCAGCTTCGCCATGCTGATGAACTTCCCGCGCTTCAACAAGATGAAGGGCATGGGGCAGATCGTCTCCTGGAGCGTGCGCGACGAGAGCCTCCACTGCGAAGGGATCGTCAAGCTCTACCACGCCTTCAACGCCGAGACCGGAGCGGTGACCAAGGCCGTGGCCGACGACATCGTCGATTGCTGCAAGACCGTGGTCGGCCTGGAGGACCGGTTCATCGACCTGGCCTTCGAGGCCGGCGAGGTGCGGGGCATGACGCCGGCCGACATCAAGGGCTACATCCGCTTCATCGCCGACTGGCGATTGCGCCAACTGGGCCTACCGACGGTTTACGACGCCAAGGAAAATCCTCTGCTCTGGCTGCAAAGCCTGTTGTCCGGCGTCGAGCACGCCAACTTCTTCGAAGCCCGATCCACCGAATATTCCAAGGCGGCGACCCGTGGCGCTTGGCACGGCGAGAGCGGTGTGTGGGCGGCGTTCGATCAGGCGATCGCCAAGCGCCCAACCCTCACCACGACGGCGCTGTAGATCGGGGCACGCCGCAAAAGGGCGCCCGCCGCAGACCGTTTTCGTCCAGCGACGGGCGCAAGGGGACTGACCATGAAGTTCCGCGCCGGATGTGCACCCGCGCTGGCATTTGTTCGAATCACCTTGACGTGAGGAGCGACCTATTTGTCCCTTAGTGGGGAAACTTGGGCCGCTCGAGCTGGCGTTCGTCGAAGCGCGCGCCGGGCGGCAGGCGCCATTCACCGTGAAAGTCGAACGCCAGGGTGCGGCACAGGTGGGCGGGCGCGCCGGCCGCGGTGTCGCCGAGCACGAAGACGCGCAGATCGCGGTTGGCCCGCAGGCGGCCGAACGCCATCCAGGCCCGCCTCGCGCCTGGACAGAAGGCGGCGATCATGGCCGGCCCGTCGCCGCTCGGCAGAACCTCATAGAGATCTCGCTCGGGGGCGCCGCCGATCAGGGCGGTGAGGCCGCCGCGTCCCAGCGCCTCGTCCTTGGCCGGTTTGAGATCGGCGCTCGCCTGGCCTTCGGTCGCCAAGACGCGCAGCACCGTGGTGAAGACCAGGCGCTGATTGAACTCGAAGGTCACCGCGCCGGCGGCATGGCGGGTTTCCGCATCCGACGGATCATAGGAAAAGATCCGCAAGGTCGAGGCGTGGGCGGGGCCGGCCAGGGCGAGGGCGGCGGCCAGAGAGGCGAAGGGTTTCATGGCGCCTTATCGAACCTTCAACCGGAGCATGGCGGCGTCGCCGTCAAAACCCACCAACCGCCACACCCCGCCTTCGTCGGCGAAGGTAAGCAGGCACGGCCCCCTCTTGTCGCGGGCCGCGCACACGCGTCCGTCCGGCAAGGCGCGCAAGCCGCCGGCCAGGGTCAGGGTATTGGGGATCGGCGTCTCCGGGCGGTAGCCGTAATAGTCGGCCACGGCGCGGAACACCTCGGGACGGATAAGGGTGTCGCCGGCGAGCCTGGCCACCGGGCCGGAGAGCAGGACGCCCAGCCCCTTCCAGGACTCCGGCATGTTCGCCGCCGCCGCGCGGTCCACTAGGCGCGCCTGGAGCTGCGCCTCCAGGGCGCGGCGATCGACATGGGCGTCGAAAGCGGCGTGGTCGTCGTCGCGAATGGCCACCAGCAGGCTGTGCACGTCGCCCGCCGCCGCCAGGCGCTGGGTGGTGGCGCAACCGGCCAGAATGGCGGTCGCCAGGATCGCGGCAAGGAGGCGGAGGGGCTGGGTCATGGCGCGCCCCGCCTCATTGACGCGTCCGCGTGGCGCCCGCAAGGCGCCGCCCGCCTCACGCCCCGGTCCGCTCTTTGAAAAAGGCGATGACCCGCTCCTCGGCCTTCTTGGTCGGCCCCTCCGGGTCGCGGTCGTTCAGATGCAGGGTCAGCACCGAATGAGCGGGCATGCGCGGATCGGGCAGGCCGTCCGCCGCGGCGATCTCGATGGCCTCGAAGCGGTCGCCGAAAGTTGCTTTGAGGGTGTCGAACCGCGCCTGGGGAACGAACGGGTCGCCGTGGAAGCGCAAGCCAATCATGGAAAGGCCCTCGTCCTCGAATCGCTTCTTGGCGCAGGCGATTTCGCCGGGCGACGCGCCGATGCCGGCGGCGCGGCGCCTGGACCCGGCCGCCAGCGGCAGGGACGGCTGCGAGAGAACCGGAGCGACGACCGACGGCTCGGTCATCATGGCCAGGGCGAAGCCGCCGGTGAAACACATGCCGACCACGCCGACGCCCTTGCCGCCGCACTCGGCGTGGGCATGGGCGGCCAGGGCCCGCAGCCAATCAACGATCGGGCTCGACTTGTCGGCGGCCCAGACGTTGAATTCCCGGCGGATACAGATGCCCTTGAGCATCTCACGCACCGATAGAGCGGCGTCACTTCGCGGCCCGGATCGCCGAACAGGCTGGGGCAGAAAACCGTCATCCCCGCCGCCGTCACGCGGGTCGCGAAGCGGATCACCAGAGGATGCAGCCCCGGCATTTCATGGATGACGATCACCGCCGGTCCCGTTCCCCGGCGCCACACCGGCCGCGTCCAGCGTCTGGCCGGATCGGTGAAGTCGAAGCGGGCGTAGTCAACCAGGGCGTCTTCGTAGGCCATTGTCGCAATCCCCTTGATGCGAGGCTATGCCTTCCCCGCCTGCCGGCGCCAAGTCCTGGCGAAGAGGAGATAGATCGGCAGGGGAGCGACGGCGACGAGAGCCGACAACAGGCCGCCCTTCGGATCATCGGCCACTATCACCGCGATCAGGCCGGCCTGGACCAGGGCCGCGCCGATGGCGACCCATGGAAAAAGCGGCATTTTCCACGGCCGCCGCAGATCAGGCTCGGCGACGCGCAGCTTGATGGCCGAGAGGCACACCATCAGGATCCCGCCGATGCCCCAGGGCACATAGATGCGCACAATGCTTTCGTAGGTGCCGGTGGCGGCGAACAGTAGCGAGACGATCACTACGAGGGTAACGCTGCGGCGCGGCGCGCCCGACTTCGCCACCACCGCTAGCCACGGCGGCAGGACGCGATCGGCGGCCATACGCCAGATGAGGCGCGACGGCCCCATGACCCCCAGATTAACCGCCGCCGCCAGCGACAGAAGGCCGATCCCGGTGATCGTCTTGTCGCCCGCCGCGCCGAGCGAAGCCTTGGCCGCGTCGCCCACCGCCAGGGCCGAACCGGCGATGTCCGCGGGGTTGAGCACATGCAGCACGGCCGCATTGACCAGAACATAAAGGACCACGACGGCGCCGATTCCCCAGAAAACCGCGCGGGCTAGGTCGCGGCCCGGACGCCGGACTTCCTCGGAGTAGTTGATCGCCGTTTCCCAGCCGCCGTAGGTTTGGAAGATGACCCGGATCGCCATCACTACGGCGCCGATGGCCGCGCCGCCGACGAGCGCGGGAGCCTCGCTGGGCGGCGGCGCGGCCGCGCGCGGCGAGGCGAACAGCACCGCCGCCAGCACCAGGAACGCGGCCCCTTTCGCGGCGCTGCCGATGCTCTGCGATGCGCCGCAGACGCGTGTGCCCATCCAATTGATCGCGCCCATGGTGAGGATCAGCGCGCACGCGATAACGCTGGTGGGCAACCCTCCGGCCAGGCCCAGACGATGCACATATTCGCCGAACACGACGGCAATGACGGCGTTGCCCGCACTGGGAGACAGCGCGGCGATCCAGCCGGTGAAGAGTCCGGTCAAGGGGCCGAACGCCCGCGCGGCGATCGCGTAGGCGCCCCCCGCGCGAGGGACCGACGCGCCCGCTTCCACAACGGGCATGGCCGCCAACATGGTCACGACGCCGCCGACAAGCCAGGCGAGAAGGATCAGCGGCTCGCTTCTGATGCCCAGAGCGACGACGCCTGGCGCGCGCATGATCCCCGAGCCGATCATCCTGCCGACCACGACCGACAAACCAAAGACAAGGCCCAGAACGCGCAGGAGCTGGGGCGGAGCGGGGGGCGAGTTGGCCAGTGTCATGCAAACCTCCCGCCAGCGAGCCAACGGTCCCCAGGAGACGCCTCTCTATTGCCTTAAGTCAACCAGGCGCACCCGATGGTCGTAGTCGTCAGCGCGATCGTCGATGCGCCCCTCGCCGCCGAGCTCAGCCCTCCGCCCGCCGCCGCCAAGGCTTGGCGAATATGAGATAGATCGGCAACGGGGCGATAGCGAGCAGCCGGCCCGGCGTGGCGGTCGTTCACGGTCATCCCCCTTCGGCGGCTATGTCAGCCCCGCCCGCCGCCGCCAAGCCTTGGCGAAAGCCAGGTAGATCGGCAACGGGGCGACCGCCACGATCGCCGATCCCAGGCCAGCGAGGGGATCGTCCCACACCACCACGGCGATCAGGGCGGCGTTGATGACGGCCACGCCGATGGGGAGCCATGGGAAGAGGGGCATCCGGTAGGGCCTCGGGAGATCGGGTTCGGCGATCCGCAGGCGAATGGCCGAGAGGCACACAATCAGCCCCGCTCCGATGCTCCACGGCGCGTAGATGCGCACGATGCTCTCGTAGCTGCCGGTGGCCGCGAACAGCGCCGCGACGATGGCGGTGGCGGCGACGCCTAGCCTGGGCGAGCCGCCGCGCGCCACGGCGGCGAAGGCGCGGGGCAGCGCCCCGTCCCTGGCCATGCGGAAGGTGACTCGCGGGACGACCATGATCTGCAGGTTGACGATGGCGGCGAGGGAAAACAGCCCCATGGCGGTGATGACCGTATCCCCCACGGTCCCCAGGGAAATCTTGGCCGCGTCGCCCACCGCCAGGGTCGATCCGGCGATGGCGGCGGGGGAAAGGACATGGAGGACGGCGGCGTTGATCAGGACGTAGAGCACGGTCACCGCCGCTATGCCGCCGAAGGTCGCCCGCGCCACGTTGCGCTCGGGTCGATCGACTTCCTCGGAGAAATAGATGGCGGCGTCCCACCCGGCGTAGGTCTGGTAGATCACGCGGATGGCCATGACCGCCGCACCGATCGTGGTGACACCGGCGGCCAGGGCAACGCCGGGCGCGGCCACGCTCGCCGCGCCGGCCGGAGCGTGGGGAGAGGCGAACAGGATCGCCGCCAGCAGCAGGAAGGCGGCGCCCTTGATGGCGCTGGCCAGGCTTTGCGACGAGCCGCTGAACCGGGTGCCGACCCAGTTGACGGCGGCCACGGCCGCGATCAGGCCGACCGCGAGGGCCGAGGTGGGGAGGTGAGGGGCGAGGCCCAGGCGATGGACATATTCACCGAACACCACCGAGATGAAGCCGCTGGCGGCGGTGTAGCTCAGCCAGGCGATCCAGCCGGTGAAGAAGCCGACGGTCGGTCCGAAGGCGCGGCGGGCGATGGGAAAGGGCCCGCCGGCCATCGGGATCGAGGCGCCCGCTTCCACCAGCGGCATGGCCGACAACAGGGTTATCCCGCCGCCCACCGCCCAGGCCAGCAGGATCAGGGTCGGGCTGGTAAGCCCCAGCGCCACCACGCCGGGGGCGCGCATGATCCCCGAGCCCACCATGCCCCCCACCACCACCGCCAGACCGAAGATCAGGCCCAGAACCCGCAGTAGGCCGGGCGGCGCATGGGGCGTGTGATGGTCAGTCATGGAGGCCAGCTCTCGACGAATGGTGAGCGGCATCCTTGCCGGACGGCGCGGGGAGCGCAAGCGGGCGGCGTCTTTCCCCCGTCATTGGCGCCGCTGGCGGATGCTTGCATTTCTACGCCCGCCCCGTTCCGATGAGCATCTCAACGCTCATTACCAGCTTGCCCTGGGATGCAAATTTCGACAGTCGCGCCCGCACCTCCTCCCGCACCGAACGTCGGCGAGTGTCCGGAAGCGCGAGATAAGCCTGAGGCATCAGGCCGATCCCCGCCTCAACGCAAGCCCAGTAGGTGTCAAACGATTCGATGATCGCCACTCGGGTCTCTCGCTCGACCCGCGTATCGTTAAAGCCGGCGGCGCCGAGCAGTCGTTCCAGCACCCCGGCGTCCGCCAATGCGAACGAAAGATGGAGCGCTTCCCGCCGCGCTGGAAGATGGCGGCTGAGCGCTTTGGCGAGAACGCCCCACATTGGCGCCCGATCCGGCGTGGCGATGACACATATCGCGGCGCGACGGCCGCCGCGAAGGACGCGTCGGACCTCTTCGAGTCCCCGCGCCGGATCGGGGAAGAACTGCAGGCCGAGTTGGCACACGACGGCATCGAAACTGTCGTCCCCGAACGGCAGCGCCTGACCGTCCGCCGCCACTGGAAGAAACGAACGACTCCCTAGCCGGAGGCGCGCCGCGTCGAGCATCGCCGGCGATATGTCCGCGCCGATCACACACCCCGAGGCTTGGACAGCCGGCAGCGCCAGCAGCGCCGCCTCGCCTGACCCCGTGGCGAGATCGAGCACCCGGTCTCCCCGGGACACATCGGCGGCAGCCAACAGGGCCGGCACAAACAGCCGAGACCAGCGGCCCACGTAGCCGTCATAGGCCGCAGCATCGACAGACCGGCCGACTGGCGCGTGGAACCCTCTTCCGTAGTCCATTTCCATCGAATTCGTCACGTATCGATGGGCGACAATACCCAATTCTGGTTAGAGTGCCATTCTCGCCGGGTGTTGGGACCAGTCCCCGGGGAGGCTTTCGTTGACGGCCGCGGCCAAGCGTGGCTAACTCCGTGGAGTCGATCCACGACGAGAGAGGAGGGTTTCTCAAATGACTGCGTTCAGCCGCGCCCTCCGCCGCGCCCGGCGCTAGATGCCCCGCATCTTCGTTCGGCGCCCTCTCCTCATGCCGATCGAAGGATTGTCCCCTTGCTAGAAACCTACGGCTGGAGCGATGCGCTCCAGCACGACTTCGCGCCCCATGCCGCCGCCGGCCTGATCGCCGGACGGGTGATCCTCCAGCAGCGTGGCCTCTATGGCCTGGCCACCGACCTTGGCGAGCTTCGGGCCGAGATCAGCGGCAAGCTGGCCCGCGACGCCGAGGCCGGAGGCTATCCGGCCGCCGGCGACTGGGTGGCGCTGGCCGCCGGCGGGCCGGGCGAGACGGCCATCATCCATCATGTGCTGCCGCGCCGCACCGCCTTCACCCGCAAGGCCGCCGGATCGGGCGGCGGCTTGCAGGTGGTGGCGGCCAATGTCGATGTCGCCTTCATCACCGCGTCGCTGAACGGCGATCTCAACCCCCGACGACTGGAGCGCTATCTGGCCAGCGCCTGGCAGAGCGGGGCGGCGCCGGTGGTGGTGCTGACCAAGGCCGACCTCGTCGCCGACGTGGAAGCCGCCATGGCGGCGGTGGAAGCGGTGGCCGTCGGCGCACCGGTGCTGGCCATTTCTTCCCTCACCGGCGAGGGGCTGGACGCGGTGCGCGGCTATCTGGCCCCTGGCCGCACGGCGGTGATGGTCGGCAGTTCGGGGGTCGGCAAATCGACCCTGCTCAATGCCCTCATGGGAAGCGAGCGCATGGCGACGGGCGCCATCCGCGAAGGCGATGGGCGCGGGCGCCACACCACCTCGCACCGCGAACTGATCGCCTTGCCGGGCGGCGGCCTGCTGCTGGACACCCCCGGCATGCGCGAACTGGGCCTCTGGGACAGCGACGAAGGTCTGGTCGCCGCGTTCGAGGACATTGAGGCCCTGGCGGCGAACTGCAAGTTCGGCGACTGCGGCCACACCAACGAGCCCGGCTGCGCGGTGCGCGCGGCGCTTCAAAGCGGGGCGCTCGACGACGCCCGCTGGCGAGGTTACCGAAAACTCCAGCGGGAAGCGGCGTTCGCGGACGCCAAGGAAGACCCCGCTCTGCGCGCCGCCCGCCGCCGCCAGTGGGTGACCATCACCAAGGCGCAGCGGTCGGGGAAGAAGGCGCGAGGGAAGGATTGAGGCGCGGCGCCGCTCGCCCTACAGCGTGCGCCGGACCTCTTCCACCGTGAAGCACTCGATGAAGTCGCCGGCCTTGATGTCCTGGAAGCCCTGGAAGGCCATGCCGCATTCCTGGCCGGAGATGACTTCGGGAACCTCGTCCTTGAAGCGCTTGAGGGTCTGCAGGGTGCCCAGTTCCAGCACCACCACGTCCTGGCGGACGATCCGCACCCGCGCGCCGCGCCGCACCACGCCCTCGCGGACGCGGCAGCCGGCGATGCGGCCGATCTTGGAGATGTCGAAGACCTGCAGAACCTCGGCGGCGCCCAGGAAGGTCTCGCGCTGGATCGGGGCCAGCATCCCCGACAGCACCCCTTTGATGTCGTCGATGAGGTCGTAGATGATGGCGTAATAGCGGATTTCGACGCCTTCGTGCTCGGCCAGTTGTCGGGCCTGTTTGGAGGCGCGGACGTTGAAGCCGAGGATCGGCGCGCCGGCCCCCTTGGCCAGCATCACGTCGCTTTCGTTGATTCCTCCGGCCCCGGACAGAATGATCCGTGCCCGGACCTCGTCGGTGCCGAGCTTGTCGATCGAGCCGACGATCGCCTCGGCCGAGCCCTGGACGTCGGCCTTCACCACCAGCGGCAGTTCGGAGACCTTCTTGTCGGCCAGCTTGGCCATCATGTCGGCCAGCGATCCGCCGGCCCCCACGGGGTTGAGCGAGCGTTCGCGCTTCTGGCGGATACGGTATTCGGTGAGTTCGCGGGCCCGCGCCTCGTTTTCCACCACCGCGAACGGCTCGCCCGGATCGGGGGCGCCGTCGAGGCCGAGAATCTCCACCGGTACCGAGGGGCCGGCCTCATCGACCGGCTCGTCCCGCTCGTTGATCAGGGCGCGCACCCGGCCGGCGTTGGCGCCGGTGACCACGATATCGCCGCGCCTCAGGGTCCCGCGCTTGACAAGCACCGTGGCCACCGCGCCCCGCCCGCGATCCAGCTTGGATTCGATGACCACGCCTTCGGCGGTGCGGTCGGGATTGGCCTTGAGATCCATCACCTGCGCCTGCAGCAGGATCGCTTCCATCAGATCGTCGAGGCCGAGTTTTTCGAGCGCCGAGACCTGGACCGCCTGGGTCTCGCCGCCCAGGCTTTCGACCACAATCTCATGCTGCAGCAGCTCGTTGATCACCCGGGTGGGATCGGCGTCGGGCTTGTCGATCTTGTTGATGGCCACGATGATTGGGGCGCCGGCCGCCTTGGCGTGCTGGATGGCCTCGACCGTCTGGGGCATGACCCCGTCATCGGCCGCCACCACCAGGATGACGATGTCGGTGACGTTGGCGCCGCGGGCGCGCATGGCGCTGAAGGCGGCGTGGCCGGGCGTATCGAGGAAGGTGACCCGCTCGCCGTCGGCCAGACGCACCTGATAGGCGCCGATATGCTGGGTGATGCCGCCATGTTCGCCGGCCGCGACATCGGTGGCCCGCAGGGCGTCCAGGAGACTGGTCTTGCCGTGATCGACGTGACCCATGACGGCCACCACCGGCGGGCGGGGGACCGTCGCCTCGCCGTCGTCGTCGGCTTCGGCCAGGAAGCCGGTCTCCACATCGCTCTCGGAGACCCGGCGGACGGTGTGACCGAACTCGGTGGCCACCAGCTCGGCGGTGTCGGATTCGATCACGTCGGTGCTCTTGAGCATCATGCCCTCGCGGGCCAGGAACTTGATGATCTCCATCCCACGAGTGGCCATCCGCCCCGCCAGCTCCTGCACCGTGATGACATCGGGAATGACCACTTCCTTGGCGGCCTTGATCGCCTCCTGGCCGCCACCCTTGCGTTTTTCGCGCTCACGCTCGCGGGCCCGGCGGACCGAAGCCAGCGACCGCATCCGCTCGACCGCGCCCTCGTCGTCGCCGGCCACCGCCTGAATGGTGAGGCGGCCCTCGCGGCGCTTGGGTTCGCCCCGCGGGCGGGAGGTCGCCTTGCCGACCCCGGTCTTGCCCTTGCGCGCGTCCTCTTCATCGAAATCGGGGCGCCGGTCGAGATTGAGGTTGCCGGGCCTGGGCGCCTGGCGCGCGGCGCGCTGGATTTCTGGAGACGAGGGTTCGGCGCCCACCGGACGGGGCCCACCGGAGCGGGGCGCGCCGTCGCGCGGTGGTCTGGGAGCGAGGGCGGAATAGCGCACCGTCTCGCCGGGGCGCGACGGCCGCTCGCGCGCCGCGCCGGGGCCGGCGTCGCCCACGCCTTCGCGGGGCGGGCGCGCCGCCACATCCGCGCCGGGCCGGGCGGCGCGCTGGTTGAAGGCGACCCCCCCCGATGGCCGATCCGGGCGATAGGTGGTGGTGCTGGGGCGTTCGTCGCGACGCTCGCGGCCCGGCTCATAGGTGCGGGTCTGGGCGGGCGGCTGGGGGCGAACCGGATCGGCGGAGCGGGCGGCGACCGCGGCGGGCGGCGTTGTTCCGGCGGGCGCGGCCACCCGCGGCGCCGCGGCGATGGGCGCGGCGGCCTGGGGCGGGGCGTCCGGGTCGGCTGCGGCGGTCGCGGCCGGGGAGGGGTCCGGCGCCGGGGCGGCGGGACCGGCCGTCGGACTTCCCGGGCCAGGGGCAGCCGGTTCGCCCGGCGATCGCGCCTGGCGTTCGGCGGCCAGTCGCTCCTGCTGTTGGCGGGCCGCTTCGATGACCCGCTGGCGCTTGCGGCGCTCGTCCTCGGAAAGACCGCCGGCGGGAGCGACATCGGCGGTGGACGTTGGGCGCGGCGGCGTCGGCCCGCGCACGTCGAAGGCCGCCCGCCGCTCGCCGACCGGCGGCGCGGCGGAGCCTGCGGGCTCCAGGCGGCGCCGCTTGGTCTCGACCATCACGGTCTTGGTGCGCCCGTGGCTGAAACTCTGCTTAACCATCCCGGCGCTGACCGCTACGCCGGCGCGGGGCTTCAGGGTCAGCGGCGCCCGTCCCCCCAGAGCGGGCGCCCCGGCGGGAGAAGACTGTCGGCCGTTGTCGTTCTCGTTCGTCATACGCTCGCTTGACTGTTCTTCGCCGGACCGCAAAGGCCCAGGCGCCATTTCATAAACGAAGGAGGGCCGGGGCGGCTCTTCGCCCCGTCCCTCTCATCAAGGCTCCTCGCGCCAACTCTCAGGGAAGAGCGGGCGAAAGCCCGATAGCCGCTCGACGTCGTTTGTCCAGCGGTCGGCGCCTCGCCCGGCAAGGAAGGCGGTGTGTATCACATTCTCCGCGCCCAAGGCCAAACTCAATTCGCCGCCGGCGAACAGGCCCAGCATTGGCGGCGGGCGAGGGCTTCGCCGGGCGGCGGCCAGGAGCTTGCGGCGCCCGTCCGCCGACCCATCCACCGCCTCGACGAGGAAGGCCGCCTTGCCGGTGGCCACCGCCGCCAGCACCTTTTCGAACCCCGAGGTAAGCTCGCCGGCCTTGCGCGCAAGGCCCAGAGCGGAAAGAAGCCGCCGCATCAGCAGCGCCTCCACCTGGTCGGCGAGGTCGGGGGCGGCGGCGAGGCCGGCTTTGGCGGCGCGCGCGAACAGGCCCTTCCTGGCCGCCCGGTCCACCGAGGCGCGGTTCGCGGCCACCCACAGGCCGCGGCCGGGGAGTTTGCGGGCCAGATCCGGCGCAACCAGGCCGCCCGGCCCGGCCACGAAGCGGATCATCCGCCCCTCGTCCATCACTTCGCCCGAAACGATGTCCCGCCGCTCGCGGGCGGCGCCCGCCAGGGTCTCGGCCACGGCTCCTCGCCTCAGCCTCCGCGCGCCGCCGGCGCGCCGCCGAAGACCGCCCTTGCCTCTTCCTGAGGAGTCATCTCGCCGCTCGGCTCGTCCTCGATGGCCTCTTCGACCACCGCTTCGGGCTCGATCCAGCCCGCCGCCACCCGCGCCCGCATGATCAGGCCCTCGGCGTCCTCGGGACTGAGGGCGAAGGCGTCCAGAACGCCCGGCTCGCGCACCCGCTCGCCGGAGGGTTTGTTGTCGTACCAGCCGCGGATGTCGTCGGGAACCAGGCCGGCCAGGTCCTCGAGGGTCTTGACCTCGCCTTCGCCCAGGGCCACCGCCATGGGCAGGGTCACGCCCTCGACCTCGAGTACGCCGTCCTCGACCCCCAGTTCGCGGCGGCGGGCATCGTATTCGGCCGCCTCCTTGTCCAGGAAGTCGCGGGCCCTGGCCTGGATCTCCTCGGCGGTGTCCTCGTCGAAGCCCTCGATGGCGGCGATTTCGTCCGGCTCGACATAGGCCACCTCCTCGACGGTGGCGAAGCCTTCGGTGACCAGGAGCTGGGCGATCACCTCATCGACGTCCAGGGCTTCCTGGAAGAGCACCGTGCGCTCGGCGAATTCGCGCTGGCGCCGCTCGCTCTCCTGGCTCTCGGTCATGATGTCGATCTGCCAGCCGGTGAGTTGGCTCGCGAGTCTCACGTTCTGGCCGCGCCGGCCGATGGCCAGCGATAGCTGCTCGTCGGGCACCACCACCTCGACCCGCTCCTCCTCCTCGTCCATCACCACCTTGGTGAC
>JBBRPN010000015.1:0-43675 GCA_038227925.1 Caulobacterales bacterium | reverse complement strand
GGCTCCATGGAGCTGGACGAGGTGCTCTCGCAGCGCGACCAGATCAACACCCGCCTGCTCACCGTCATCGACGAGGCGACCGGCCCGTGGGGCGTCAAGGTGGCGCGCATCGAGATAAAGGACCTGCAGCCGCCGCCGGACATCACCAACGCCATGGCCCGCCAGATGAAGGCCGAGCGGGAAAAGCGGGCGGTGATCACCGAGGCCGAGGGCGAGCGCCAGGCCGCCGTCACGCGCGCCGAGGGGGCCAAGCAGTCGGCCATCCTCCAGGCCGAGGGGCGGCGGGAAGCGGCCTATCGCGACGCCGAGGCGCGCGAGCGCTCCGCCCAGGCCGAGGCCGCCGCCACCAAGAGCGTCTCGGACGCCATCGAGGCGGGCAGCGTCAATGCGCTGAACTATTTCGTTGCCCAGAAATATGTCGAGGCCTTCGCCAAGCTGGCCGATTCGCCGCAGCAGCGCACCGTGATCGTGCCCACCGACATGGGCTCCATCGCCGGCTCCATCGCCGGGATCACCGAACTGATCAAGGCCGCCCGCGAGGGTGGCGCTCCCCCTCCGCCGCCTCCCCGTCGCCCGGCGGTTCCCCCGGCCGGGGCCTGAAGGCGGCCATGGACGCCGTCGGCGCTTTCTATTTCGCCCATCCGTTCTGGGTGTGGCTGGCGGTCGGGGCGGTGTTCCTGGCCGTCGAGGTCGCCACCGGTTCGGGCTGGATGCTGTGGCCGGCGGCGGCCGCCGCCCTAGTCGGGGTGGCGAGCCTGTTCATCGGCGTCGGCGTCGGCGGCGGGATCGCCCTCTTCGCCGTCTGCACCCTCGTCCTGACCTACGTCGGCCGGCGGATGCTGCGAAAGACCGCGCCCGGCGGGGCCGACATCAACGACGCCCGCGGCCGGTTGATCGGCCATCGCGGCTCGGTCTCGGCCCCCTTCGAGGGCGGCCTGGGCCGGGTGTTCGTGGACGGCAAGGAATGGTCGGCCCGCCTCGACGGCGACGGCCCGCTGGCGGCCGGCGCCCCCATCGAAGTCACCGCCGTCCTCACCGGCGCGCGCCTGAGGGTGCGGGCGCTTTGAGGGCGGCGTCCTACGCCTCCGCCCCGACCTTCGTCTCCAGCACGAAGTCCTCCGGGTTGGGGGCGACGGTGGCGTTCCAGTAGTCGACCAGGGGGAAGGGCCAGTTCTGCGACACCCGGCCGGTGGCGTTCTTATACCAGCTGGTCACATGGGGCGATCCCCAGGCCATCAGGGCGTTGGCGGCGTCCACCTTGGCGTTGAAGGCGTCGTGCACCGCGCGCTTGACCTCCATGGAGCGCGAGCCGGTTTCCGCCATCAGCTTGAGCGCGCCCACCACATAGCGCACCGAGCATTCGGAGAAGAAGATGATGCTGCCGTTGACCACGATATTGGTGTTCGGCCCGTAGAGCATGAAGAGGTTAGGAAAGCCCGGCGCGGTCATGCCCAGATAGGCGCGCGCGTCGCCGTCCCAGGCCTCGTGCAACTCCACGCCCGCCCGCCCGACGAGGCGCATGGGGGCCAGGAACCGGCTGGCGTGGAAGCCGGTGCCGTAGATCAGCACGTCGGCCGGATGCTCCACGCTATCCTTGGTCCGCACGCCCTTGGGGGTGATCGCCTCGATCGGCTCGGTGACCAGATCGACGTTGTCGCGCCTCAGCGCCTCGATCCACACCCCGTTATCCACCAGCGGCCGCTTGCCGCCGAACGGATAGGCGGGGGTGACCTTCTCCAGCAGGCTGGGGTCGTCGGGCGCCTGGGCGGCGATGGCGGCGACCAGCATCTCGCGCAGGGCCGCGTTGGCGGTCCCCACGGAGTGGGTGGGCCCCGGCCAGCCGGCGTCGGCCTTGACCGCTTCATAGACGCCGTCGGTCAAGGTCCAGAACAGCCAGAAGCGGTACCATTTGCCGTAGAAGGGGACGTGTTCGAGCAACCACTTCATCCCCTCGGGCACATCGAGGTGATAGCGCGGCTGCGGGATCAGCCACGGCGGGGTGCGCTGGAAGATCTCAAGGTGGGCGACCGTCGGCGCGATAGCCGGGCCGAACTGGAAGGCGCTGGCTCCGGCCCCGATCACCGCCACCCGCTTGCCGGCGAGGTCCACGTCGCGGCGCCAGCGGGCGGAGTGGAAGCTCGGCCCTTCGAAGGTCTCCATGCCGTCGATGTCGGGCCAGCGCGGCCGGTTGAGCTGACCGACGGCGGTGATCAGGGCGCTGGCCTCCAGGGTCTCCAGGCCGCCGTCCGCCGTCTTGACCGTGACCCGCCACAAGGCGGCGGCCTCATCCCACGCCGCCTCCTCCACCGTCGTCTCGAAGCGGATGTGGCGGCGGAGATCGTACTTGTCCGCCACCCCGCTGAAGTAGTCCCTCAGCACCGGCTGGGTGGAATAGTATTGCGGAAAATCGTGGCTGGGCTCGAAGGAGTAGCTGTACATGTGGTTCGGGTTGTCCACCCGGCAACCTGGATAGACGTTCTCCAGCCAGGTGCCCCCCACGTCGGCGTTCTTCTCGATGACGGTGAAGGGCACGCCGGCCTGCTTCAGGCGAATGGCGGCCAGCAGGCCCGACATGCCGGCCCCCACCACGATCGCCCGCATCCCGGCCGCCGCGCGTTTGAGCGGCGGCCCCTCCCAGTGCGGCGTCTTGGTGTCGATGCCGCCCAGCCCCAGTTCGTCCATCAGGAAGGGCGCGTAATGGGCCGGGATGTCCGCCCCGGCCACGAAATCCATCATCGTGCGGATGGTCGCCGGCGACGGCGAGGGAGGAAGGGGCGCGCCGTCCAGATGGGCCTGAATGGCCGCCTTGGCGCGGGCGCGGATATCGGCCTGGACGGCCGGCGGATAGCCGCCCTCGCGCGGTTCGGCGAGGGGGTTCAGCGGCTCATAGGCCGCTCGCCGCTGGGGGGTGAGCAGGCCCGCGTCGCCGGTCAGGTGGACGAGCGCCATCAGCAGGGCCGGCAGGTGCGCCTCGGCCAGGGCGCGGTCCAGGGTCTCGGAGTCTTGGGTCATGGCGCTTCCTCGGGGCGTGAGCCGACCTTAGCGGCCTTCCCCCACGGCGGGGAAGCCCTCAGGCCGAGCGGCCCCGCGCTTCGATGGGCCAGATATCGATCAGGGTGTCGCCCCGGACCGCATGATAGGCCTCGTAGAGGTTCACGGTCGGATCGCAATGGGGCGCGGCGAATGTCACCACCTCGCCCAGCCTCGGCGCCGCCTCGCCGGAGGGCGGGATCACCGCCCCGTGCTCGTCGCCCATGAAGTGATAGGTCGAGCCGGCCGCCGCGCCGGCCAGGATCGGCGGCGATCCGGCCTCGGTGGCGAAAGCCTTGAAGCCGGCGTCCACCGTGGCCATGAACGGGTGATTGGCGCTGATCGTCCGCGCATCGATCATCAGGGCGGTCTCGAAGGGCGCGCGCCCGTCGCCGGTCAGGTCGCAGTCGCCGTACTGGCGGTCCATGAACACATAGGAGCCTACCTGAAGTTCGGTGAAGACGCCCAGTTCCGCGTCGATCACGTGCGTGCCGGTGCCGCCGCCGGTGACGATGCCCGGCGCCAGTCCCGCCTCCGTCAGAGCACGGACGATCCCCTCCAGATAGGCGGTCCGCTCGACGATGGCCTCGCGGCGCGGGTCGAAGGCTTCGATGTGCTGCTGCATGCCGCAGTAGAACTGCACCCCGGCGAAGGTGAGGCCGGGGGCGTCGGCGATCCGCCGCGCCAGGGCGAGCGCCGCCTCGCCATCGGCGACGCCGGTGCGGTGGATGCCGGGATCGATATCCACCATCAGCGTGAGGTCCGTCCCGCTCGCCGCCAGGGCGTCCACCGCGTCCGGATGATCCACGGCGGCCATCAGGCCGCTCGTGCGCGTCGCCAGGGCGGCCAGCCGCTCCACCCCCGCCGCCGCCACCACCGGCGAGGTGATCAAGATGTTCTCGATCCTCCCCGCCGCCAGCGCCTCCGCCTCGCCCAGCTTGGCGCAGCATACCCCCACCGCCCCCGCCGCGATCTGACGTCGGGCGATCTCGACGCTCTTGTGGGTCTTGGCGTGCGGTCGCAGCTTCAATCCCGCCTTTGCCGCGAACCCCGCCATGGCCGCGATATTGCGCTCCAGCGCCTCGATCTCGACGATCAGGGCCGGCGTGTTCAGATCCCGCCGCGATCCCTGGCGGCCGATCAGATGCTGATGGAGGGTGAGGGCGTGCATGGGCTATCCATTTCGGCGCCGGATTTCGCCGACCAAGGATAGAGGCGTCGTAGGGCGATTGGCGAGGCCTTTCCGCCTTCGAGCCTCACGCCGCGCGCGGCCCCAGCAGGATGATCGCCGCGCCGATCAGGCAGATGGCCGCCCCCAGCGTGTCCCAACGGTCGGGATGGGCGTGTTCGACCGCCCACAGCCACGCCAGCGACGTGCAGATAATGCCGCCATAGGCCGCGTAGGCGCGTCCGGCCAAGGCGCTGCCGGAGAGGGTGAGCAGCCAGGCGAAGACCACCAGGCAGACCATACCCGGCGCAAGCCACGCGATAGATCTTCCCTCGCGCAGCCACAGCCAGACGCTGAAACAGCCGGCGATCTCGGCCAGGGCCGCCACGACATAGACCACGACGCTTCTGGTCATGGCTGGATCATTGGCTTGGGTTTCGCGGCCTGGCGCTCCGACGGCTCGGCAAGATTCTCCAGGACGGCGCAATCGGGTCCCGACCCGCCGGCGCACAACGCCTCGCAATCCGTCACGAAGCCGGCCATGGCGGCTTCGAGCGCTTTCAGTTCGGCGAGCTTGGCCCGGGTCGCCGCCAGATGGGCCTTGGCCAGATCGCGCGCCTCCAGGCAGGAACGCGCCGGGTCACCCATCAGTGTCGTCAGCGCCCGCACCTTGTCGATGGCCAAGCCGAGGTCGCGGCAGCGGCGAATGAAGGTCAGCCGCCGCACGTCCTCCTCGCCGTAGCCGCGCTGGCCGCTGTCGCCGCGCGCGGCGGGCGGCAGCAGGCCGATCTCCTCATAGTAGCGGATGGTCGGCGCGTTCGTGCCGGTGCGACCGGCCAGGACGCCGATCCTCAAATCGGGCATCAAACTTTCCTCTTAAGAAGGCTCTTGACCCTCAAGTTACTTGAAGACCTACCATCGCGCTAGTCGATGGCTTCCGGCCTGAGTCCAGCCCGGCCAACCCTCGAAAAGGAATCGATCATGAACCCCGACTCCCACGACGCGTGTCCCATCGCCTGCACCCTGGAGGCCCAGGACTACAAGCAACGGCTGGCCTTGATCGCCGATCTCAACCGCGACGCCCTGCTGGCGCATCGCCGCGACGGTCTGCGGCTGCAACTCACCTACGCGAGCCACGCGGAGGGTCGGGTGCGCGACATCGTTCGCCGTGAGCGCAACTGCTGCGCCTTTCTCAGCTTCGAGGTGCGCGTGGACGGCGATGCCGTGCAGGTGGTCATCGAGGTGCCGGAATCGGCGCGGATCGCGGCGGAAAGCGTGTTCGAACCCTTCCGACCGACGGGCGCCGCCGATTCTCCCCAACGCGCCAGAGCGGCGCGATGAGCGAGAGACCGGCCGCCGTCCGCGCACCGCCAGCCCGCCCGATACTGCGTCGAACGGCCCTGGTGGGGGCGGCGGCCGGCGCCGCTGGCGTGATCGCCTGTGCCGCCCTCTGCGTTACGCCGTTGGGGGCGCTTGCCATCGCCTTGGCGGCCGGCGGCGGCGTAATCGCCTGGTTCGCGGGCGCTCACATCTGGGTCGGCGCGCTGGCCGTCGTCGCGCTTACGGGTGGATGGGTGTGGGTCTGGCGATGGAGCGTCCGCGCCAAGGCCAGAGCCGCCTCAAAGGGAAAACACGAATAACTCGCGCAGGTGGCCATTGAGGAACTTACGCGCCGGATCGACGCGCTTGCGGATCGCGCCCCAGCGCTCCGCCGCCGGATAGAGGCGCACCACATCCTCCGAGGTCAGCGTATGCCGCTTGGCCCAGTGGGGGCGACCGCCGGCGTCGGCGAACACCGCTTCCACCGCCGCGAAGGCCTCGCGCCACGGCATTTTGGCGTACTGGTGGAAGGAGATGGAGACGCACGGGCCGGCGTTCATCGGCGAGAGGGGAATGTCGTCGCCGGCCACGGCGCGGAACTCGAAGGGAAAGATAATTGGAAACCGGCGCCGGCGGACCTCGGCGATCGCCCGGCGCAGGGTGTCGGGGCCGGCGGCGGCGGGGATTTCGTACTCCATCTCCTCGAAACGGACGGCGCGCTCGGAGGGGAATATGCGGCAGGCCGGCCCGGCGCGGCTGGAAGGGCCGATGGCGCGGGTCATCAGGCGTTGCAGGGCGGGGGCGAGCAATGGCGCGGCGGCGGCCATGTCGCAGGCGAACTGGAAGGCCTCGTCGGCGGCGGTCTTGGCGACCGCCTCGTCGCCCGCCTCCACCGGCTCCAGAATCTTGAGCATGGCCTGATCGGCGTAGGGAAAGACGAAGAACTCCACATGGCGGTGGCGCGCGGTGAGCTGGTCCCAGTCGCCCAGCGCCTCTTCGAGCGGGACGCGGCGGATGGTCTCCCTGAGGCGATAGGCGGGCATGACCGCCAGCCTGACCTGGGCCATCACCCCCAGCATGCCCAGGCTCACGCGTTGGGCCTCGAAGAGGTCGCGCTCGTGGTCGGCGTCGCACTCGACCACCGATCCGTCGGCCAGCACCAGCCGATAGGCCAAGGCCAGGGTCGAGAGCGAGCCGAGTTCACGCCCGGTCCCGTGGGTGCCGGTGGCCAGGGCGCCGGCGATGGCCTGCTTGTCGATGTCGCCCTGATTGGCCAGCGACAGACCCTCCGTCCACAGCGCTTGCGTGAGGCGGGCGATGGGCCAGCCGGCCGGGGTCCACATCGACCGGCGATCAGCCGCGATTTCCAGCTCGCCCTCCAGGTCGGCGAGGGAAATCAGCACCCCGTCGGTGGCGCACAGCGGCATGAAGGAATGACCCGCCCCGGTCACCCGGATCTCCCCGGCCCGCGCCACCAGGGCGCGAAGCTCGGCCATCGTCCGCGGCGCCGCCAGCTCGGCCGGCGCCGCGACCACGCTGCCCGACCAGTTCCGCCACTGCGCCATGCCGCCCTCCCCGTCTCGCCATCGATTTGAGAGACCTATCGCCAGCCGGGCTGGGTGGAAACGGGGTCGGATCGTTTTCCGAGGGGCTGGCGATCACGGCCGATGCGCAGAGCCGGCGGCGACACGCCGCGCAGCCACCTATTTCGCCGCGCCCTTCAGCAGTTCATCGGCGCTCTGACCGACGGTTGGCGTGGAGTTGACGCTTTGAACCAGGCGCCAGCCGTGACCGTCTCGCCGCCAGACCATGGAAAATCTCACCATCACGGCGGGGCGACCGGCCAACTCGAAGGGTGCATCGAAGGTCAGGGCCGCGAGATCGCCTCCGCTCGCCATGGAAACATCCCGCATCTCGCCAATTCGCGCCGGGCCGCCCCAAAGCCGCCGGTCAGCGTCGAGCATCAGCGCCACGCCGGCCACGCCATGGGCGATCTCGGAGATGTCGCTTCCATAGGCCGTCACCGACGGGTCGATCATGCCTAGAACCGCCGCGCGATCCCCTTTCGCATAGGCATTCAGAAAGGCCCGTGTCTGGGAGGCCACGTCGGGCGAGCGCGAAACGGCCGGGTTGGCGAAGATCATGGCCAGGACGAAGGGCGCCGCGATGCGCGATATCAAACCCGACATGAATACGGCCCCTTGGCGGACGACCGAGCATCGACCCGCGGGCGCGCGGGGACAAATTAAATCGCGGACATGTGGACTTCACCCAATTGGGGGAAGAGGCTTTGAATGCACCGAGGCCTAGCCCCGGCCGCGCCAAGCGTTAGACTTGCTCGCGGAACGAGCGCAGGAACAAACATGGGTTTCGCGGAGTACGGGGAATACGATGGCCTGGGCCTGGCGGCGCTGGTCGCCAAGGGCGAGGTTTCCGCGGCCGAACTGGTCGAGGCGGCGATCGAGCGGATCGAGCGCCACAATGGGGCGCTGAACGCGGTGGTCCACAAGGCCTACGACGAGGCCCGCGCCGCCGCCAGAGGCGATCTGCCGGACGGCCCGTTCCGGGGCGTCCCGTTTCTGATCAAGGATCTGAACGTCTCGGTGGCGGGGTGGCCGATGACGCGCGGCAGCCGCTTCATGCGCGATTGGATCGAGCCTGCCGACAGCCTGATTGTCGCCCGTTACCGGGCGAGTGGCGCGGTGCTGGCGGGCAAGACCAATACGCCGGAGTTCGGCATCACCGGCACGACCGAGAGCGCGCGCCTCGGTCCCTGCCGCAATCCCTGGAACCCCGATCACATCGCCGGCGGCTCGTCCGGCGGCTCGGCGGCGGCGGTCGTGGCCGGCATGGTTCCCCTGGCCCACGCCTCCGATGGCCTGGGGTCGATCCGCATTCCTGCCGCCTGCTGCGGCCTGGTGGGGCTGAAGGTGACGCGCGACCGCAACCCCGATCCGCCGGAGGAAGACGACATCGCCACCGGCCTGGTGGTCAACCACGTGGTCAGCCGCACGGTGCGCGATAGCGCCGCCATGCTGGATGTCACCGGCCTGCCCGCCGCTGATTCCCCCTATGCGCCGCCGTTCAAGGCCGGCCTCTATCTGGCCGAGGTCGGCCGCTCGCCCGGCAAGTTGCGCATCGCCTGGTCGGCGAACACGCCTAGCGGGGCGCCGATCGACGCCGAGGTCGCGACCGCCCTGCGCGCCACCGTCGCGTTGCTGAAAGACCTCGGCCACGAACTCGTCGAGCGGGATCTGCCCATCGACCAGCGCGCCTTCTATCGCGCCCTGGCGCCGGTCACGGCGGCCAATTTCGCCGCGGCGATCAGGCGTCTGGCTGACCAGTTCGGCCGCGAACCGGAGGCGCACGAGTTGGAGCCGCTGACCTGGGCGGCGCTGAAGGCTGGACGGCGGGCGAGCGGCGAGGCCGCCTTCTGGGGCCTGCAGGAGGTGCGGCGACTCAATCGCCAGATTCTGGGCTTGTTCGAAACCTTCGAGGTGTTCCTGACGCCCGTCATGGGAACCACGCCGCCGCCGATCGGCTACATTGACCCCGTGCGGCTGGAGCCGGCGGAACTCAACCGCCGCCAGGGCGAAGTCTTCCCCTACACCCCGCCGTTCAACGCCAGCGGCCAGCCGTCGATCTCCCTGCCGCTGGCCTGGTCGGCGTCCGGCCTTCCCATCGGCATGATGTTCACCGCCCGCTACGCCGACGAGGCCACCCTGTTCCGCCTCGCGGGCCAGCTGGAGAAAGAGGCGCCGTGGAAGGACCGGCGGCCGGGGATTTGGAATTGAGGGCTAGCCGAAGCTCGGCTCCCGGATGAATATGGCGTCCATCCTTGAGGCTCGGAGGGGCGTTTGGTGATGTTCAACAGGCAGAGCTGGGTGCGCGGCGCCAAACGGCCGCCGCTGCTGGAGCAGACCATCGGCGAGGCCCTGACCTGGGCGGCGGAGCGGTGGGGCGACGAGCTGGCCCTGATCTCGGTCGCCCAGGGCATCCGCTGGAGCTGGCGGCAGCTGGAGCATAGGGCCGACGAACTGGCGGTGGGCCTTTTGGGGTTGGGGCTGGCGCCGGGGGACCGGATCGGCGTGTGGGCCCCCAACTGCGCCGAATGGACCCTGACCCAGTTCGCCGCCGCGCGGGCCGGCCTGATCCTGGTCACCATCAATCCGGCCTATCGCCGCGCCGAGGTGGAATACACCTTGAACAAGGTGGGGGTGAAGGCCCTGGTCGCCGCCGAGCGCTACAAGACCAGCGACTATGTCGGCTTGATCGAGGATCTGGCCCCGGAAGCGGCCGCCTCCACCCCCGGCGCCCTGGCCTGCGCCGCCCTGCCGGCGCTGAAGGCGCTGATCAAGATCGGCGGCGAGGCCCGCCCCGGCTGGCTGGCCTTCGACGAGGTGGCCGAGCGCGCTCACCAGACCGACCTGGCCGGGGTGGACGCGGTCGGCCGGCGGCTGAGGGCCCGCGACGCCATCAACATCCAGTTCACCAGCGGCACCACCGGCTCCCCGAAGGGCGCCACCCTCTCGCACCGCAACATCCTCAACAACGGCTATTTCGTCGGCGCCGCCATGGGCCTTCGGGCCGACGATCGGCTGTGCATCCCCGTCCCCCTCTACCACTGCTTCGGCATGGTCATGGGCAATCTGGCCTGCCTGACCCACGGCGCCGCCATGGTCTATCCCTCGCCGACCTTCGACGCCTCCGCCGCCCTGGCCAGCGTCGAGTCGGAGGCCTGCACCGGCCTCTACGGCGTGCCGACCATGTTCATCGCCATGCTGGGCGCCCCCGATTTCGAGCGCTTCGACCTGACTTCCCTGCGCACCGGCTGCATGGCCGGCGCCCCCTGCCCGGTGGAGGTGATGAAGCAGGTGATCGAGCGTCTGCACATGCGGGACGTCACCATCGCCTACGGCATGACCGAGACCAGCCCGGTCAGTTTCCAGACCTCGCCGCGCGACTCCCTGAAGTGGCGCGTCTCCACCATCGGCCGGGTGCAGCCGCATCTGGAGGTGAAAATCGTCGATGAGCGCGGCCAGATCACTGGGCGTGGGACCCCCGGCGAGATATGCACCCGCGGCTATTCGGTCATGCTCGGCTATTGGGACGACGCGGCGCGCACCGCCGAATGCCTCGACGCCGAGGGCTGGATGCACACCGGCGATATAGGGACGATCGACAAGGCGGGCTACGGCAATGTCGTCGGGCGGATCAAGGACATGGTCATCCGCGGCGGCGAGAACCTCTATCCCCGCGAGATCGAGGAATTCCTGTTCCGCCATCCCAAGATCGCCGATGTCCAGGTGGTGGGTCTCCCCGACGCTCGTTACGGCGAGGAGCTGTGCGCCTGGATCCGCCTGCATCCCGGCGAGCGGGCCGACGAGGCCGACATCCGCGCCTTCTGCGAGGGCCAGATCGCCCATCACAAGATCCCCCGCTACATGCGCTTCGTCGACGCCTTCCCGATGACCGTCACCGGCAAGGTGCAGAAATTCCTGATCCGCCAGACGATGATCGAAGAACTGGGGCTGGAAACGCGGCAAACGGCGTGAGCGCCGTCTCGGCCGAGGGCGCCGGCCGTATCCTGGCCGAGTTTCGCCCGGGCCTGCGCATCTACATCCAGGGCGCGGTGGGCGAACCGCTGGCCCTGCGGGAGGTTTTGAGCGGGGCGCCGGAGGCGTTGGCGGGGGTGGAACTGATCGCCGGCCTGCTGCCGGGCATGAACGATTTCGACTACGCCGCCCTTCATCCCGCCGCCCGCCTGACCACGTTCCTTCTGCCGCCAGCCCTGCGCGCCTCCTTCGAGGCCGGCCAGGTCCAGGTGCGCCCGGCGCCCTATTCGGCCATCGCCGCCGCCTTTCTGGAGGGTCCGCCGCTCGACCTCGCCATCCTGCAGGTGACCGCGCCGGACGCCGAGGGTCGGTGCTCCTTCGGCCCGTGCGCCGATTTCGCCCCGCTGATATGGCCGCGGGCTGCTCGCCGCCTCGCCTTCGTCAATCCCAGCCTGCCCTCGGCGCGGCGCGGGCCGACCATCCCCCTGGCCGCCATCGAGGTCGTCGTCGAAGCGGACGGTCCCTTCATCACCGGCGAGGAGGCCGCTCCCGGCGCCAATCAGTTGGCCATCGCCGATCGGATCGCCGGCCTGATTCCCGACGGCGCGGCCATCCAGACGGGCATCGGTGGATCGCCGGTCGCCGCCATCGCCAGGCTCGCGGATCATCGCGATCTCGTGGTCCGCTCGGGCATGGTGACGCGGGGCTATCGTACCTTGGCCGAGGCCGGCGCCCTGGCCGCCGGCGCGCGCCACGTCACCGGCGTGGCCTTCGGCTCGGAAGACTTCATGCGCTGGGCCGCCGAGATGTTCGAATTCGCCGACGCGACCGTGACCCACGCCGCGGCGTCCCTGGCCGGGGTGGAGCGTCTCCACGCCGTCAATTCGGCCCTGGAGGTCGATCTCTTCGGCCAGGCCAACGTCGAGTGGCGCGGCGGGCGCCTGGTAAGCGGCCTGGGCGGCGCGCCCGATTTCGCCAGAGCCGCGCGCCGCTCAATCGGTGGGCGAGGCATCCTGGCCCTTCCCTCCACGGCCGGCGGCGGCGCGGTCTCGCGCATCGTCGCTCGGCTGGGCGCCGCCACCGTCTCGCTGCCGGGCGACGACGCCGATCTGATCGTGACCGAGCACGGCGTCGCCGACCTGCGCGGGGCCGACTCGGATGCGCGGGCGCGCGCCCTGATCGCCGTCGCCGCGCCGCAACACGGTGATCGCCTGGCGAGGGAATGGGCGGCGATCGGGCGGACGTAACAGGGCGAGCGGCCTACACCGCCGCCTGCACCCCCATCTCCACCACCCGGTTGGGCGGCAGGCCGAAGACTTCGGTGGGGTCGGCGGCGTTGCGGGCCAGGAGGATGAACAGACGGTTCCGCAGGCCTCGAAAGCCATGGTCGTGGCTCGAGACGATGGTTCGGCGGCCGAGAAAATAGGAGGTGTTCATGTCCTCGAAGGTCACGCCGCCGACTGTCAGTCCGCGCAGGGCGGCGGCCACCCTGGGCCTCTCCATGAAGCCGAACGTCAGGATCACGCGCACGAATCCGCCGGCCAGTACCTCGCCGCTCGCCCGCGAGGTCGCCGGAATTCTCGGCTCGTCGGCGGTGCGCACCACGACGATGGCGTTCTTCTCGTGCAACACCCGGTTGTGCTTGAGATTGTGCATCAGGGCGCTGGGCGTCAGATCGGGGTCGGGGCTGAGATAGATCGCCGTGCCGCCGACCCGCTGGCGGGGGCGGCGGTCCAACGAAGCCAGGAAGTCGGCCAGCGGGATGCGGCTTTCACGCTCCTGGCGACGGACGGTCTCGACGCCGTGCAGCCAGGTGGTGATGACCGCGACCACGCAACCCCCTATGGCCAGCGGCGCCCAGCCGCCCGACAGCAGCTTCAGGGAATTGGCCCCCAGAAAGGCCAGATCGACGGCCAGCAGCGGCGCGATGAGCAGGGCCACCTTCCACGGCGGCCATTTCCACAGCCGCCGCGCCACGATGGCCGCCAGGGCCGTGGTCACCGACATGGTCCCGGTCACCGCCAAGCCGTAGGCGTTGGCCAAATGGCTGGAATTCCTGAAAATGGCGACCAGCAGAACCACCCCGATCATCAGCAGCAGATTGATGGTTGGCACGTAGATCTGGCCGGCCTGGGTGTCCGAGGTGCGCCGCACATTCAGCCGGGGCAGCAGGCCCAGCTGGGTCGCCGAGTTCGACAGGGAAAAGGCGCCGCTGATCACCGCCTGGCTGGCGATGATGCCGGCGGCGGTGGCCAGCAGGACCAGGGGCACGCGGAGGGCTTCCGGGGCCATCAGGAAGAACCACTCCTGGCCCCTGACCCCCGACGCCTGGCCGGCGGCGGTCGAGAGATAATGCAGGGCGAAGGCGCCTTGGCCCAGGTAGTTGAGGGCCAGGGCGGGGAAGACCGCCGTCATCCAGGCCGCCCGGATCGGGGCGCGGCCGAAATGGCCCATGTCGGCATAGAGGGCCTCGGCGCCGGTTATGCTCAGCGACACCGATCCCAGGACGAAAACTCCGATCAGCCCGTGGCTAGCCAGAAAGCCGAGACCCTGAAGCGGATTGAACGCCAGGAGGATGCGGGGCGCGCTGGGAATGTGGGCCAGCCCCAGGGCGGCGATGGCCGCGAACCACACCAGGCAGATGGGTCCGAACCAGGCGCCCACCTTGGCTGTCCCGCGCGACTGGATGAGGAACAGGCCGACCAGCAGAGTCAGGGAAATGGCGATCTCCACCGAGGGCGTCACTACATGGGCGAGGGCGGGCGTGGTCTTCAGCCCCTCGACCGCCGACAGGACCGAGATGGCCGGGGTGATGATGGCGTCGCCGTAGAAGAGGGCCGCGCCGCAAATCCCGAGCGCCAGCACCACGCGCCCGCGGTGGCCGACCGCCCCCTGAGCCAGGGCCATCAGCGCCAAGATGCCCCCCTCGCCGCGGTTGTCCGCTCGCATGATGAAGAAGACGTATTTGACCGTGACCACAACGATCAGTGCCCACAGGGTCAGGGAGACGATCCCGAAAATCTCGGCCTGGCCGACCGGGCCGCGCGCCGCTTGGGCGAGCGCCGTCTTGAAACCGTAGATCGGGCTGGTGCCGATATCGCCGAACACCACGCCCATGGCGCCCAGCATCAGGCCGCCAAATCGCCGCCGCGCCGGTCCGGCGACCGGCGTTGAAGCCCCGTCTCCCGAAACAGCCCGCATGGCGCGCCCCTTTAAGGCGCCGACGGCCGGAAGGGAACGGCAAGGGTGGGCGGACGGAACCTGGACCCCCCTCTACCCGCCGCCGATGCGGGGGATGAGGTAGACCTCGCTGCCCGGGCCGAGCGTCGCGCCGTCGGCGTCCTGATGGATCTCGCCGTCGATGGCGATGGCCATGCGTCGGGCGATGTGGTCGCCGAAACCGGGAAAGCGGGCGTCGAGTTCGGCGATCATCCGCCGCACGGTGTCGGCCTCGACGTCGAACTCCACCGCGTCGCCGGTGTACTGGCGACAGCCCGACCCAGCCGCCACGATATGAACCATCAGCGCGCGTCGATGGCCGCCCGGATTTTCGGCGGCGACAAGGGAAGGTCGGTCATCCGCACCCCGATGGCGGCGCGCACCGCGTTGGCCACCGCCGCCAGGGGCGGCACGATGGGAACCTCGCCGACGCCCTTGGCGCCGAATGGGTGACGCGGATTGGCCACCTCGACGATGATAGGCTCGATCATCGGCAGGTCCGAGGCCACCGGCACCCGGTAGTCCAGGAAGCCGGCGTTCTCCATCCGCCCGTCGCGGTCGAAGACGTATTCCTCGTTGAGCGCCCAGCCGATTCCCTGGGCGACGCCGCCCTGGATCTGGCCTTCCACGTAGGCCGGATGGATGGCGCGGCCGACGTCCTGGGCGGCGGTGTAGCGCAGGACAGTGACATGGCCGGTTTCCGGATCGACTTCGACATCGCAGATGTGGGCCCCGAAGCCCGGCCCGGCGCCCTGGGCGGTGAGCGAGACCTGGGCCCCGATCGGGCCGCCGGTCCGCGCCGACTGGGCGGCCAGGGAGGCCAGGGTCAGGTCGGGGACGGCCTTGGCGGCGTCCAGGCACACCGCCGCGCCGTCCAACCAATCCACGTTGTCGGCCGCTACCTCCCAGATCTGGGCCGCCCGCCGCTCCAGGTCGGCGACGATCTTCTGGGCCGCCTGGGTCACCGCCATGCCGGTGGCGAAGGTGGTGCGGCTACCGCCGGTCAGCATGGAAAAGCCGATGGAGGCGGTGTCGGCGACGATCGGCCGGACCTTCTCCACCGGCAGGCCCAGAACCTCGGCCGCCATCATGGCCATGGAGACCCGCGAGCCGCCGATGTCGGGATTGCCGGTGATCACCGTCGCCGTCCCGTCCTCGCCGATGTTGACCGCGGCGGTGGATTCGCCGCCGACGTTGAACCAGAAGCCCACCGCGACCCCGCGGCCCTGATTGGGTCCCAGCGGGGCGCGATAGTGCGGGTGGTTCTGAATGGCCTCAAGGGTCTCCACGTAGCCGATGTAGCGGAAGGTCGGCCCGTAGGCCGCCTTGACCCCGTCGCGCACCGCGTTCTTCATCCTAAGCGCGATGGGGTCCATGCCGAGCTTCAAGGCCAGTTCGTCGATGGCGCTTTCCACCCCGAAGGCCGAGATCGGCGCGCCGGGCGCGCGGTAGGCCGCGACCTTGGGACTGTTGGTCACCACATCGAAGCCGGTGACGCGGAAATTGGGCACGTCGTAGCAGGCCAGGGCGGTCATGCTTCCCGGACCCACCGGCGAGCCGGGAAACGCGCCGGCCTGGTATTTCAACACCACATCGGCGGCGACGAGGGTCCCGTCCGCCTTGGCCGCCAGCTTCACCTCGATTACCGCCCCGCTGGTGGGTCCGGTGGCGCGGAACACCTCCTCGCGGGTCATCACCATCTTGACCGGCGCGCCGGCCTGGCGCGACAGGGCCAGCGCCAGCGGCTCGAGATAGACCGTGGTCTTGCCGCCGAAGCCGCCGCCGATCTCGGCCGGGGTGACGCGGATGTCCGACGATTCCAACCCCAGCACCTTGGCGCAGTAGGTGCGGACCATGAACTGGCCCTGACTGGAGCTCCACACCTGGCACTGGCCGTCGGCCCCAAAGGCCGCCACGCAGGCGTGAGGCTCGATATAGCCCTGGTGGACGGCGGCGGTGGTGTATCGGCCCTCGACGATCACGTCGGCGACCAGGAAGCCGGCGTCCAGGTCGCCGCGCGCCAGCTGATTGCGGCTGGCGATGTTGGAGGGTTTGTCGGGCCTGGCCTCCAGGCCTTCGGTGAACAGGTGTGCGTGCAGCAGCGGCGCGTCCGGCGCCATGGCCGCCTCCACGTCGATGACGTGCGGCAGAACCTCGTATTTGACCTCGATCAGGTCAAGCGCCTGGTCGGCGATGGCGGTCGAGGTGGCGGCGACGGCGGCCACGGCGTGCCCGTCGTAGAGAACCTTTTCGCGCGCCATGCAGTTGAGCGACAGGTCGCGCATGTTGGCGGCGCCTTCACCGGCCTCGTATTCCTCCGACGCCAGGTCGGGGAAGTCGGCGGCGGTGACGACGGCCTTCACGCCGATGAGCGCTCGGGCCTTTTTGGTGTCGATGGAGACGATGCGGGCGTGGGCGTGGGGGCTTCGCTTGATCTTGCCGACCAGCATGCCGGGCATGGCGAAGTCCGCCCCGAAAGCGGCGCGGCCGGTGACCTTGTCGGCCCCGTCCGGCCGCACCGGACGGGTTCCCACGACCTTGAGCCCGGCCTTTGCGTCCGGCCTGTCGAGAACGTCCGTCATCAGACCCTCACCTGCCTAAGCTCCGCCGCCGCGTCCATTACCGCGCGGATCACCTTGTCGTAGCCGGTGCACCGGCACAGATTGCCGGCCAGCCAATAGCGCGTCTCGCTCTCCGTCGGATCCGGGTTGGCGTCCAGCAACGCCTTGGTCGCCACCAGCATGCCCGGCGTGCAGAAACCGCACTGGAGGGCGGCGTGTTCGAGGAATTGGCGCTGCAGCGGGTGCAGGGTCGAGCCGTCGGCCATGCCCTCGATGGTCTCGATCCGCCGCCCCTCCGCTTCCGCCGCCAGCATCAGGCAGGCGCAGACCAGCCGGCCATCGACGATGACGCTGCAGGCGCCGCAGTCCCCCGATCCGCAGCCTTCCTTGGCGCCGGTGAGGCCCAACTCGTCGCGCAGGGCGTCGAGCAGGGTGGTTCCCGGATCGCTCAGGAACTCGGCCGGATCGCCGTTCACCGTCGCCGAAACGTGGGTCCGGGTCATGCATCCTCTCCGGCGCGGGCCTTGGCCCTGGCGTAGGCGATGACCGCCGCGCGGCGGGCCAGCACGCCGGCGATCTTGGTGCGGTATTCGGCGGTGCCGCGCTTGTCGCCGATCGGTCGGCAGGCGGCCCGCGCCGCCTCGTCCAGGCGGGCCAGAGTGGCCTCGTCGAGGCGACCGCCGATCAGAGCGGCGGCCGCCGCCTCGGCCACGATGACGGTGGGGCCGACCGCGCCCAGGGCCACGCGGGCGTCGACGACCGCGCCGTCGCCGTCCAGGGTCAGATTCACCCCCGCCCCCACGACCGCGATGTCCATTTCGGTGCGCGGGATGAAGCGCAGATAGGCGTCGGCCGAGCGGGCCGGCCGCGCCGGCAGCCGAATCTCGAACACGAATTCGCCGAGCGCCAGGGAGGTCCGCCCCGGCCCCGTCGCGATCGCCTCCGCCGGCGCCGCGCGCCGACCGGCCGGGCCGACGATCACGCAGATCGCCCGCGCCGCGATGAGAGCCGGCGCGCTGTCGGCGGCCGGCGAGGCGTTGCACAGATTGCCGGCCATGGAGGCGCGCCCCTGGATCTGGGTCGAACCGATCAGCCTCGCCGCCTCGACCACGCCCGGCCACGCCTTGGCAAGCGCCTCGTGTTCGCCGATGACCGCCCCCGGCGTCGCCGCGCCGACGACGAAATCGCCGTTTTCCTCGCGAACGCCGATCGCTCCGGGGATGCGCTTGAGATCCACGATCAGGCCGGGCTTCAGCCGCCTGGAGCGAAGCTGGACCAGGAGATCGGTGCCGCCGGCGAGCGCCCGCGCCGCGCCGCCGCCGGCCGCCAGGGCGGCCGCCGCCTCATCGGCGCTGGTCGGCGCCACATAATCGAGCTGGGTCAAACGTCCTCCGGGCCTTAACATTCCGCCCGCCCAACTTAGGCGCCGGCGGGGCGCAAGGCGAGGGGATTTGTTACCGGCGTTCAGCTAGCTTCCGACCGGCCGGTCCAACCCCCGCTCCCGCTCCAGGGCCTTGACGCTGGGATCGCGGCCGCGGAAGTCGCGGTAGAGGGCCATGGGGTTGGCGGTGTAGCCGGGCCCCAGCATCTTGTCGCGGAAGCGCTGGCCGTTGGCGCGGTTGAGGCCGCCGTTCTCGGTGAACCACTCGAAGGCGTCGTCGTCGAGGATCTCGCCCCAGGTGTAGGAATAGTAGTTGGCCTCATAGCCGTTGGCCCAGATGTGCAGGAAATAGGGGCTGCGGTAGCGCGGCGGGACCTGGGCCAGATCGATCGCGTCCTTCTTCAGCGCCGCCGCCTCGAATACGTCGGGGACCTGCTTGGGGGCGTCGGCCGCGAGGCCGTGCCATTCCAGATCCAGCAGGGCGGCGGCGAGGATTTCGGTCGTGGCGTAGCCGTCGCCATAGGTGCGGGCCGCCTTGATCTTGTCGACCAGGGCCTGGGGCATGGCGGCGCCAGTGTCGTAGCGCCTGGCGTAGTGGGCGAAGACGGTGGGATTGAGGGCCCAGTGTTCATTGAACTGGGAGGGGAACTCGATCACGTCGGTGGGCAGGTTGAAGCCGTCCTCGGTGGGGTAGTGCTGGACCGAGAACATGGCGTGCAGGGCGTGGCCGAACTCGTGGAACATGGTGGTCACGTCGTCGAAGCTGATCAGGGCCGGCTGGCCGGCGGCCGGCTTGGTGAAGTTGCCGACATTGACGATGACCGGCCCGCGCCTGTCGAGGCCGCTGGGCTGGTTCATGTAATTGCACCACGCCCCGCCGCTCTTGTTGGGGCGGGCAAAATAGTCGGCGTAGAACAGGGCCAGGTGTTTGCCGTCGGCGTCGAACACCTCGAAGACGCGCACGTCGGGCTGGTAGACCGGCAGATCCTTGCGTTCCTTGAAGGTGATCCCGTAGAGCTGGTTGGCGGCGAAGAACACCCCGTCTTGGAGAACCCGGTTCAGCTCGAAATAGGGTTTCACCTGGGAATCGTCGAGGCTGTATTTGGCCTTGCGGACCTGGTCGGCGTAGAATTCCCAGTCCTGGGCGCCCAGGGTGAAGCCGCCTTTCTGGGCGTCGATGAGGGCCTGGATCTCTGCCGCCTCGGCGCGCGCCTTGCCGGTGGCGGCGGGGACCAGATCGGTGAGCAGCTTCCTGGCCGCCTCGGGCGTCCTGGCCATCTGATCGACCATCACATAGGCGCCATAGTCGGGGAAACCCAGCAGCTTGGCCTTCTGGGCGCGCAGCACTGCGATCGTTGAAATGATGTCGCGCAGGTCGGTGGGGCCGGGGCCGTCGCCGCGCCCTTCCGAGGCGGCCAGGATGCGCGTCCGCAGGGCGCGATTCTTCAGGGAGGCCAGGATGGGCTGCTGGGTGGTGTTGGTGAGCACGATGACATATTTGCCGTCGAGCTTGCGCGCCTTGGCGGCGTCGGCGGCGACCGCGATCTCGGCGTCGGACAGCCCGGCCAGCTCGGCCTTGTCGGAAACGATCACGGCGGCGGCGTTGGCGGCGGCCAGCAGGCGGCTCTGGGATTGCGCCTGCAGGGTGGCGATCTTGCCGTTGATCTCGGAGAGCGTGGCCTTGTCGGCGCCGCCGAGCAGCGCGCCGGCGTGAACGAAGCGGCGATAGTAGCGCAGGGCCAGGAACTTCTGATTGTCGTTCAGCCCCAGCGTCTCGCGCCCATCGTAGAGGGTCTTTACGCGGGCGAACAGCTTGGGATTGAGCAGGATGGCGTCGTTCAGCGCCTGCAGCCGCGGCGCCTCCTCCTGGTTGACCTTGTCCAGGGCGTCGGAGGTGTTCGACGCCACCAGATTCTGGAACAGGATGTTGGCGCGGTTCAGAAGCTGCCCGGCCTTCTCCAGGGCGGTGATGGTGTTGTCGAAGGTCGTCGCGGCGGGATTGTCGGCGATCGCCTCGGCTTCGGCCTGGTATTGCGCCATGCCCGCCTCGATGGCCGGCTGGAAGTCGCCGTCTTTGATCGCATCGAACCTCGGCGCCTCGAAGGGCAGGGTGGAGACCGTGGCGAGCGGGTTGCTGGACGGCAGGGGCGCCGGCGCGGCCAAGGCGGCGGCGGGCAGAAGCAGCAGGGCCGCCAGCGAGGCGGCTTTCAGGGGCGGGTGGCGCATGGGGAGATCTTCGTCCGTGGCGGGTCAGAGGAGGGTTTGGGAGAGCGGGTCGGCCGCCATTTTGCAGGGCGTCTTATGGCCGCCCGCCTGTAGGCTTGTCCAGCGGCGCGTCGTCGCGGGCGGCGATGGGGAACGCGTTATTCATCAAGATAGGCCTCGGTCCCCGCGCCGTCCAGCCGGCGGACCCTAGCGGCGACCAGAATCGCCGGGTCCATCAGGCGCGCGTTGACGCCCATGCGGTCGGCTCCGGCCTCGCCGAGGCTCGACCAATGGGTCGTGCAACCGCAGACGGCGCAGCGATGGAAGGCGATGGTCCTGTCGCCCCAGGCATAGGACGCGGTCGCGCCCGGCGCGGCGGTTATCGTCACCTCGGCCGGATGATAATAGGCCCAAAGGACGCCCAGGCGCCGGCAGATCGAGCAGTTGCAGTCGGTCACGCTGGCCGGCGCCCGCGCGACCTGGAGCCGCACCGCGCCGCAATGGCAGGAGGCTTCGATCGTCGCCATATCGCCCTCCGTGGAGACTTGTGTTTTAGCATCGCCTTGACGATCGACGAATAGATTTCGATAGGCGATCGATGGCCAAGGGCGACGCAATGGGCACATTGATCAAGACCCTCCATCCCGGCGACGACGCCGTCCTGGCCAACGTCGCCGACGAGGTGTTCGACAATCCGATCGATCCGGACCTGGCCCGCGAGTTCTTGGCCGACCCGCGCCATCACATCGCCGTCGCCCTCGACGCGGGCGTCGTCGTCGGGTTCGCTTCGGCCGTTCACTACATCCACCCCGACGCGCGGGCGCAGCTTTGGATCAACCAGGTGGCGGTCGCGCCGACCCATCTTCGCCGCGGCCTGGGAAAGGCCCTGATGCGGGCGATACTGGATGTCGGGCGACGACTCGCCTGCACCGAGGCCTGGGTTCTGACCGACCGATCCAACCCCGCGGCCGTGGCGCTCTACGTCTCGGCCGGAGGAATCGAGGGGCCGGACGACGAGCCGGGCGAGGGCACACTGGGATACAGGTTTGGGCTTTGAGATGGGTTCGGCGAGAATCGGCACGGCGGGATGGGGAATTCCCCGCGCGGTCGCGACCGCCTTCCCCGACGACGGAAGCCTTCTGGAACGCTACGGGCGGGTGTTCGACGCCGTCGAGATCAACTCCACCTTCCGGCGGGTTCACCGCAAAGAGACTTTCGAGCGATGGGCCGGCGCCGTCGGCGCCGACTTCCGGTTTTCTGTAAAAGTCCCCAAGGCGATCACCCACGAGGCGCGGCTGCGCGGCGCCGAAGAACTCCTTGAGGCGTTCATGGCCGCGGCGGCGGGTCTGGGCGCCAATCTCGGGCCTCTGCTGGTTCAGCTTCCGCCCAGCCTCGCCTTCGACGCCGCCGTCTTCGATATTTTCCTTCGCCGCCTGCGCGCTCTTGGCGACCCCGCGCTCGTCTGCGAGCCCCGTCACGCCAGCTGGTTCGAGCCCTGGGTTGACGACTGGCTGGCCGATCGCGAGGTCGCGCGCGTCGCCGCCGATCCGGCCCTGCACCCGGGGGCCGAAGCGCCGGGCGGTTGGCGAGGCCTGAGCTATTACCGGCTGCATGGATCGCCGAAGGTCTACTACAGCTCCTATGACGCCGACGCCTTGGCGGCCTTGGAAGGGCGGTTGGCGCGAGACGAGGCGGTCGCCATCTGGTGCGTGTTCGACAACACCGCGTCGGGCGCGGCGGCGAGCAACGCCCTGGCCTTGCGGGCGACGCATCGGTGTGCGCCTCGCGCAGAAGAATCGGCTAGATAGCCATCGCAAAGTCCAAGCGCATCATGACGACCATCCGAACCCTCTTCGCCACGCGAATCTACGAAGCCTCGCTGGCCGGAGAAGCAGGTTTCGCCGCCTTCAACGCCGAGCTGGCGGGCGCCTGCGCCATGCTGGCGCGGGAGGACATGGCGGGGCGCGCGTGGTGCAAGGCGCACGGCTATGGCGGCTATACCTCCTACGCCTCTCTGGACGATCTGCCGACGCGGGCGACGGTGTTCGCCGATCTGAAGCGAAGGCTCGACCGACACGCCGCCGCGTTCGCGAAGGCTCTGGCCTTCGACCTGGGGCCGCGCGGGCGGCTGGCTCTCGATAGCCTGTGGGTGAGCGTCCTGAAGCCCGGGGCGGCGCATTCGGGACACATCCATCCGCACGCCGTGCTTTCGGGCACGGTCTATGTCACGACGCCGCCGGGCGTCGGCGGCCTGCGGCTGGAAGACCCCCGCCTCCCGCAGATGATGGCCGCGCCCCCGCGACGGGCGGATGCGTTGGAGGGCTCGGCATCGTTTGTCAACCTGACGCCGGCGCCGGGCGCCCTGTTCATCTGGGAAAGCTGGCTGCGCCACGAGGTTCTGGCCAATCGCGCCAGGACGCCGCGGGTGAGCCTGAGTTTCAACTACGTCTGGGGAAGCCGCCAGCGACCATGACGATTCCCACGGCTCCGGTCCCACGCAAGCAACCCAAGCGCACCGCTCAGCTCGGCCGGACGCGGATCGACGACTACGCCTGGATGAAGGACGACAACTGGCGCTCGGTGCTGCGCGATCCGGGGGCGGTCAAGGCGGAGGTGCGCGAGCATCTGGAGGCGGAGAATGCCTATATGGCCGCCGTTCTGGCGCCGACCGAGGCCCTTCAGGCGCGCCTGTTCGCGGAGATGAAGGGGCGGATCAAGGAGGACGACGCCTCGGTTCCGACGCCCGACGGCCCGTTCGATTACTTCAGTCGCTACGAGCTGGGCGCCCAGCACCCGCGCCATGTCCGCCGGCCGCGCTGCTCGGAAGCCGGCGAGGCGGTGCTGCTGGATGAAGAAGCGGAAGCGAAGGGCAACGCCTATTACGCCGTGAGCGCGGCGGAACATTCGCCGGACCACGGCCTCTACGCCTGGGCGGTCGATGAACAGGGTTCGGAATATCACCGCATCGCGATCCGCGATCTGGCGACCGGCGAAGTGCTGCCGGGCGGTCCGGAGAACGCCACCGGCGACTTCGCCTTTTCGCCCGATTCGCTCTGGCTGTTCTGGGTGTGGCGCGACGAGAACGCCCGCCCGGCCAAGGTCTTCCGCCGTCCGGCGCGAGGCGGCGAGGACACTCTGGTCTATGAAGAGGCCGACGAGGGCATGTTCCTAGGCGTCGGGGTCACCGCCGACGACAGCCATATTCTGATCGTCGCGCAAAATCAGGAGACCAGCGAGGCGTGGCTGATCGGCGCCGACGATCCCACCGCCGCGCCGGCGGTCGCCGAACCTCGCCGAACCTGTGTCCGCTACGATCTCGACCGCTGGAGCGACCGCTGGGTGATCCGCACCAATGACGGTGGGGCGGTGGACTTCAAGCTGATGTTGTCACGGGCGGACATTCCCAAGGTCGACACCTGGGAGGACTGGATCGCTCACCATCCTGGCCGATTGATCGCCGGCGTGGCGGCGTTCAAGGGCCATCTGGTGCGGCTGGAGCGGGAGAACGCCCGCGATCGGCTGGTGGTGATGGCGCGGGACGGGCCCGAACACACCATCGCCTTCGAAGAGGCGGCTTACGCCCTCTCGCTGAGCCCAGGCTACGAGTACGGCACGGTGGTGGCGCGGTTCGTCTACCAGTCGCCGACCACCCCTCGGCAATGGTTCGACTACGATATGGCGAGCGGCGCGCGCACTCTGCGCAAGACCCAGGAAATTCCCTCCGGCCACGATCCGGCGCTCTACGAGACGCGCAGGCTACACGCGACCGCGCCCGACGGCGAGCAGGTCCCGATCACCGTTCTAATGCGCCGCGATACGCCCCTGGACGGCTTGGCGCCGGTGATGCTTTACGGCTACGGCGCCTACGGCCATCCTCAGTCGGCGGTGTTTTCAACCCAGGCGCTCAGCCTCGCGGACCGGGGATGGATCTGGGCCACGGCCCATGTGCGGGGCGGCTCGGACAAGGGCTGGGGATGGTTCCTGGACGGGCGCGGGTTCAACAAGATGAACACCTTCACCGACTTCATTGCCTGCGCCGAGCACCTGATCGCCGAGGGTTACGGCCGGGCCGGGAAAATGGTGGCCTATGGCGGCTCGGCCGGGGGGATGCTGGTCGGCGCCGTCGCCAACCTGCGCCCCGACCTGTGGTCGGCGGTGATCGCCGCGGTGCCGTTCGTGGACGTCCTCAACACCATGAGCGATGTCAGCCTGCCGCTCACCCCGCCCGAGTGGCCCGAGTGGGGCAATCCGCTGGAGGACCCGGCGGCCTACGACTACATCGCCAGCTACAGCCCTTACGACAATGTGGCCGCCAAGGCCTATCCGGCCATCCTGGCCCATGGCGGCCTCTCCGATCCCCGGGTCACTTGGTGGGAGCCGGAAAAATGGATCGCCGCCTTGCGCGGGCACACCACCAGCGGGCGCCCCGTGCTCTTGAAGATCAACCTGGAGGCCGGTCACGGCGGCGCGCCGGGTCGATTCGACCACCTCGAAGAAGTCGCCCTGGAATACGCCTTCGCCATCTGGGCGACGGTCGGCGAGGGGGCGGCGCGATGATCGTGCGGACCGCCGCCTTGGCCGACGCGGTCGCCATCGCCGCCATCTACGGCCACCATGTGAGGCACAGCTTCGGCACCTTCGAGGAACAGCCGCCGGACGCCGGAGAGATCACCAACCGCGTCGCCCAGTTGACGGCTCTGGGCCTGCCCTATCTGATCGCCGAGGACGCGGATCGGATGGTCGGGTTCGCCTACGCCGCGCCGTTTCGGCCGCGCGCCGCCTATCGCTATACGGCGGAGGACAGCGTCTATGTCGCGCCGGACGCCGTGCGGCGCGGGGTCGGCAGGCTCCTGCTCGGGGCGGTGATCGAGGCGTGCGAAGCGATGGGCCTGCGCCAAATGATGGCGGTGATCGGCGATAGCGCCAACGCCCCCTCCATCGGCCTGCACCGCGCTCTGGGATTCACGCCCGCTGGCGTCTGTCGGGCCGTCGGATTCAAGCATGGCCGGTGGGTGGACACGGTGTGGATGCAGAGGGCGCTGAACGGCGGGGATGGGGCGCCGCCGTCCGGGCCGGGACTGAAACTGGGCGGCGGCTGACGCCCTTCAGGGCGTTCCCGGCCGCCGCAGGAGCTGGGCCACCCGCCGGGCCAAGTCGTCGCGGGCGTAGGGTTTGGAGAGCAGGTTGACACCGTCGTCCAGGCGGCCGTGGTGGACAATGGCGTTCTCTGTGTAGCCGGAGGTGAACAGGATCGGCATATCGGGCGCCATCGCCCGGACCCGCTGGGCGAAGTCGCGAGCCTTCACGGCGCCGGGCATGACCACGTCGGAGAACACCAGGTCGATCCCCTCGCCGGCGGCGAGGAGGGCGAGCGCGGCCTCGGCGTCGGCCGCCTCCAGGCAGCGGTAGCCCAGGGATTTGAGGGCCTCGACGGCGGCGGCGCGCACGGTGTCCTCGTCCTCGACCACCAGTATGGTCTGGTCGGCCCCGTGAGCCGGCAGCGGCGAAGGGCCGTCGGGCGCCGCGACGGCTTGGCGCGACCTCGGCAGATAGATCTTCACCGTGGTGCCCTGACCGGTTTCCGAATAGATCTGGATGTGGCCGTTCGACTGGCGGGCGAAGCCATAGACCATGGCCAGGCCCAGCCCGCTTCCCTTGCCCTCGGCCTTGGTGGTGAAGAAGGGCTCGAACACCCGCTTGCGGGTCTCCTCGCTCATCCCCTGACCGGTGTCGGAGACCGCGATCAGCACATACTGGCCAGTGGCGACGCCGTCGGCCCGCCTGGCGTAGTCTTCGTCCAGCGAGGCGTTGGTGACCTCGACGGTCAGCCGCCCGCCCTCGGGCATGGCGTCCCTGGCGTTGATGGCCAGATTGAGGATGGCGCTCTCTACCTGCGCCGGATCGGCCAGGGTGTTCCACAAGCCGCCGCCGATGACGGTTTCCACCTGGACCCCCTCGCCCAGGGTGCGGCGCAGCAGGTCGGCCATGTCGCCGATCAGGCGCGAGAGGTTGACCACCTTGGGCTCAAGCGGCTGGCGTCGGGCGAAGGCCAGGAGCTGGCGGGTGAGCTGGGCGGCGCGGTCGGCCCCGTGAACGGCGTTGGCGAGGCGGCGGCGGGCGGCCTCGTCGCCCTCCACCGCCGGCTCCAGCAGTTCCAGGTTGCCGCGGATGACCTGCAGCAGATTGTTGAAGTCGTGGGCCAGACCGCCGGTGAGGTGGCCGATCGCCTCCATGCGCTGGGCCTCGCGCAGGCGATCCTCGGTCTTCACCCGCGAGGTGATGTCGCGGATGGCGCCGACGATCCGATCGGTCCGACCGGCGGCGTTCCTGACCGGCGACAGGATCGATTCCCAGGTGCGCGGACCGGCGGGCGTCTCGGGCAGAACATCCCGGCTCAGCACCGGCTTGTCGGCGGCGAGCACGCGGCGGTAGTGGGCCAGCAGGGGCTCGGCGGCCGAAGCCGGCAGAAGATCGGCGACGGCGCGACCGCGAATGTCGGCCGCCTTGACCCTGAGCGCCCGTTCGAAGGCCGGATTGACGTCGCCGACCACGAACCGCTCGCCGTCCTCTATGTCGAGGACGAACAGATAGTCGGGGGCGTTGGCGAACACCGCCTGGACGAGCGCTTCGCTGGCCTCGCGCCCGACCCGCGCGACGCGCGCCTCGTCCGCGGCTAGGGCGAGGCGGCGATTGGCGCGGGCCAGATCGAACACCGATCCCACCAGGCCGAGGACGGCGAGGGCGGCCAGGGCGACGCCGATTGCCAGGCTGAGCATATCAGCGTTGGCCGCCGCCGCGATCCGGCGGTTCAGCAGAAGCTTTTCGGCCCTCGAGATGGCTGCGGATCGGTCTTGGATCTCGCCCATCAACTGATGGCCGACGGCGGCTCGCACAATGCCTCGGGCGGCGTCGAAATCGCCCGCCTTGCCAAGCATCACCCCCGCGCCCAGGCGCTCCAGGCGCCGCGAGATGGCGCTGTTCAGATCGCCGACCCGCGCCGCCTCGTCTGCGTTGTCGGCCACCAGGGCGGCGAGGCCGCTCGCGGCCCTAGGGATTTTGGCCTCCGCGTCGTTGAAGGCCGTCAGGTATCCCGCCTGCTCGGTGATCAGATAGCCTCGCTCGTTGGTTTCGGCGTCCTGGACCAGGGAGAACAGGACCTGGTTCTGCTCGATGACCAAGTGGGAGTGGGTGACCCAGAACCGCGCCCGGCCGCCCGCCCCCAGGTAGGTGTAGGTAAACAGGCCGGTCAGGATCGCCAGCACGACGGTCAGGACGATGGCGGCGGCGATGGTGCGATTGAAAGTCAAGCCGTCCGCCTCCCTGAACGTGGACGGCGATCGATCCGGACGTCCCGTCGGCGAGGCGATTAGCACGGGTTGGGCGGAGGAAAGTCAACCTCTCCGTCCATGAAGGAGAGGGGCGACTTCAACCGCCAATGGCGGTAGCAAGCGGGCGAGGAAGGGCCGGCTGATGATCTTCACCACGCCGCAATGGCTGCTCGTCGGGGCGGTCGCCGCGGTGGGCGTTCTGCACACCTTGGTCCCCGATCACTGGGTGCCGATCACCCTGATCGGGCGCCAGCGCGGCTGGACGAGAGGCCAGACGGCGCGGGCGGCCTTGCTGGCGGCAACCGGCCACGTTCTTTCGACCCTGGCCATAGCGGTGGTGGTGTGGATCGCCGGCGCGGTGGCCGCCAAGACGTTCGGCCGCTGGATCGATGCGATAACCAGCGCCGCCCTGGTGGCGTTCGGCGCCTGGATCGCCGTCTCGGCCCTGCTCGAGATGAGGCGGGCGGGCGGCCGGGGACACGGCCACGACCATCATCACCATCACGGGCGCGATCACGAGAACCACGGCCACGTCCATGAAGACGGCGCGGCCCACGCCGGGGCCGGCTCGCGCACCGCGCTTCTGCTCATCCTCGGCTCCTCGCCCATGGTCGAGGGGATTCCGGCCTTCTTCGCCGCCGGCCGCTATGGCGTGGCCCTGATCGTCGTCATGTCGCTGGTCTTCGCCTTCGCCACCATCGCCACCTATGTGGCCCTGTGCGTGGCCTCGCTGGCCAGTTTGGAGCGGGTGAGCCTTGGACCCCTGGAACGCTACGGCGAAGTGATCAGCGGCGCCTTCATCGCCCTGGTCGGGGTGGTGTTCTGGGTGTGGCCGATGCTGTAGGGGCGCCCGATGGGGCCGCGCCGGCTGGCCCCGCCGGTCATTTGATCATCACCCAGGTCGGCTTGAGCCATGGAAAGGCGATCAGCCCCACCGCCGCGGCGGCGGCGATCAGGATGGGATTGGCGATCTTGAAGCGGAACAGCAACCCAAGGGCGACGACGGCGATCGCGCCGGTCAGGACATCGCCGATGGCGACCTTGCCCAGGAGCACGCAGGCCCCGAGGATGGTGCCGATGGCCGCGCCGTAGGTTCCCTTGATGAACCCCTGCACATTGGCGTTGTCGCGGTGCCTCTGGAGCAGGGGCGCCACCGCCAGGACCAGAACGAACGAGGGCAGGAAGATGGCCACCGTCGAGGCCAGCGATCCCCAGAACCCGGCGACCAGGAAGCCCACGAAGGTCGCGGTGATGACTACCGGGCCCGGGCTCATCATGCCGATGGCCACGGCGATGAGAAAGTCGCGCGGCGAGAGCCAGCCCCTTTCCTGGACCAGACCCTTTTCCAGGAACGGCACGATGACCAGGCCGCTGCCGAAGGTCAGGCTCCCGGCCTTGAGGAAGAAGACGATCAGCTTGCCAATGATGGACGATGTCGCCGCGTGCGGGGCCGTCGCCGCGCCCGCCGGCGCGACCAGCCCCAACGCCAGCGTCGGAGGGGCGCCTCGGCGAAACAGCGTGCCCCAGTAGACGATCCCGACCGCGCCGGCGATGAGGAACAGTACCGCCACCTCCGCCTTGAACACCACCGTCACCAGGAAGGCCGCGGCCGCGATGACCCACTGCAGAGGATGCTCCATGCCGAGCTTCGAAAGCCGCCAGCACGAGTGCAGGATCAGGGCAATGACCACCGGGCTCACGCCGTAGAACACCGCTGTCATCCATGGCAGGCCGCCGAAGTGGACGTAGAGGGCGCCCAGGGCGGCGACGATCAGGAAATTGGGCAGGATGAACGCCCACCCTCCGGCCCACGCGCCCCAGAACCCGCCGCGCATGTAGGAGACGAAGATGCCGACCTGGATGGCAAGGGGGCCGGGCAGCGACTGGCTGACCGCGATCGCCTCGCGCATTTCCGATTTGGAGAGCCAGCCCTTCTCGCCGACGAGTTCCTTCTCCATCTGCCCGCACAGCGCGACGGGGCCGCCGAAGCCCAGGGCGCCCAGGCGAAGAAAATAGCGGGCGATGTCGAAAAGGGGGATCCGCCGGCGCGGGTCGTGAGGGCCGGTCCCTGTTTCGTTGGTGGGCGCCGTGGCCGGTGTTTGCGCTGACATTGGTCTAGCGGACCTTCATCGCCGCGCGCGCGCCGGTCAGCGCCGCCTGCGCGACCTTGGTCGCGGCGCTGTCCGGGAAAGGGGTAATGGCGCTGACGTTGATCTCGCAAAGGACATAGGTGTCCTCGCCGGCCGCGGTCCTCGGGCCATACAGAAAGTCGGCGTCCCACAATGCCGGGAGGGCCGCCGTCTCGACACCGAGAATTTGTTGCATGGCCGGGACCCACTCGGTTTCCATCTTCATCCGCAGCGCCTGGAAGGGCGGGGCGGACGGCGGGTGCATGATGCGCGGGCCTGGTAACGCGGCCTCCGGACCCGCGCCCGTCGGCGGCGGGGGGATCAACGCCTTGATGAGCTGATGTCCGAAGCCGACGACTTCATTCTGGGCCAGGTAGCAGCGGATCATTCCCTCGGGGAGGCGGGGCTGGAAAGGCTGGTCGATGATGCAACCGCCATCCTCGAAATAGACCTCGCATCGCCCCAGGAAGTCGCCGAGCGAAAGTTCCTCTTCGACGCCGCCCCGGCGGGCGTGCAGCACCCGAACCATGGTGTCCAGACCGGCCGGCGCCTTTGCATCGACGATGCGCTCGACCTTCCATACCCCGATGCCGCCGTTGCCGCGATTCTGCTTCAGGACGCACGGTCCCGCCGCCAAGCGGCTCGGGAACCGATCGTGGAGATCCCGCGCGGAGGCATAGAGGTGAGTGTCGGCGCCCCAGCCCAGGTCGCGGGTGCGATAAAGCACTTCCTTGACGCCCATCTTCAGAATCACGTCGGGGTGGGCGCTGACCCACACCCCCCGCGCCGCCACTTCCCTCAGCATGGGATCGAGCGTGGAGCGGTCCTGGCCATCGCTGATGGGATCGACCCAGACGAGTACGCCGTCGAAGGTCAACAACCGTTCGCGAACGGAATCCACGACATGGTCGGCATAGATCACCAGCTCGGCCGCGACGCCGCGCTCGGCCAGTGCCCCGAAGATCGGGCCCTGGCGAGTGAGTTCCGGATCGGGCGGCGCGGCGGCCGGGTCGCCGCGCCAGAGGAGCGCGATCCGGCAGATTGGCGATCCCGTTTCGCCGCCAGCGGTTGGAGTTTCGCGAACCTGATCCACCTCACGCTCCTTTGCGCCCAAAAGGACACCGGAGCGGGTCTTGGACGGCGCGCCGTCTGACCGGGCGCCCGCGCGAGCCCGATGCGCCTGTTTACCGCCGCGGATTGTGGTTCGCAAGAGGGCTGTCCCGCGCGGTCGCCTGATCCAAAAGCGTCCCCCCGGAGGAGGGCGATGCATTGCGCTCCATCTGGTAGGCGGGCCTCATGGCTAGCTAGTTTCGTCCTACCAGCTCTTGCGAACCCGAATCAAAACGGAGGGCGGGAAGCTCACCTGGAACTGTTCCGTCGATGCGATCGGAGAGTCGCTACGCAGCCCTCCGTAGATAGTGCGAAAACGATCGCGCTCGCGGCCCGTGATGTTGGTGAGTTGCGCGAGGACGGTGAGGCCGGGGGACGGCTTGTATTCCCAGGAGAGGTCCACCTCTGTGGCGTAGCGGTCAGTTTCGATCTCGTCGATCCGGTAGTCCGTGGTTCGAAAGCCGTTGGAGACGCTGATGGTCCAGGTCGATTTCAGCCTGGGCATGTCATTGGTGAGTTCAACGGAACCGCTGAACGGCTGGTCGCCCGAAATCATGCGCGAGCCCCCCGTGGTGGGATCGGTCACCTGCGAGAAAATCCACTTGCTGTCGGTCTTCAGGAATCCGCCCTTCAGGCCGAGCTTCGCCAGCGGGATCGTTAGGGCGAACTCGGCGACCTCGCGCCGCCCGTCGCCAATGTTGCCCGGCGCGTTCAGACCCGCGATCGGAACCTGATCGATCACTTTCTCGATCTGCTCATGGGAAAGCGTGAGCACCGCGTCGCCCGCGCCCCAGAACCGCCGCTCCAGCGCGGTCTCGAACACCCAGCGCCGCTCGGGCTCAAGATTGGCGTTGCCCGCGCTCACCACCCCGGTCGAAAGATTGGCGTTGGCGACGAAGTCCAGGAAGTCGAGCTGGCCGACCTCCCGCTCTATTCGCAGTCGAACCTGGGAATCGGCATTGGGCGACCAAGTGAGCACGGCGCGCGGCTTTGGAAAGAAGAAGGAGGCGGACTTCTGGGTGTCCCCGGACTGGCTGATCGTCGAGACCTCGACCCGGCTCCCCGCTTCGAGATTCAGGGTTTTGCTGATCCGCCAAGTTGTTGTTCCGAAGACCTCCCCGCGCCGCTCTTCAACCAGCACCCGCGCATTCGGCAACGCGACGGGCGTTCCATCCTGCAAGAGGCTCGATCGACCGTCCAGGAAGTTGAACGCTCCCTCGGCTCCGGCTTCGAAGCTCAAGTTGTTCGACCGCGTGTAGGTCGCCGTACCCCGCAATATGCTTTCGCCGGACAAGCTGGTCTGGGCGAAATCCGCCAACGTCTGACCCACGTCCGATTGGGAGGTGTAGGTCCGCTCGCGGAGTGACTGCAAGGCGACGAGTTTAAGTTCGGTTCTTCCGCCGAGTTGATAGGTGTAGTCGCCGCCGATCTCGCCGCCGGTTCCGCGGTAGTGGTCGGAGGTGGATTCGGAAGCCGGCCCGCTCGGTGGAAAGCCGATGAGTTCCTGCTCGAATTGATCGGTCTTGGTGAAATCCAAGGCTCCGTTGAGATGAAGCGTGCCTCCAAACCACGGTGTCTGCGCCGAGCCTCTGAGGTTAACCCCCTTGTCGATATCGACGGCCTGCGCATCGGCGGCGCGCGTCAGGAGCCCGGAGGCATCCCGAAGCAATTGGGCGCCATTCCCCTGCAGGTCGCCTTCCTCGTAGTAGTATTTGATCGAACCCGCCACGGAGCGTTCGCCGCTCTGGCGCTCGACGTCGATCTGAACGGTGGGCGCGATCCGGCCGTCTCCATAGGCGTTGACCGCGGCCAGGACGGTCCGCTCGGTTCGGGCGCCTGTCTTCAGGATGATATTGGCGAGCACCGTGCGACCCTGCATGTCGATGCCCGGCGCGCCGCCCCGGATAAGCTCGATCCGCGCCACGCTGCTCGCCGGAATACGCCTCAGAATCTCGTCCAGGCTGTCGGCCTTGGTCGAGGGGCGCTGACCATTGATGAGCACGTTGCCCGCCGCGCCGGCAAACCCGCGCACGCTCTCCCCCGGATCGAAGACGAAACCGGGCAGACGGTCGATCATGTCGAACGCGGTGTTCGACCGAGCCGAGGCGAAGAAGGAAGCCGGATAGGTCGTCACCCCGGCGGCGCTGTCCCCCGCGCCAGGGGCGGTCTGTGAGCATGCGGATCCGGCGTGGAGGGTCGCGGCGGCGATCAATGCGGTGGTGAGCAGATGCAGGCCCAACCCACCGGCTCCAACGACCGCTCGTTTTTTAGACAAGGATGACGCGAACGACGAGCGGCAAGCCATTGAAGCGGCGTCTAGCTTCGCTGAACGTTCGTCTGACTCAGGGCAGCGGCCAGGCCCGCCGCAAGCGCCTTGGCGTCGCCGAGACCCCAGAAGTGCAGGAAGAAGATGCGAGGCTCATCGTTCAGCATGTGATTGTGGACCGCCGTGACCTCGATGCCGTTGGCCCGCAGAGCCTTAATGACGGGATTCACCTCGCTGGCGATCAAGACAAAGTCGCCGGTTATCGCGGCGCGGCCTTGGCCGGCGGGCTGGAAGTTGATGGCCGTCGCCGTCCCCATCGCGGGTGGAAGAGCCATGTCGCCATCGTGGATCGGCTCCTTCCGGGAGAAGCTGTATTGCAGCACGCCGCCGTTGGTCTTGCCCTTCGCGCCGATCGCCTGATCGACAACGGCTGTGTCGATGCCGGGCTCGGCCGATGCGGCGGGCGCGGCAAAGGGGGTCTTGCTGAGCGACAACGCCGTGTGCAGCGCCTGGGCCAGCTTCACCGGATCGCCGCGGCCTTCCACATGAAGGTACATAGTGGGCGGTTCGGAGCGCAGCAGGTGGTTGTGCAGGGCGGTGATCTCGATCCCGCCGGCTTCCAGCCGGGACATTACCGGATTGACTTCGCCATGAGTAAGCACCAGGTCGCCCATGACCATGGCCTCATCGCCCATCGGCTCGAACGCCACCCAGGAGCCCAGCGCGAACCCCGCCTTCAGGGGTACACCGTCCAGTACCACATGCAGGTCCGTGCGCGGCAGAGGGACCTTGTAGATACCGCCCGGCTGGACGGCGCCTGCCTTCCCGAGGGCCTGGGCTACCGTGTTCCAGTTGGGCTCCGCTAAAACAGATTGGGCAACCAGGAGGGCAGCCCCGGCGATAAGCCCGGCGATGTGCGTGTTCATTGTTGATCTCTTTTGTTCTTAAGATTGGCCTATTTCGACTTCACGAACGCCCGTCGCGAGGCGAAGGAAATACCCGGCGATGGCGGACAGGGGGACCCCGCCGGCGCGGGCCAGGGGAAGGGGTTTCCAAATGGATGGGGATGTTGTCCAACTCACGCGCTCCTTGAACCGGCGTCGGTTCGGAGCGGGTCTTGGACGGTGCGCCGCCTGACCGGGCGCCCGCGTGAGCCCGGCGAGGGAAAACCTATGCCCGTCGGCGAGCCCGCGCAAGGGCGCGCGCGGGCGTTAGCGCGAGCGCATGACCCGCAGGACGGACTTTCCGGCCACATTGCGCAGGGGTAGGAACACCTGGCCGGTCGTGGGATCGACGGCGACGATGTGGGCGTTGTCGCCGGCGAAGGCTTCGCCGATCTTCCTGGGCTTTTCCGCCCCCACGTCGAACACCGAAACGACTCCGGCCTCTCCGGCCACGTAGAGCCGGGCCCGAATCGCGTCTCGGGCCAGGACATCGGGATCCGGGCCTATGGGCTGATCGTCGAGCACGGCATGGCGGGTCAGCGAAACGGTGATCAGCCGCGCATTGCCCTGGCAGGCGATGTAGGCCAGCCGGCGAGCCGGGTCGATCGCCAGGCCATGGTTCTCCACGCAGCCGGGCAACCGGTCGCGCGAGACGACGGCGCCGGTGGCGGGGTCGATGGCGATCAGTTCTTTCCGGGTCTGGACATTGGTGAAGATCAGCCCCGAGGCGGAATCGTATTGGGAATTGCCGACTTCCCCGCCGGCCGGGATGGTTTTCACCAGGGCGTTGGCGGCGGCATCGATCATGGCGACGGTGCGGCCGGTTTCGTCGGAGACGAACAGCCTCTTCTGGCGGGGCGCGAAGGCGATGCCGTCCGGGTAGTGTCCGCCGGGCGTTCGCGCGACGATGGCCAGAGAGGCCTCGTCGATGGCGACGAGCTGATCGACGCCGGTCGCCGAGGCGTAGACCCGCCCCATTTCCGGCACGGCGAGGACGCCGTGGGCGCTCTGGACGGCGCCGATGGCCTTGACCAGTCGGCCGCGCCGCACGTCGAACACCAGCACCCGGCCCCCGGCCAGGTCGGCCACGAACAGCAGGCCCCTCCGCGCATCCAGGCTGGCGTAGTCGAACCGCCGCGTCGCCCGGTCGATGGGAATGTCGCGAACCGTCGTGAGGGGAAGAGGCGCGGCGCCGGCGCGCCCGCATCCGGCCGATCCGATCGACAGCAGGGCGGCGACGATGCGAACCAGGTTAGCCACGGTCGATTCCTAGCACGGCCGGGACAAAAGGGGGATGTCGCCCCTCCCGGTATTCGCCAAGGGGCCTCGCGCCGCCTCGCGTATCGCCATCCGCGGCGGAATGGCATAAGGGCTGAATTCGTGGGTGGTCTGGAACGGCCGAACGTGAGACCTTTGGGGGCGGGGTGATCGGCGACGTACTTTCGGCTTCGGACCTTCTGCTCGCCATCGTCGCGGTTCTGTTCGGCGTCTGGCACAATGACATCCAGGAGGCGCTCAGCCTCACCCTCGATCGGCAAGCCGACGACCGCCGCCCTCAGAGGGCGCGGATCGTGGCCGTGCTGGGCTCCAAGGCCCTGCCTCTGGCGCTCGGGGCCTGGGCGACCGCCTTCATCTTCCTGCCCCGCAGCCTCTCGATCATCCAAGTGGCGCGCGCCTGCGAGGCGACCCATCGATGCGCCTATGACGACGTGCAGGCGGTCCTCCTGCTCACTCAGGGATTTGTCGTGATGTTGGCCGTCTACACCACCGGCCAGACCATCGCCCTGATCGTCAAGTTATTGCGTTCCTAAAGCGGGCGGATCAGGCCAGCGACGGCTCGATCGCCTTGCAGGCGGCGATCAGGCCCTCGACCGAGGCGACGGACTTGGCGAACATGGCCGCTTCCGCCTCGTCGAGGGGGAATTCGACGATCCTCTCCGCCCCGCCCGCCCCGATCACCACCGGGACGCCGGCGTAGACGCCGCTGACCCCGTACTGGCCGGTGAGCCAGGCGGCGCAGGGCAGCACGCGTTTTTCGTCCTTCAAATAGCTCCTGGCCATGGCGATGGCGCTCTCGGCTGGGGCGTAGAAGGCCGAGCCGGTCTTCAGCAGGCCGACGATCTCGCCGCCGCCGCCGCGGGTGCGTTTGACGATACCGTCCAGGTCGTCCTGGGAGAGGAGGCCCTGGTTCACCCATTCGGGCAGGGGCAGGCCGCCGACCGTGGAATGGCGGACCATGGGGACCATGTCGTCGCCGTGGCCGCCCAGGGTCCAGGCGTGAATATCCTGGATCGACACCCCCAGCTTCTCGGCCAGGAAATAGCGGAAGCGCGCCGAATCCAGCACCCCGGCCATGCCGATGACCTTGTGGTGCGGCAGGTTGGAAAATTCCCGCAGCGCCCACACCATGGCGTCGAGCGGATTGGTGATGCAGATCACGAAGGCGTCCGGCGCATGGGCCTTGAGGCTCTCGCCCACCGCCTTCATCACCTTCAGGTTGATGCCCAGCAGATCGTCGCGGCTCATGCCCGGCTTGCGCGGCACCCCGGCGGTGACGATGCACACATCGGCGCCCGCCAGGTCGGCGTAGTCGCTGGTTCCTTTCAAGGTCACGTCGGCGCCGATGACCGCCGTCGCTTGGTCGAGATCCAGGGCTTTGCCCTGGGGAACGCCATCGACGATATCGAAGAGGACGATGTCGCCCAACGCCTCGCGGGCGGCGATATGCGCCAGGGTTCCGCCGATCATGCCGGCCCCGATGAGGGCGATCTTCGCGCGAGCCATGTATTTCTCCGGGTTGTGCGGCGTGACGGCCGCGCGGTCTAGACCGGCGGCCAAGGCGCGGCAAGGCGCCAGCGGAAGCGCCGCTAGCCTCGCCGCAGGACGACCGCCCGCCGCGCGCCGTCTTCGATTATCCAGCCGCTCCAGACGCCCGGCGCCCGGCTCCTCAGACGCAGCGTCACGGGCGGGCGACCGCCGGGGGTGAACTCCAGCCGAAGGGTTCGTCCTGTTCGCCGTATCCGCACGATGAACCCGGCTCTCGCGCCGCCGCGCCTATCGCGCCAGGCGCCGGTCAAGGGCCCATGGTCACCGGCGGGATCGACGATCTGGAACCGGTAGAGCGGCCGGTCGGCGGCGTCGCGAATCACCCACCCTCCGTCGAGTGGACCCTGCAGGCTTTGAGCGGTGGCCACGGCGGCGGCGATTCGAAGGCCGACATCGGCGCCGTTCGGCGCCGGCGCGCCGCTCAGAAGGATGGCCATGGCGACGGCGCCGATCATGCCTCACGCCCGGCCGATCGCCGCGATGGCCTCGACCACGGCGACCAGCGCCACGGCCTGATCGCGGTGCAGAAGCTCCGCCAGCCTCCCGTCCACCCTGAGCGCGCCCTTGCCGGCGTTGGCCGGATCGGCGAAGGCGGCGATCACGGCGCGGGCCCAGTCCACATCCTGTGGCGCCGGGGTGAAGGCGCGGTTGCAGATTTCCAAATGGCTGGGATGGATCACGGTCTTGCCATCGAAGCCGAAGTCCGCGCCCTGCCGGCACGCCGCCTCCAGGGCCGCCAGATCCTCGATCTCGTTGTGGACGCCATCGAGGACGGCCAGGCCATGCGCTCGGGCGGCGGTCACGGCCAGGCAGAGCGCCGTCCAGAACGGCTCGCGACCGGGCGTCTGGCGCGCGCCCGTCTCTCGGGCCAGGTCGTTGACGCCCATGACGAAGGCGGCGAGCCGGGTCTCGTCGGCCTGGGCGGCGATGGCGTCCAGGGCCAGGATCGCCGGGGCGGTTTCGATCATCGCCCACAGCCGGGTTTGCGCGGGCGCGACTTCGAGCGCGCGGTCGTAGGCGGCGATGCCGGCCGGTCCGGCGATCTTGGGGACCAGCACGGCGTGCGGGCCGGCGACGGCGATGGCGGCGAGATCGTCCTGGCCCCATGGAGTCGCCAGGGCGTTCACCCGCACCACCACTTCGCGGACGCCGAACCCGCCGATCCGGACGGCGGTCACGGCGGCCTCCCGCGCCGCCGCCTTGGCGTCCGGCGGCACGGCGTCCTCCAGATCGAGGATGACCACGTCGCATGGGAGGGTGTGCGCCTTTTCCACCGCCCGCGGATTGGAGGCGGGCAGATAAAGAGCGCTTCGGCGCGGCCGAATCTCCGGGGTCATTCGGCGGGTGCTCCGTGACGGCCCGTTCGTGGGTCATAAGGGGCCATGACCATCCGCTACGATGAGGCCGCGCGCAATGTTCTGGGCGGGCCATTGGCGTCCTGCTCGGCGACGCCGCTCACCGGCTTCTACCGCAACGGTTGCTGTGAGACCGGCCCGGACGATGTCGGCATGCACACCGTCTGCGCGGTGATGACGGCTGAATTCCTGCGCTTTTCGATGAACGCCGGCAACGACCTGTGCACCCCCCGCCCGGAGTTCGATTTCCCCGGCCTGCGCCCAGGAGACCGCTGGTGCGTGTGCGCCCCGCGCTGGAAGGAGGCGCTTGACGCCGGCGTCGCCCCGCCGCTGGTGCTGGAGGCCACCCACGAGGAATTATTGGCCATCGCGCCGCTCGGCGTGCTCCGGGAGCACGCCGTTTCAGGCTAGAGGATAGGCGCGCTCTAGGCGGTAGACGGATCCTGCGGCGGTGCGCCGGGTGGAGTAGAGGCCGAAGGCGGCGACGCGGAACGGCGGCGACCTGAGGAGATTGTGAGCCTGGGTCCAGGCGGCGACGCGGGTCGGATCGGGGCGGCGCAGATAGGCCAGGGTGAGGTGCGGGCGCCAGGCGCGCGACGCGGCCTTGCAGCCGGCGCGGCGGGCGGCGCTCTCGCAGCGCCCCGCCAGCCGCCTCAGGGGCTCGCTGTCCTCGACCCCCGCCCACACCGCGCGGGCGTCCTCGCCGTCGCCGAACTGGCCGACCCCCGAAAGGGCGATCTCGAACGGCGCGCCGCCGATCACGGCCAGCTCGGCGTCCAGATCGTCGGCCAAGTTTTCAGGGATATCGCCGACGAAGCGCAGGGTGATGTGCAGACTCTCGGCCGGCCGCCAGCGGGCCCCCGGCAGTCCCTGCTGGCGCCGAGCCAGAGCGCGGCCGATATCATCAGGGAGGGCCACGGCGGTGAACAGGCGAATCACCGGCGCGCCTTGAGCGCGCGGGCCACCACCGGGGCCAGACGGGCGGCGACGATGTTCACGCCGGCCGCATCGGGATGGATGCCGTCGCGCTGATTGAGGGCCGGGCGCCCGCCGACGCCGGCCAGCAGATCGGGGTAGAGGACCACGCGCTGGGCCCGGGCCACCGCTCGGAAAACGGCGTTGAACTCGCCGGCGTAGGCGGCGCCGATGGCGGCGGGGGCGGCGATGCCGGCCAGCACGACGGCGATCCGCCGCGCCTTCAGCCGTTCGACGATGCGGGTGAGGTTGGCCTTGGTGGCCCTGGGGTCCAGTCCCTGCAACAGATCGTTGCCGCCCAGGGCGACGACGCAGACCTCGGTGTCGCCTTGGACCGAGAAATCGAGGCGGGCGAGGCCGCCGGCGCTGGTGTCGCCGCTGACCCCCGCGCCGCGCACCAGGGCTGGGACGCCGATCGCGGCCAGGGAGGTTTGCAGTCTGGCGGGAAGGGCGGCTGCGGCGGGCAGGCCATAGCCGGCGGTGATCGAATCGCCGAGCAGGGTGACCACCTTGCGCCGGGCCGCCGGCGCCGGCCGCGCCGTTCCGGCGAAGGTCGCGACCAGGGCGCCCGCCAACACGAGGCGTCGAGTCGGCGAGGTTTTGGATGGCGTTAGCATGGACGGGCCTTATGTAGGCAAATCTTGACCCGCCTCAAAACGACCGATGGCCGTTCGCCGGGCCAGGGCCCGCCCGCGCCGCTGCGCCTGGAGGGCGTCTGTTTGACCCTGACCTCGGGCGCGGGGCCAGTGAACATCCTGCGGGGGGTCGATTTCACCGTGGCGGCGGGCGAGCGGGTGGCCGTGGTCGGACCCTCCGGCTGCGGCAAGTCCTCGCTGATCGCGGTGGCCGCCGGGCTGGAACGGCCGACCGCCGGAACGGTGCGGCTGCTGGGCGAGGATCTGGCGAGGCTGGGCGAGGACGCCCGCGCCCGCCTTCGCCGGGGGCGAGTGGCGCTGGTCTTCCAGTCCTTTCACCTGTTGGCCAACATGACCGCCGAGGAGAACGTCGCCACGCCTCTGGAGATCGCCGGCGAGCGGGCGGCCATGGCGACCGCGCGCGACTGGCTAGGGCGGGTGGGCCTGGGCCAGCGGGCGCGCCACTATCCTCACCAGCTTTCCGGCGGCGAGCAGCAGCGGGTGGCGTTGGCCCGCGCCCTGGCGCCCCGGCCCCGGCTGCTGTTCGCCGACGAACCCACCGGCAATCTCGACGCGGCCAACGCAACCGCCGTGGCCAATCTGATGTTTGCCCTGGCGGGGGAGAGCGGCGCCGCCCTGGTGCTGGTCACCCACGACGAGGCCCTGGCCGCGCGCGCCGACCGGCGGGCGCGCATGGCCGACGGCGCCATGATCAAGGACACCTGAGTGCCGCTCTGCCTACGCTTGGCGCTTCGCGAACTGCGCGCCGGGGTGCGCGGCTTTCGCATCTTCCTGGCCTGTCTGGCGCTGGGCGTCGGCGCCATTGCGGCGGCCGGATCGACGGCCCAGGCCTTCCGGGCCGGCCTCGCCTCGCAGGCGCGCGAAATCCTGGGCGGCGACATCGCCGTCAGCCTGGGAGAGCGTCGGTTCACGCCCGCCGAGCGGGCCGCCCTTCAACGCGCCGGCCGGGTCGATTACGCGGTCGCCGCCCAGGCCATGGCCCAGGCGCCGTCGGGCGCGCGGCGGCTGGTGGAGCTGCGGGGAGTAAGCGCCGACTATCCGCTGGCCGGGAAGGTCGAACTGGCGGGGGCCTCGAGTCTGGCCCAGGCGCTGGCGTCCGTGGGCAGCGCTCAGGGCGCGGCGGTGGAAAAGGCTCTCCTCGACCGGCTGGGCCTCAAGCTCGGCGACAAGTTCCTGGTCGGCAACGTGCCGATGGTGGCCCGGGCGGTCCTGATCGCCGAGCCCGATCGGCTGTCGCGGGGTTTCGCCCTGGGGCCGCGCGTTCTCACCCGCCTGGCGGCGGTGGAAGCCGGCGGCTTTCTCGGCCCTGGCCTGCCGTTCGGCGAGACCGCCCGCATCGCCCTGCCGCCCGGCGCGCGGTTGGCGGGCGTCAAGGCGGCGCTGAAGAAGGCGCTGCGCCCCGGTCCGTCGAGCGGCGGGGTTCGCATACGCGACCGCGGCGACGCGGCTCCGGGAGTCCACCGCCTGCTCGACCAGCTCGAATACTTCCTGGGCTTCATCGGCCTGGCCTCCCTGGTCGCCGGGGGCCTCGGCGTCGCCGGCGCGGTCGCCGCCTTCCTGGAGGCCAAGACGCCGGACATCGCCGTGCTCAAGGTCCTGGGCGCGCCCGGCGCCCTGGTGCGCGATGTCTATGCGATCCAGATCGGCGCGCTGGCGGGGCTCGGTGTCGTCATCGGCCTGGCGGTCGGGGCGGCGGCGCCTCTGCTGCTCGGCGAACTGGTCAAGGACCAGCTTCCCTTTCCGGCCCTGTTCGCCCTCTATCCCTGGCCGCTGGCCAAGGCCGGCGCCTTTGGCCTGCTGGCCGCCGCCGCCTTCTCACTGATCCCCCTGGCGCGCGCCCGCGCCACGGCGCCGGCGGCCCTGTTCCGCCATGAGCCGGTTGCGCGGCCAGCGTTTGGCGTGGAAATGCTGGGCGCCCTCATCGCCGCGCTCGGCCTGGCGGCTCTGGCCGTGGTCACCGCTCCGACGCCACTCGCCGCCGGGGCGATGATCGGCGCGGTCGCCGTGGCTTTCGCGGCCCTGCGGGCGCTGGGAACCGGCGCGGCTCTCCTGGCCGGGCGGCTGCGGGGCGGCGCGCGGGGACCGCTGAGGATCGGCCTGGCCAACCTCGCCGGCCCGAGGTCCGCGGCCAGGACGGCGGCCCCGGCCATCGGACTGGGGGTGGCGCTGCTCGCGGCGGTGGTGCTGATCCAGTCGAGCCTGCTGGCCGAGGTGACCCAAGTCGCGCCGCGCACCGCCCCGGCCCTGGTGTTCACCGGGATTCCCGCCGGCCGAGGGACCGGCTTCGACATCGCGCTCGCCCGCGCCTTTGGCCGGCCCCTAACGGCCGGCGACTATCTGCGCGCGCCCTTTGTCACCGGGCGAATCGTGGCCGTGCGCGGCCAGGCGGTGGATCGCGCCCGTATCGACTCCGCCGACCGCTGGGCCTACGACAACGACATCGATCTTTCGGCCCTCGGCCGCCAGCCGCTGAACGCGGGTGTCGTCAAGGGCGCCTGGTGGAGGCCGGATTATCGCGGTGCGCCGCTGATCGCCCTGTCCACCGACGCCGCCAAGGGCGCCGGCGTGAAGCTCGGCGACGAGGTGACCTTGGCGGTGCTCGGCCGCCAGATCGACGCCCGGGTGGCCGTCCTGCGCAAGGTCGATTTCGCCGGCTTCGGGGCCAACTTTCCTGCCATCCTCGATCCGGCCGCCCTGGAGGGCGCCAATCTTGGCGACATCGCCATCGCCAGGGCCACCCAGGCGGAGGAGCGGCGCGCCACCCTGGCCCTGGGCGTCCCCTTTCCACAGGTGAACGTGATCAGTGTGCGCGAGGCGCTGGAGGCGGCCGCCGACCTGTTCGACCGCCTGGCCCTCGCCATCCGCGGGGCGGCGGCGGTGGCCGCTCTGGCCGGCCTCCTGGTCCTGGCCGGGGCGATCGCCGCCGGGGCCCGCGCCCGGGCCAAGGAGGCGGCGACCTTGAAGGTGCTGGGGGCGAGCCGCAGTCAGATTCTCGGCCTCTACGCCACCGAGTATGGCGCGGTGGGGGCCATCGCCGGAGTGGCCGGCGTCGCCCTGGGTTATGGTGCGGCGTGGCCGGTGGTGGTCAAGGTGTTCGAAACGACCTGGAGCGTCGATTGGACCGGCGTGGCGGCGCTGGTCGGCGGCGCGGCGGCTCTGGCGGGACTGGGCGGCGTGCTGGCGGCGCTGCAGGCGCTCGGCAAACGCCCGGCGGCGACCCTGCGGTCGGAGTAGCGCTCACGCAGCGTTAACGAGCGGTAATGCACGACTGCCTTGCACGGGGGCGCGGCGAGGACGATATTGACGCCTGAGCGCCCAACCGGGGCGCAAGACATAAGGGTTCCTATCAAGATGAGCGACTTTGACCGCGGGCTGGTCCGGCCGGAAACGGCCGCCGCGCCGGACATGGCGGTGGATGCGGGCCTGCGGGCCTTCATGCTCGGCGTCTACAACAAGGTGGCGCTGGGACTGGTGCTGTCGGCCGCCCTGGCCTGGGTGACGGGCAATTACGCGCCCGCCCGCGCCTTCCTGTTCCGGGTCGATGGGGCCGGCCACGGCTACACGATTCTCGGGATGGTGGTGGCGTTCTCGCCCATCGCCATCCTGCTCTTCCAGGGTTTCGCGCGCCGGCAGTCGCCGCAAACCGC